>JBJHCH010000045.1:0-24808 GCA_050485905.1 Paracoccaceae bacterium | reverse complement strand
TCTCCTCCGGCGCCGCGTCGATCTGGTCATACGACTTGAAATCGCCGAAATACTTCGTGATCGCCGCCGTCAGCGTCGTCTTGCCATGGTCAACGTGGCCAATCGTGCCAACGTTCACATGCGGTTTGTTACGTTCGAACTTTGCCTTTGCCATCTCCGGGCGTCCCATCGTTTCGGGGGCCGGCACCAAGGGGTGCCCGGCCCGTTGCAACACCGCGCGCCGTCTACTGGCGCGTCAGGGAAAAATCAAGCAGATCCGCTCAGCGTTCCTCGGGCTGGGTGGGGGCGCGGCGGCGGGCGGGCAGGCCAAACCAGTCCTGGTTTTCCTCCATCCAGCGCTGGATCAGGAAGGCGGCGTTGCGCGACAGGTTGCGCATCTGCTCTTCCCTCGTCTGGGTCAGGCCGGACCCGACAAGCGTCTGCCCCGACAAGCTTTCGAAGACAGTGAACTGGCGTGGCTCGTCATGCAGCTTGCGGCCCAACTCGTCGCTCCAGACATTGGCGCTGATCACCAGCACCGATCGGGGCGAGGCGACCAGCGGGATCCCCGGTGGTGCCAGCGCGTAGGCGTCGATGTTGACGCCAAGATGATAGAGCTTTTCGCCCTGATAGCCGCGGAAGCGGGCGTCGATCTCCTCGGTCAGCACCTCGGTCCATTCCTCGGCGGTCGCGGGGCGCGAAATCGGTACCATCTGCATCGTGTCGGTCACGACAAGATTGTGCCCGAGCCTGAAGTCACCCAGGTTGGCCGGGGTATCGTCATCCCGCAGGGGCGCCGCGCAGGCGGCGAGCGTGGCGACCAGCATCAACGCACCAAGCCAGCGCAGAGGGGGGGAATGATTCATTCTGTCTCCTGTTCTCGCACCAGATGTAGCGGAGCGCGTGGCGACAGGCAACGCGGGATGGGCGGCCTATGTCGCCCTGAATATCCGCGCTTCAGGTGATGGAAGAGCCCCCTTGAACTCTACATGATCCCGGCCATTGGCAAGAAGCCCGGCTCACAGATCACGCGCCAGGATCTTGTCGCCGCGCTGCGGCCGATCTGGCGCACGAAGCCTCCCACCGCCGAGAAGGCGATCCAGAGAAACCGGATCGTCCTGCGGTCAGCGAAGCTGATGGGCTTCCCCACCGATCCCGACATCGTCCAATCCGCGCAGGAGATCCTCGGCGTTGTCACCCACAAGGTGCAGCACATGTCCGAATAGGGTTACGCATGCGAGACACGAGGACAGGACCAGTTCACCACGGCCGATCACGGCCACTGCACCCCCCGCCGGTTCAGAACGATCGAATAGAGGCTGGTCGTGGCCGTGATGAAGAGCCGGTGCTTGGCCCGCCCGCCGAAGCAGAGGTTCGACACGATCTCGGGCACGAGGATCTTGCCCATCAGATTCCCGTCCGGGGCGATGCAATGCACCCCATCGGCGGCCGAAGACCACAGGTTGCCGTCCGCATCCACCCGGAAGCCGTCGGCGCAGCCCGGGCTGATCGTGTGGAACATGCGGCCGTTCACGGGGCGCCCGTCCACCATGTCGTAGACGCGGATGTGCCGGGGATCGTCGCTGAACATGCGGCCGGTGTCGGCCACATACAGGCGGCTTTCGTCGGGACTGACGGGAGAACTGACGCTGATGCAGGGCGGAGCGCCCGAAGACGTGGCCGCGGCGCAGGCGATCCTGTCCAAGGTTGCCTCGAACCAGACCCGGATGGGCGGCCCTGGTGCGGGGCAGACGACCAAGCTGATCAACCAGGTGCTGTGCGGGCTTGGCTTTCTTGCAGTGGCCGAGGCGACGGCGTTGGCCGAAGCCGCAGGCGTGGACGCCACCATGATCCCCAAGGCCCTTGCCGGCGGGCGCGCCGACAGCGCCATCCTGCAGGAATACATGCCCCGCTTTGTTGCGCGCGACTATCGCCGCACGGGCCGCATCGACAATATGGTCAAGGACCTGAACGGCGCGGCCGACTTAGCCCGCCTGACGCACACGGCCATGCCGCTGACCGCACTCTGCGCCGAGATCCACCGGATGCTGACGGCAGCAGGACTGGGCGGCGAGGATCAGGCCGCGTTGATGGAGTTCTTCGCCTTCAAGAAAAGTATCTGAGGCCCTGGAGAGGCTCTGCGCACATGATCACCCGTTACGCGCTGTCGAAGGCCAGGTCCATCCCGGCCAGGCCGAGGCCTTCCGCGCTGCCGTCCTGGCGGAAATCCTGCCCGTCTGGCGCCGTTTCCCGGGCGCGCTGGCGGTGCACGTCACCTTCGCCGACGACCGCGACGAAGGCGCGCCCGAGTTCCCCCTGATTCTCGCCATCGACTGGCCCGACCGTGCGACGGTTGACGCCTTCCTCGATCACCCGATCCGCAAGGAAGGCCGCGCCGCGACCGAGGCCGTGCTCGCGCGGTTCTTCACCGGGCGGATCCACCATCATGTGACCACAGCGCACAGCTTCGGACCTGCCTGAGCGACCCCGCTGGATTTCCCAAGGCGGTAACGATACCAAGGCGCCATGACCACCGTCCGGAAGTCCCCGACCATGGCCGATGTCGCCCGCCTGGCGGGGGTGTCGCCGATGACGGTGAGCCGCGCCTACAAGACCGACGGATCGGTCAGCGCGGCCACCCGCGATGCCATCCTGAAGGCAGCCGACGATCTGGGCTATGTCTTCGACAGCACCGCCTCGAACCTGCGGTCGCAGAAGACGGATTTCATCGCCGTCACCATCCCGTCGATCAACAACGCCAACTTCGCCGACACCGTGCGCGGCCTGTCCGAGGGGCTGAAGGCGCGCGGGCTGCAGATCCTTCTGGGCTATACCGACTACGACATCCACGAAGAGGAGCGGCTGATCGAGCAGTTGCTCAGGCGCCGCCCCGAGGCCATCGTCGTCACCGGCGGGCGCCACACGCCCCGCGCCCGGCGGATGCTGCAGAACGCCGCGATCCCGGTGATCGAGACCTGGGACCTGCCCGAGGACCCGATCGGACATGTGGTGGGCTTTTCCAACGCCGACACGGTGCGCGGCATGGTCGACCACTTCGTGGCGCGCGGGCTGACGCGCATCGCCTTCATCGGCGGCGATACGACACGCGACACGCGCGGCGCCGACCGCCGCGCCGGGTTCCTGTCGGCCATGCTGGCCCACGGTCTCGACACCTCGCGCCTGATCGCTGCCGGTGCGCCGCCGATCTCGATGCGCGAGGGGGCCGAGGCGATGGGGCGGCTTCTGGACACGCTGCCCGACACCGAGGCGGTGATCTGCGTGTCGGACCTGTCGGCCTTCGGAGCGCTTACCGAATGCCAGCGGCGCGGGGTCGCGGTGCCTGGGCGGTTGTGGATCGCAGGCTTCGGCGACTACGAGATCGCCGGCGTCTCGGTGCCCGCGCTGACCACGATCAACCCCTACCCACACGAAATCGGCGCGCGCGCCGCCGAGTTAATCCTTGCCGTGCGGGACGGCAGCCAAGATACCCCGGCCCGGATCGCCATCGCGCCAGAACTGCTGATCCGCCAGTCGACGGGCTGAAGTGTACCCTGGCCTGCCTTACTTAATCACGCAGATTTTGCTTCGGCACCGCCTCCAAGAGGACGGCACCAAGCCGTCGCTGTATGAGCCTTATTCTCTGCGCACTTTATGAACGGCTGCTTGTACTCGCATCTTCTAGACTTTTCTCGCGCTGTCGTCCGACCACTCTCCGCCCCATGCGACGGTGGCAACCCGGTAGACAAGGTCGGCCCGTACCAGACGCTCAGCCCGCTTGCGACGCTGCATCTCCTAAGCTGCCATTTTGGCTGATCACGGCGCTCCGGGCCTGGCAGTCTTGGCAACTCGGAAAGTTGGCAATGCGGATAGGGCGTGCCCTGAACCGCGCCGGATTTGCCGTAGGGCGAGAACGATGTGCGAGAAACTTCCGACACTACCATTCGCGTTAAGCCGACTTGCCGACCGTACAGTTAGAAAGCGGCAGATGATTGTTCGGCACTTCAAGCGCAACCGCACCTTGCAGCCATCATCGCCCAATCAAGCCACCCGACGATCTTCGCCGATGCCGGATATCGCCTGGACGAGGCTATCCTCGGTTACCTCGTCTGCGGTGAAGGTGCGAATGATCTGGCCGGAATACATGCCAATGATTCGGTCCGAGACGCGCAACACCTCAGGCATTTCCGAGCTGATCACGATCACCGCGTAGCCCTGGCCCGCCAGTTCGCGGATCAGTTTGTGAATCTCGGACTTTGAGCCGACGTCTATGCCGCGAGTCGGTTCATCGACGATCAGCAGCCGCGGCTGCATCGACAGCCACTTTCCGATCACGATCTTCTGCTGGTTGCCGCCCGACAGGTTGCCCACGGTCTGGCGCCAGTTCGGCGTCTTGATCTGCAGCCTGTCGCGGTACTGATCGAAGATCGCGATCTCGGCCCCGTCCGACACGAAGGGTCCGGCAGTCAGGTCATCGACCTGCGGCAAGGTCATGTTGTCACGGCAATTCATCCCCAGCACGAGCCCCTGCTCCTTGCGGCTTTCGGGCACCAGCGAGATGCCGAGCGCAATGGCGTCCCGGGGTGAGTTGATAGAGACGTCCTTGCCGTCGATCAGGATCCGGCCGGCAGACGGCGTGCGCAGACCGAAGAGGGTTTCGGCGATTTCGGTCCGGCCGGCGCCGACAAGGCCGTAGAAACCGACAACCTCGCCTGTGCGAACCTCGAAATCGATGTTTCGGAACAACGGATCACAGGCCAGCCCCTCAACTTTCAGGACAACATCGCCGGGCTCTCCGTCGCCGACGAGGCGTGACAGATCAAGGCTGCGCCCGATCATCAGTTTGGTCACCTCCTCTTCGTCGGTGTCGGCGGTGATCAAGGTGCCGCGATACTGCCCGTCACGCAGTACGGAGATCCTGTCGGACAGGGTGAAGATTTCATCCATGCGGTGCGAGATGTAGACGATGCCGACTCCCCGGCTCTTCAGATCCCTGATGATTTCAAACAGGACCACCTTTTCGGCATCGGTCAGCGATGCGGTCGGTTCGTCGAAGACCACCGCCTTGGCATCGACCGTCAGGGCGCGGGCAATCTCGACCATCTGCTGATTGGCGATGGACAGGTCGGCCACCAGCGCATCGGGGCCGAAGCGGCAGTTTAGGCGCTTCAGGATCGCGCCGGAACGCTCGTTCAAGAGCGACCAGTCGACGAACCCGAAACGCTTTCTTGGCAGTTCCCCGAGGTAGATATTTTCTGCCGCCGTCATCTCGGGCGCGAGGCTGAGCTCCTGGTGGATCAGCACGACGCCCTGCGCCTTGGCCTCCAGCGGGGTCGTCATCACCACGGGCGACTCATTGATGAAGATGGTGCCGGAGTCGGGTTGATGCATTCCGGCCAGAACCTTCATCAGCGTGGATTTCCCGGCCCCGTTCTCGCCCAAGAGCGCGTGCACCTCGCCGGGCATCACCTCGAAGCTGACGCCGTCGAGTGCGCGCACCCCGGGGAAGGTCTTGACGATGTCCTGCAGTCGCAAGGCAGGCGTTTGGTCCGTCATGTCCGGATCTCCCCATTGCTGCGGCGGTTGAACTGCTTGTCAAGGAACAGCACCGCAATCAGAATCGAGCCAAGGATGACGTAAACGTAGAACCCCGGCACCTGCATCAGATTCATTCCATTGCGCAGTATCCCGATGGCAAGCACGCCACCGAACGTGCCGATGATGTCGCCTTTGCCGCCGGTCAGCTTTGTGCCGCCCAGCACGACAGCAGTAATCGTCCAAAGCTCGTAATCGCGTCCCAGGTTCGGCGTTGCCGCGCCCATCTGGGTCGACAGCGCGACCCCGGCCAGGGCGGCCAGAAAGCCCAGCAGCATGAAATTCCAGACCATGTGCGGGCCGACCCGGATGCCGGCATTCACCGCTGCCTCTCGGTTTCCGCCGACCGCATAGGTGTTTCGACCATGCACGGTCCGGCTCAGCAGGATATGAACCAGAAAGGTACAGACGATGAAGACCAACGCGAGCGACGGAATCGGGCCGACCGAACTGTAGCTGAAATCCGAATAGGCGAAGTTCATCGCGTAGAAAGACTGCTCTCCGGTGTAGACGAAGACGAGGCCCCGTACGCCCAGCATCGCGCCCAGCGTCACGATGAAGGCGTCGACCCCGGTCTTCCAAACGATGATGCCGTTCAGCGCCCCGATAAGGATGCCGACCAGCAGCGCCATGCAGACAGCCGGCAGAATTTGCCAGTTGCCCCACGTGGCGAAGGCCGCCCAGCTTTGCACGTCGACGGCGAAAGCCGCCGCCAGCGCCAGCGTTGCGCCGACCGACAGGTCGATATTGCCGTTGATCATGACCAGCGTCATGCCGAGCGCGATCAGCCCGATGGTCGAGGTCTGGACCATGATGTTCTGGAAATTCCGGAAGTCGAAGAAATGCTCGGATGCCAGGCTGAAGAAGATAAAGACCAGAAGCACGAAGCCCCAGATCGGGTTGCGGATCAGCCAGCGGAGCGGACCGATGGATCGAAGTGCAGACATTTACGGTCCCCCTTCAGGCGATCGGTGAAAA
This sequence comes from Paracoccaceae bacterium, assembly GCA_050485905.1. GTDB lineage: Bacteria > Pseudomonadota > Alphaproteobacteria > Rhodobacterales > Rhodobacteraceae > JAWLCA01. The sequence goes on along the minus strand of JBJHCH010000045.1, from coordinate 18,259 downwards.
CAGCTTGCCGCGCTTGGCCGCGACATCCAGCCAGACGGCGACGATGATGACGGCCCAGGTCACCAGCCATTGGGTGTAGTAAGGCTGCCCCATCAGGATCAGGCCGTTCTGGATGAAGGCCAGCATCAGGACCCCAAGCACCGTCTTCAGGATACTGCCAGCACCGCCCAGAAGCGACGTTCCGCCCAGGATCACGGCAGCCAGTACCTGCAGTTCGTAGCCCTGGCCGACGTTGTTCTGCGACCCCATCACCCGGCTACCCAAGACAATCGCGGCCAGCGCAACGCATAGGGCCGAGATCAGGTAGGTGACGAACACGATCCGCGACCGCGGGACGCCCGAGAAGCTGGCGGCGGTCGGGTTGCCGCCGACGGCGTAGACCTTTCTGCCGAAGGGCATCATGCTCATGATGACGTGGAAGATAAGCGCCAGCACGATGAACATCACGATCGGGGTGGCGATGCCCAGCACGGCGCCCCGGCCGAAGAATCGGAACCACGTGCCCGACTGATCCACGATGTCCACGTTCTGGCCGCCACTGTAGATCAGCACTAGGCCCTGGATCGCTGAAAGCATCCCAAGCGTCACGATCAGGGAGTTTAGGCGGAGAATGCCGACCAAGAAGCCATTGACGGCGCCCAGGCAAAGCGTGGCCGCGATCATGACGATAATTGCCATCTCCGGGCCAATCTTATCATGCAGATCGACCACCAGCACTGTCGCAAACGACAGCATTGATCCGACCGAAAGGTCCAGATTTCCGCCGATCACCACGATGGTGACCCCCAGCGCCATGATCCCGATAATTGCCGATTGCCGAAAGACGGACAGGAAGTTCTCGACCGTCAGGAAACGGTCCGAGGCAAGCGAGAACACGACGAGAAACACGACAAAGGCCACCAAAATGCCCTGCTTGGCCACCATTGGGCCACTTGCCCGCATGCGGGTCAGAACCATCCTACGCTCCTCCTCGTCGGTGGCTTGAAGCGGCGCCCAGAACTGGGTGCCACATGAAGACACGGGGCGCCGACCTTTCGGCACCCCGCCATCTCTGATCGATCAGAACACGGGGCGGTCGTACTGATCCATGTTCTCGGCTGTGATTTTCGGCGTCTCGAAGTAGTTCAGGAACGGCACCTCTTCGCCCGCCAGTACATCGATCGCTGTCTGCAACGCCGCCCGCGCATCGTCCACCGGTGACTGATAGATCGAGCCGTAGTATTCGCCGGCCGCCATGGCATCGTACCCCACGGCGAAGTTTGTGGCACCGATGAAGATGATCCCTTCGGCGCGCCCGGCGGCCTTGGCCGCGTTCAGTGCACCGACGCCCATGTTGTCGTCGCCCGAGTAGACACCGTCGATCTGGTTGAACCGGGTCAGGAAGGTTTCCATCGTGCGCTGCGCACGTTCGCGGTTCCAATCGCCTGGCTGAATATCGAGTTGCGTGACACCGGGACAAAGCTCTGCCAGGCGATCGTCAAAGCCTCTCTGACGTTCGATTGCGGTGGTGTAGCCAGGCATGCCGGTAATCTGGACGATCTGGCCCTCGCCATCCAGTGCGTCACACATCAGTTCGGCCGAGTAGGCACCCTGCTGGATGTTGTTCGGCCCAGAAAACGCAGAGATGAAGTCGAAACCCGCCTCGGCGATGTTCGAATTGGTCACGATGACCGGAATGCCGGCGTTGTGGGCGTTGCGGACGGCGGGCACCACGGCCTGGCCGTCGGTTGGCCAGATGATGATCGCATCGACACGCTGCTGGACGAGATCCTGCATCTGGCTGATCTGCCGCGCTACATCGCCGCCAGCATCGAGCACGATCACTTCAACGTCGGGATGCTCCGATGCTGCTGCGATGAAGGCCTGCTCGTAGGTGGTCTGATAGCTGTCTATTCCGACGTTGTTCTGGGTGATGCCGATGCGTACCGTATCGGCGGCAGCCAACCCTGCGATGGCCATTGCGGCAGTGCTGGCAAGCAGGGTGGTCAGAGCTCTGTTCATTCGGTTTCCTCCCGGTGTTGATCTTTGCGTCCCGCACCGGCGTTCCGGCCGATGGGCCGACGATTCCCGACGAGATCGAGACGAACATATCATCGGCCTTCTCATAGCCTGCCCACACGGCGAAGTTTCTCATTATGGACTTTCCAATGTCCAAATTGAACTTGTCGGGCGTATCCTCTCCCGATCAGTCTGAACATCATGCAGGGGAGCAGCCAATGGCTCGTTTCAAGAAGTTCAAAGCGAACCAACCTGAAAGCAGGCGCACCGCGGTGAAGATGGAAGTTCTCCAAAATGGTCAACTGACTTCCGGAACGGCTCATCCGCACCGCCGCGACCGTGGCGATGAACCGGGTATGCGCGCCGTTATCGATTTCCTCGACGCCTTTCGAGATGAGGTCGACGGCATGCTCGAGCGCGCGCCGCAGAACCCGCATCTGAACATGACCGCATTCCTGGTCAGCGAGCATCTGCACGGCCGTCCGGTCACCGCGTCCAGTTTGGTCGCGGCCGCTGGCGTGCCCTATGCGACCGCGCGGCGCCGGATGGAGGAGTTGTTTGCCTGGGGAATGATCGAGCAGCGGCCACGCACAAGGAGCGGCAAGTCCTTCACCCTGCATCCATCTTCCGAGCTGCTGCAGAAGTGGGCGCAGTTCTCTGATCGCGTCCAACGGCTCGCCCTTCAGCACCTCGGCACGCCGTCGTCTGACCCACTGAAGGGCGAGGAATACTATTTCGGCGGATCCTATATCCCTGGGCGCGCCATCGGACCGCCAGAGGTTCTGCCACGACCGTTGGAGCTGCCCGGTGGGTTGCGGATTCTGGTGCATGGCGATCCCACGTTCATGGTGATGGAGAATCTCAAGCGCCAGTTCGAGCAGATCATCGGCACCAACATCAGCCAACGTGCCTTCTCCATCGACCGGCTGCGTGAAGAGGCGTTGCGAAATTCCGAACGAAAGGCCAGTCGCTACGACATCATCGCTGTTGATCTGCCCTGGATTGGCGAGTTTGTCGAAAAGAAGGTTCTGCTCCCGCTGGACAAGGTCATGGATCTCGACCGGCTGGACGCTGCGGACTTTCACACCGCCGGCTGGCAGGCGGCACATTGGGGAGCGCATCCCTATGGCGTTCCCAGCCAGACCACGCCGGAATTGCTGTTCTACCGCACCGATTTGTTCGCCGAGGCCGGGCTGGAGGCGCCTGCCACAACCGATGCGGTGCTGAAAGCGGCAGAGCATTTCCACCAGCCGGCGCGCGGTCGGTACGGTGTGGCGTGGAACGCCGCGCGCGGCACGGCGCTGGGGCATCAGTTCCTGATGACCTGCGCCGACTTCGGGCAGCCGATCCTGAACCTTGACCGGATCGCGGGTGGCTACCAGGGCAATGCGGCAGGACGGGACGATATGGTTCCGACGATCGATACGCCGCTGGCGTTGGATGCGGCGGACTACTTGCGGGCGCTGCTAAGCTATTCGCCGCCCGATATCCTGTCGATGTCCTGGTACGAGCGTGTCCGTCCCTACGCCGCCGGCAAGATCGCGATGGCCTATGGCTACACGCTTCTGGCCCCATACTTCGAGCGTGACGAAACCTCGCCAGCGCATGGCAACACCGGCTATCTGCCACACCCGGCTGGGCCGCAGGGCATGCCGGTCGCACCGGTGGGTGGCTACGTCATGGGCATGCCTGCCAACCTGCCGGCAGAACGGCGCGCAGCGGCGGCGGAGGCGTTGATCGCCTTCACCTCGCCACAGGCCCAGAAGCTCTACGTGCTGAACGGCAGTCGCACGGCGCCGCGCTACTCGGTCGGCTCTGATCCCGAAGTGCGGCGCATCTCCCCGATATTCGAGGCGGTCGACGCTATGTCCTGGCGCGACGAACTGCAGTTCTGGCCCCGCCCCCCCGTTCCCGAGATCTGCGCGATCTTCCAGATCTGCGGCGAAGAGATGCACGACATGCTGCGCGGCATTTCCACGCCACGCGACGCACTGCGCAAGGCCCAGGCCCGCGCCGAGGAAGCCTTGCGCGAACACGAACCCCGAGGGAGGACTTCATGGACACCGACCGCCTGAAAGGCAAAAATATCCTGATCACCGGCGCCGCACAGGGCATGGGTGCGTGCAACGCCGAGCACTTCGCTGCGCAAGGTGCGAATGTCTGCCTCGGAGATATCAACGCAGACGGCGTTCAGCAGGTTGCCGATCGGATCAACGCCGCAGGCAACGGCCGCGCGATCGCGGTCGAGCTGAACGTTACCAGCCGGGACGCGAACGCCGCTGCGGTCGCCGCCGCCGTCGAGGCCTTCGGCTCGCTGAACGTCGCGCTGCTGAATGCCGGGATCAACAAGCCAAGGATGTTCATGGATATCGACGAAGACAACTGGGACATGATCATGGACATTAACGCCAAGGGCGTGCTTCTGGGCATGCAGGAGGCGGCGCGCCAAATGATCGCCCAAGGGCCGATGGAAGATCACCCCTACAAGATCATTCCGGTCGGCAGCATTGTCTCGCGTACCGCGTTTCTGGATGTGGTCCCTTATTCTTGCTCCAAATACGCTGTGCTTGCCATGATCATCGGCGGCGCAAAGGCTCTATGGGAGCATAATATCACCGTGAACGGCTATGCCCCCGGCGTGGTCCGCACCGAGCTGTGGGAGCAGCTCGACAAGGATCTGGTCGAGATCGGCATGTTCAAGGAGCCAGGCCAGTCGATGGATCATCTGGCCAAGACCATGATCACGATGAAGCGTTACTCCTACCCCGACGACGTCAAGGGAACGGCGGCGTTCCTGGCATCCGATGACAGTGATTACATGACCGGCCAGTTGATAATGATCGACGGCGGCATGATCATGCAGTGATCGCCCGCGCCCGGCGAACCCCGACGCATCCCGTTCCACACATCGAAAGACGCACCCCCGACGGGCGCGCAGGAGGCTTTCATGGCTCAAACCCACACATCCGCCCTCAACCCCCGCATCCTGCAGCCGGGCGACATCGACCCGAACTGGCGCTGGGACCGGCACCTGCCGGCGCTCGGCCATACATCGGTCGATTTCGAGCGGCGGGTCGATCACGACCGGCTTCGCCGCTACCGGCTGTCACGCGTCAAGGATGCATTGAAGAAGTCCGATTGCGGAGCCCTACTGACCTTTGATGTCAACAACATCCGCTACATCAGCGGCACCAAGATCGGCGAGTGGGAACGCGACAAGATGTGCCGTTTCGCCCTGTTGGCGGGCGACGAGGAGCCCTACGTCTGGGACTTCGGATCGGCTGCAGTTCACCACAAGGAATACTGCGACTGGCTGGATCCGGAGCGGATGCTCGCCGGAGTCGTGGGCATGCGCGGCACGATTCCGCCAAGTTTCGGCCTGATGAAAAGGTATGCCGAGGAAATCTTTGGCCTGCTGAAGAAGGCTGGCGTGGCCGACCTGCCGGTCGGCGTCGACTATGCCGAAACGGCGATGTTCTTCGCTCTGCAGGAGGCCGGGCTGAAGGTGGTAGACGGCCAGCAGATCATGCTTTCTGCCCGCGAGATCAAGAATGTGGATGAGATCCACCTGCTGACCCAGGCGGCCAGCATGGTCGATGGCGTCTACCACATGATCTGGGAGGAACTGCGCCCCGGCATCCGCGAGAACGACATCGTGGCGATGTCGAACAAGATGCTCTACGAGATGGGCAGCGACGACGTCGAGGCGATCAATGCCATTGCGGGCGAGCGCTGCAACCCGCATCCGCACAACTTCACCGACCGCTATTTCCGGCCCGGCGATCAGGCGTTCTTCGATATCCTGCAAAGCTATCAGGGCTATCGGACCTGCTACTACCGCACCTTCAACATTGGCCGCGCGACGCCGCCGCAGAACGATGCCTACGTCCGCGCCCGTGAATGGCTGGATGACGCGATCGCGCTGATCAAGCCGGGTGTGACCACCGACAAGGTCGCCGCGGTCTGGCCCACGGCGGAGTCCCTGGGCTTTCCGAACGAATTGGCGGCCTTTGGACTTCAGTTCGGCCACGGGCTTGGCCTTGCGCTGCACGAGCGACCGATCATCAGCCGGGCGGTCAGCTTCGACAACCCGATGGAGATCAAGACCGGCATGGTCTTCGCACTCGAAACCTACTGCCCGGCGAAGGACGGCTATTCGGCAGCCCGGATCGAGGAAGAAGTCGTCGTGACCGACAAGGGCTGCGAGGTGATCAGCCTGTTCCCGGCCGAAGAGTTGCCCATCGCCGCCCGCTACTGAAGCCACGGCAAGGATTCGCATCATGAGCCCCGCCCCAAAAACCAAGACAAAAACCAACACCGAAGCCTATTTGCGGATTTATCGGCAGATGGTCCGCATCCGCGCCTTCGAGGACAATGCGAACCAACTCTACCTGTCCGCCAAGATGCCGGGCCTCACGCACATGTATTCCGGCCAGGAGGCGGTCGCGGTCGGCATCTGCGAGGCCTTGACCGATGATGACAAGATAACCTCGACCCATCGTGGGCACGGCCACTGCGTCGCCAAAGGGGCAGAGTTCAAGGCGATGTTCTGCGAACTGCTCGGTAAGGAGGAAGGGTACTGTCGCGGCAAGGGTGGGTCGATGCACATCGCTGACCAGAGCCACGGCAACTTGGGTGCCAACGCGATTGTGGGCGGGTCAATGGGCATCGCCACAGGTGCCGCGCTCAGCGCGAAGCGCCTTGGCCGCGACGACGTGACGGTCTGTTTCTTCGGCGACGGCGCCACTGCGCAAGGGCTTTGGTACGAGGTCATGAACATGGCGGCCCTGTGGAAGCTGCCGGTGATCTACGCTTGCGAGAACAACGGTTATTCCGAATACACCAGGACCGACGAGATCGCCGCCGGCTCGCTGACCGCGCGGGCCGAGGCGTTCGGGATAGAAAGCCACACGGTCGACGGGCAGGACGTGCTGGCCGTCAACGAACTGGCTCAGAAGCTGGTGGCACGGGCGCGCAAGGGAGAGGGACCCTTCTTCATCGAACTGAAGACCTACCGCTATCACGGCCACCACGTCGGCGACATCAACCGCGAGTATTACCGGCCGAAGGATGAAGAGGCGCTGTGGAAGTCGGAACGCGACCCGATCCTGAACTTCGGGAAATGGCTGACCGATCAGGGCGTGGCCTCGAAGGAAGACCTGGAGCGGGTTGGCGAGGAGGTGCGCGCGGATGCTGCCGCGGCCGTCGAGTACGCGCTTGCCGCCCGTTATCCCGATACCTCCGAGGTGACCATGCATGTCTTTGCCGAAACAGCAGCCTGAGGAGGGCGAGATGCGCGAGATCACACTCTCCAAAGCCGTGAACGAGGCCATCGCAGAGGAAATGCGGCGCGACGAGACCGTCTTTCTGATGGGCGAGGACGTGGCCGAAGCCGGGACGCCCTTCAAGGTCCTGTCGGGGCTGGTCGAGGAGTTCGGGACCGACCGCGTCATCGACACCCCGATCTCCGAGCCCGGCTTCATGGGCCTGGCAGTCGGCGCGGCGATGACCGGCTCTCGCCCGATCGTCGATCTGATGTTCGGCGATTTCCTATTCCTGGTGATGGACCAGCTCTGCAATCAGGCGGCCAAGACCCACTACATGTCCGGCGGCAAGCTGAAGGTGCCCCTCGTCTTGCGCACCAATCTGGGGGCCACGCGGCGGTCTGCCGCCCAGCATTCGCAATCGCTGCACGCGCTGGTGGCGCATATCCCCGGGTTGAAGGTGGCGATGCCATCCTCGGCTTACGAGGCGAAGGGCCTGATGAAGACTGCGATCCGCGACGACAACCCGGTCGTGATCTTCGAAGACAAGCTGATGTACAACGACAAGGCGCCGGTCCCGGAAGAGGAATACCTGATCCCGTTCGGTGTCGCCAATATCAAGCGCGAAGGCTCCGACATCACGCTCGTCGCCACCTCATCCATGGTGCAGGTGGCCGAAAAGGCGGCCGAGGCGCTGCAGGCCGAGGGGATCAGCGCCGAGGTGATCGACCCGCGCACCATCGTGCCGCTGGATGAGGCGACGATCCTGAAATCCGTGCGCAAGACCGGCCGCGCCATCGTCATCGACGAGGGCCACCAGAGCTACGGCATCACGGGCGAGATCGCCAGCCGGATCGGCGAAAAGGCCTTCTACCACCTCGACGGGCCGGTGATCCGCATGGGGGCGATGGACGTGCCGGTGCCGTTCTCGCCCGCACTGGAGGATCTGACCGTGCCGACGCCAGAGGCCGTCGCCGACACCGCCCGCAGGCTGATGCGCGGAGAGATGTTCCATGCCGCATGAGGTCATCATGCCGGCACTCGGGATGGCCCAGGAAACCGGGCTGATCGTCTCATGGATGAAGCAGCCCGGCGATGCGGTGAAGACCGGCGACCCGTTGATGGAGGTCGAGACCGACAAGGCAACGATGGAGGTCGAGGCGCAGGCCGATGGCTACCTGACGGACCTGCGCTACGACGCCGGTCAAGAGGTCCCGGTGGGCGAGGTGATTGCCCTGATCTCGGACACTGCCGCCGGTAGCGGGACAAAAAATGCCGACACGCAAGAGGCGAACGAGAAACCGGCTCCGGCGTCCGGGCCGGTCGAGGGAGCGAAGGTCATCATGCCGGCCCTCGGAATGGCGCAAGACACTGGACTGATCGTCGCATGGATGAAGTCCCCGGGCGATGCCGTCGCGGCTGACGACGTTCTGCTGGAGGTAGAGACCGACAAATCGACCATGGAAGTGCCTGCCGGCCATGATGGCTATGTCGCGGCGCTGCACGCAGAGGCTGGGCAAGACGTGCCTGTGGGCGACGTGATCGCGGTGATTTCGACCGAAAAGCCTGCGAACCCGGTGCAGAGTCGGGCGCCTGCACCGGGGGCAGACAAGAAGGTGGCGACGCCAGCCAAAGCCGAGCCAACTCCAAAACGAAACGTAGAAACCGCGGCCCCGCGACCGTCGGCGCCGACGGGCCGAATCCTTGCGTCGCCCAAGGCGCGAAGGCTCGCCGCGGAACAGGGGCTCGACCTCGCGCGGCTTGTCGAGGCCGGGCATCCGCAACCCTATCACGCCGCGGATCTGGACCTGCTTCGCGACCTGCCGCCGCCCCATGCTGCCAGCGCCGCGCAAACGCCCGCCACGTCGCAGATCACCGCGAGGGCCCCGCGGACAGCCAGCGAAGAGTTCATCGCCTGGGCCGCGACCGAGGCCGTGGAACTGGACCGAGGCAGGCTTTGGGCTGCCTTCGCGGCAGCGGCGTTGCGGCGGGTTTCGGATGCCTCCGGCCCTCTTATCGTCGAGCTTTCGGCACCGGGCGCTGACGTCCGCCGTCTTGCCGATCCCGATCTGGCACCTCTGTCAACCGGCGGGGGTGAGGCCACCGATGGCGCGGCCGCGCTACTGCTGCGTGACCTCAGCGGCAGTGCGATCACCGGGGTCCGCACCGGCGCGCGCGACTGTCCCGTGCTGACCGTCGCAGGCGACGGCGACAGCCTGCACCTGACGCTGGATTTCACCCCGTCGCAACTGACCGACGCGGTGGCCATTGACCTCGTCACCGATCTTGCGGCGCGTCTGACCGACCCAATGCGCCACCTGCTCTGACCCCGCGGAGAGACCAATGAAGCACACGGATCTCTATATCGACGGAACCTGGCGCCCGGGCGCGAGTGGTAAACGGTTCGAAGTCATCAACCCCGCGAGCGAAGCGGTCCTCGCCTCGGTCGCCTCGGCCGAAATCGCCGACGCCGATGCCGCTCTCGATGCCGCGGCGGCGGCAATGGAGGATTGGGCTACCCAGACGCCGCGGCACCGCTCCGAAGTGCTCCGCAAGGCGTGGGAGTTGATGACCGCGCAGCTTGAGGAGTTCGCCCGCCTGATCACGCTGGAGAACGGAAAGGCCCGCGCCGATGCGATGGGCGAGGCCACCTATGCGGCCGAGTTCTTCCGCTGGTTTGCCGAAGAGGCCGTGCGCGCCGACGGCCTGATCACCCGCGCGCCCAGTTCCGGCGCGCGGATCATCGTGCAACACAAGCCGGCGGGGCTCGCCGTTCTGGTCACACCCTGGAACTATCCCGCCGCGATGGGGACACGAAAGATTGCCCCGGCGCTGGCCGCGGGCTGCGGCGTTGTCATCAAGCCTGCATCGGAAACGCCGCTCACCATACTGGCGCTGATGCCTCTGCTGGAAGAGGCGGGCGTGCCGCCCGGCCTTGTGAATGTCCTGCCGTCGCGGCGCACAGGCGCGCTGGTCGATCACATGATGCACCATCCGCGCGTTCGCGTGATCAGCTTCACCGGTTCGACGGGGGTGGGGCGGACACTGCTGAAAGGCGCCGCCGACCAGGTCCTGAAGCCCGCGATGGAGCTTGGCGGCAACGCGCCCCTGATCGTGTTCGAGGATGCCGACCTCGACGTGGCCGTGCAGGGGGCGATGCAGGCCAAGATGCGCAACCTCGGAGAGGCTTGCACCGCGGCAAACCGGATTTACGTCCATCGGGATGTTGCCGACGCTTTCACCACGAGATTCACCGCGTCTATGGCCGCGCTGAAGGTTGGGGATGGAACGGACCCCACGGTCGATGTCGGCCCGCTGGTCAACGCCGCGACGCGCGACAAGGTCGCCGCCTTTGTCACCGATGCCGTGGCCAAGGGCGCAAGGATCGAACTGGGTGGCACCACCCCAGACGGGCCGGGCTATTTCTACCCGCCCACCGTGCTCACGAACGTGCCGCAAACCGCCGACTGCGTGCATGACGAGATCTTCGGCCCGGTCGCGGCGATCCAGACCTTCACCGATCAGGACGACGTCATCGCCCGCGCCAACGACACCGAATACGGACTGGTCGCCTATGTCTTCTCAGGCGACATGAAGCGCGCGTTGCAGGTCTGTGAACGGCTGGACTATGGAATGGTCGGTCTGAACCGCGGACTCGTCTCCGACCCTGCCGCCCCGTTTGGCGGTGTCAAGCAATCCGGCCTGGGCCGTGAAGGCGGCCATGAAGGCATGCTGGAGTTCATGGAAACCCAGTACATTTCGGCCAGTTGGTGAGGCAGCCATGACCTATATCGCAGCCCCCTCCGTTCGGTCCTACGCGGCGGAAAAGGGCGTCGACCTGGAAACCATCGCCAAAGCGACCGGTCGCGAAACGTTGGCCCGCGAGGATGTCGACAGACACCTTGGCGGTGGTGCGCCGGCCGCCAGTCAAACCCAGGCGCCGTCGCGCTACTGGGATGTCGATCACGAACGCTATGGGCCGGTAACGGTGGAGCCGATGCCGCGGATGGCGCAGGTCGCAGCCGCTAACCTCTCGGCTGCCAACGCAATGATCCCGCAGGTCACTCACCACGACCGCGCCGACATGCGCGCTGTCGAGGCGTTCCGCACCGAGTTGAAGGCCGAAGGCGCGACCCGCGGCATCAAGCTGACCGCACTGACCTTTCACGCCAAGGTGCTGGCGCGATGCCTGACGGAGTTTCCCCTGTTCAACGCTTCGCTCGACGCGGCGGGCGAGCGGTTGATCCGCAAGCAATTTGTCCATATTGGCATCGCTGTCGACAGCCCGCAGGGCCTGATGGTGCCGGTCATCCGTGACGTCGACCGCAAGGGGCTATGGCAGATCGCGGCAGAGATCGGCGATCTGGCCGGCCGCGCCCAGCAGCGCAAGATCCGGGCCGACGAGATGGGTGGCGCCTCGATGACAATCTCCAACTTGGGTGGCATCGGTGGCACTGGCTTCACGCCGATCGTCAACCCGCCGGAGGTGGCAATCCTCGGCCTGACGAGGACCGAGTTGGTGCCGGTCTGGAACGGCAAGGAATGGGACCCGGTGCCGATGGTGGCGCTCGACCTGTCCTACGACCACCGGGTTATCAATGGCGCGGATGCGGCGCGGTTCCTCGTACGCTACGCTGCGTTGATTGCCGATCCTCGACGGCTCTTGATCTGAGATGGCGGGGGCTGGCGTTTTCGAACTGGCAGGCCGCACGGCGCTTGTTACCGGATGTTCTCGCGGCATCGGGGCGGCCATTGCGCGTGCTCTTGCATCGGCCGGTGCCGATATTGTCGGGGTGAGCAGTTCGGTGCCGACCGGTGCCGACAGCATTGCCGCTCGCGTGCGGGAAACCGGACGCGACTTCGCCCACTACCAGTGTGATCTGGGACAGCGCGAGGCTGTCCACGCATTGATTGCGCAACTGGAAACAGACCGCCATCAGATAGACATCCTGGTGAATAACGCGGGCATCATCCGGCGCACCCCCGCCGCACAGCACAGCGATGCCGACTGGGACGATGTCATGGCAGTGAACCTGACCGCGCCCTTCATCCTCAGCCGCGAGCTTGGCCGCCAGATGCTTGCCCGTGGCCAAGGCAGGGTAATCTTCATCGCCTCGGTGTTGAGCTTCCAGGGTGGGATCGATGTGCCCGGCTATGCTGCCAGCAAGGCCGCGATTGCAAATCTGGTGCGCGCGCTCGCAAACGAATGGGCAGGCCAGGGGGTCAACGTGAACGCAGTCGCGCCCGGCTATGTTGCGACTGCCAACACTGCAGCGTTGCAGCGGGATGCAGAGCGCTCCGCGGCGCTCCTTGCCCGCACTCCCGCCGGCCGTTGGGGCACGCCCGAAGATATTGCCGGCCCCGTGGTTTTTCTGGCCAGCAGGGCGGCCGACTGGATACACGGCACTGTCTTGGCCGTCGACGGGGGATGGATCGGCCGATAGGTCCATGCATCCTCGCGGTTTACCTGCACCCCCTCGCGCTCCCCCCTGCGACTGGTTGCACACCTCGTCCAGCAAGTTTCTTTCGAGATCGTTAACGTCATTGCTCCCGTCAGGAAACATGAACCAGATCACACATACACAGGAGGCAGGGCATTCTCGGACTTGGGCGAAGGAAGCTGATGAAGGCAATCCCGTACTGGCTTTGCCTTGAAGACCTCAACTTGTTCCCGTCCCGTTCCAATGATGACGGTGGTGGAAGGCTCTGCCGCGGCGGCGGCAGGAGCAAACTTTTCTCTCGAGGCCAATGGTGGGAAGGTGCGCGCAGCCGACACCTAAATCGCTATCGAGGCACCCTGCCTACCGGACGACACCGCATCGGCACTGCTGCTTTCTCTGGCGGACAAGAACGAAGCCTTTCCGGCAGTTTCACCGTTTGGGTCGGCATAGTGCGCGACATGTCTCGCAGACATCCGAGGGAGCGACAGGCAAACCGGCAAGAACTGGTCAACTTGACGGGTTAGGCAAGATTGGCGATACCGTTCTCGGTCGGCTTGATTGGATGATCTTTGGTGCTATACGGTGCCATATGTCGTCCACGATCGGTGAGTTTGCATCACTGAGCCGCGCTGCAATAAGTTTCATGGAGATTGCCGGGAGCGTTGTGCTCAGATTCACAAGGCGACCGAGTTGGACGTCGGCGCGTGAGAGATGCTCGGGGATCCAGGCGATGCCAAGGCCGGTTCGTGCAAACTCCAGTGCGGCAAGTGTGAGGGCGGTTTCAAGCCGCGGCCTGACCCGACCAGCACGTGTCAGTCTGGGGAAAATGATCCGACGCTGCACCTGACCGAGGAAGACGTCTGCTGGATAGGCGATGACTGGCAATTCGCCACGCTCGTAGGAGTGGTTCAAGCTCGACAAGTGCTCACTGGAGTACACGGGTATCAAAGTCTCAGTACCGATATGGACGATTTCCAAGAAATCTGAGCCAGGTATCTCCTGGGCATCGGCGACATCGTGGATCAACGCGATGTCGGCGCGACGAGTCATGACTTGGGCAAGGCATTCGTCGCGATTGGCTGATCGCAGTCGTGTGTCGATGTCGAGATCGGCATAGCGGCCAATGATCTCCGGCGTCGAGGTCGCCGCGATGGCGTGCTGCGATGCGATCACGATGCGTCTGCGCCGGGCGCCTTCCGTGTTGCGTAGCGCTGCAGAAAGATCGCGCATGCGTGCGGACAACTCACGCATGCGATCGAGTTGATCCAGGATATGCGGAGCCAGCCGCGCCGGGCGTGCGGTTCTGTCAAACAGGGTGGCGCCAAGAGCCTGTTCGATCTGGCGGATCCGCCGCGAGAAGGCAGGTTGCGACACGTTCCGTTTCTGGCAGGCCGCCTGAAACGAACCATGTTCCGCAACCGCAAGAATATCCTCGATCCACTCCAGTCGCATCGACTCACCTTAGTATGCATTTCATGCATACTAAGGTGAGATATTGGCATTTGATCAAGGGCAAAATCGATGTTCTACGTTCTTTGACGCAGCGATAAGGATCGGATCATGCATCTTGCCCGGTTTCCCAGATATCGGCTCGGCCATTTCCCGACCCCGCTGGAGCGCCTCGACCGGCTGAGTGCGGCCTTGGGTGGACCGGAGATCTGGATCAAACGCGACGATTGCACGGGCCTTGCATCAGGCGGCAACAAGACGCGGAAGCTGGAATTCCTGCTGGCCGCCGCGCTCGCCGAGGGGGCGGACACTTTGGTGACCCAGGGTGCCACACAATCAAACCATGTGCGGCAGACAGCGGCGGCCGCCTGCCGCGCGGGCCTCGGCTGTCACGCGCTGCTTGAGCAGCGCGTAACCAATCAGGGCGCGGACTACGAGACGGCCGGCAATGTGCTGCTGGACGGCATGATGGACTGCTGCATCGATTTCCGCCCCGAGGGGCTGGACATGAACGCCGAGGCCGAGGCTTTGGCCGAGACGCTGCGTTCAGAGGGGCGCAAGCCCTACGTGATCCCAGGTGGCGGCTCCAACGCGGTGGGCGCGCTGGGCTACGCGGCCTGCGCCGAGGAACTGATTGCGCAGGCCGATGCTGCAGGGCTGAGGATCGACCACATCGTGCATGCCACCGGCAGCGCCGGAACGCAGGCGGGTCTGCTGGCGGGGCTTTTCGCCATGAATGCGCCAATCCCAGTCACTGGCTTCTCGGTGCGTGCGCCGCGCGAGCGGCAGATCGACAATGTCCATGCGCTGGCCGAGCGGACAGTCGATCTTATTGGTGCGCGGGGAACCTTGCTGCGCGAAATGGTCGTCGCCCATGACGATCAGGTCGGCCCCGGATATGGCCAGCCGACCGAAGCAATGGTCGAGGGCATTCTGCTGCTCGCCCGAATGGAGGGGATCCTGCTGGACCCTGTCTATTCCGGGAAGGGCTTTGCGGGGCTCCTCGCCATGGTCCGCGACGGCGCTTTCAGCAAGGGCGAACGCGTCGTGTTCCTGCATACCGGCGGATCGGCGGCCCTGTTCGCCTACGGCCACCTGTTTTCGAACCAGAAAGCCGCCTGAGCGGCTCGTCCCACCAGACTTGCAACAGCGGAGATCCCGATGCCAGCACACCACAAGCTCCTTGCCGTTTCCCTCGCCGGCGCGCTTCTCGCCACCACCGCGCAGGCCGAAACGATCAGACTTTCCACCTATGTGAACGAGACCGACATCCGCTATCAGGGCTTCGTCAAGTTCGCCGAACTGGTCGCGGAAAAGACCGAAGGGCGCGTCACGGTAGAGATCTTCCCCTCCTCGACACTGCATTCGTGGTCGGACGGCATCGATGCCATCCAGGGCGGCGTTTCGGACATCAGCTGGATTTCGGCGGATGCGCGGCTCCCATGCTATCGGGTGACGTCGCTCTATCCGGCGGCGATCGACCTTTCCGACCAGATCGGGCTCGACGCGGCCTATGCGGAACTGATCGCACCGGAAGCCGCAGCGGTGGGCCTGATCCCGGTGATCAACTCCAACTACTCCTACGATCAGGAATGGTGGTTTCAGGGGCCGGTTGACAGGCTCGACAATCTCGAGGGAAAGCTGGTCCGGTCCATCGGCCCGTTGGTCAGCCTGATGATCGAGTCCTGGGGCGGCCAGCCCGTCTTTATCGCGCCGGGAGAGGTGTTCCAGTCGGCTGAGCGCGGCGTGGTCAACGGGATCAACATGGGCGTGGCCACCTACAGTTCGTGGCAGTTGTGGAACGTCATGCCCTACATGGTGAATGCCAGCCTGTTCTACGGCAACATCCAGTACATGATGAACCTTGATCGCTTCAACAGCCTGTCCGAGGAAGATCGCGCCGCGCTTCTGGAGGCCGGGAGCGAGACCGAGGCGTGGCTTCAGCCGCTCTACGAGGATTGGATCGATGCCCAGGTCGGCAACGCGGTGATGAAGGGCGGCGGAGCGGCGGTGTCGATCTCGCGCGCTGATCGCAACGCGCTGATCGCCGAGATCGCGCCGAAGTGGGCCGAAGAGGTCGATGCTGCCTGCGGTCCGGAACTGGCGGGGCAGATCCGCGCATTGTTTGCCCGGCACGGACTGTAAACCGCGACGCTAGCAAGGCAGGAGCGGCAGGCAACCACAACCAGCGTCAGAGGCACTCATGCGCAAGCAAGTTGACCGTGTGACCAAGGCTGTCGAGATGCTGGTTGTGGCCCTGGCCGCGCTCGGCGGCCTTATCGTGGTCGTCCAGATGTTGTGGATCAGCTACGGCGTGTTCATGCGTTATGCGATGGGCAGCCCCGACCGGATGGTGACCGAGGCGACGGCGCTGCTGCTGTTTCCGGTGGCGCTGGTCGGGCTGGCCTATGCCATGCGCGAGGATTCCTACCCGCGCGTAACGCTGCTTACCGACCGCATGAACCCCACGATGCAAAAGCTGGTCGCGCTGTTCAACGGCGCGATCATGCTGCTGATCGGCGTGTTCCTTTCGATCACGACGGTCAGTGCCACGATCCGCGCCTACAATTCCGGCTCCTCGACCGAGATTCTCCAGTGGCCAAGATACCTTTTCTGGGGGGTGGGGGCGACGGCCCTGACGATCTTCACCATCTATGCCGCGCTGCGGTTGCTGCAGATCGCGCTGCGCCCGGCATCTGAAACGGAGCCGCGCGATGGAATGGTATGAGGTTGCGCTCGGACTGATGGGTCTGCTGATCGTACTGATTGCGATCGGCCTGCCGATCCCATT
This sequence comes from Paracoccaceae bacterium, assembly GCA_050485905.1. GTDB lineage: Bacteria > Pseudomonadota > Alphaproteobacteria > Rhodobacterales > Rhodobacteraceae > JAWLCA01. Next base: position 1,316 of record JBJHCH010000045.1, on the reverse strand, counting down.
CGCCTTGGCGGCGGCCTCGCTGCCCTTTCTGTGGCAGATCCAGACCTTCAACACCTCGCTGGTCTCGACGCAACTCAAGCTGTGGGGGGTGTGGATCAACTATATCCTGCTGGCGGTGCCGCTGTTCGTCTTTCTGGGAGAGTTGATCAGCCGCTCGAACATCGGTGCCAACCTATATGAGTTCATGCATCGCGGCGTCCGGCTGCGCGGCTCGGCGGCATACGGCTCGATCGGGGCCTGCGCTGGGTTCGGGGCGGTCTGCGGATCGTCGATGGTGGGTTCGCTGACGATCGGCGGTGTCGCGCTGCCCGAGATGCTGCGGCTTGGCTACGGGCGGCAGCTCGCCAGCGGTGTGCTCGCCGCCGGCGGCACGTTGAGCGTGCTGCTGCCGCCAAGCCTGATCCTTCTGTTTTACGGCATCGTCACCGATCAATCCATCGGCCAGCTGTTCATGGCCGGGGTCGTGCCGGGGCTGATCCTTGCGACGCTTTTCGTGATCGTTGTGGTGGTCTGGGCGCTGTTGCGGCCGCAGGACGTCCCGGATCGTGACAGGGGGCCACGGATGCGGTTGATCCAGATCGCCATCTCGGTCGGCCCGGTCGTGGTGATCGGGGCGGTCATCACGCTGGCGATCTACGGTGGCATCGCAACGCCCACCGAGGCCGCCGCGGTGGCAGCGCTGGTCACGGTCGCGCTGGCTGTCGGGGTCGGCGGGCTGCGCTGGGCGGGGTTCGTCGGGGCGCTGATGTCCACGATGCGGACGATGGGCTATCTCGGCCTGTTGCTTTCGGCGGGGGTGCTGTTCGGCTTCGTGCTGAACTATTACCGTGTGCCGCAGCAGTTCACCACGCTGTTCGTGTCCTACGAGCTTGCGCCCTACATGGTGCTGGCGATGGTCATCCTGTTCTACATCGCGCTGGGGATGTTCCTGGAGCCGGTGTCGATGACCTTCATCACCCTGCCCGTCATCGTGCCGCTGATCGCCGCTGCCGGCTTCGATCTGATCTGGTTCGGCATCATCTACACGATCACCATGGAGATCGCCGTGCTGACGCCACCGGTCGGCCTGAACCTCTATGTCATCCAGGGCATAAGCCGGGGCAAGGTTTCGGTCGGCGACGTTATCGTCGGAAGCCTGCCCTTCATCGCGGCGCTGGTCCTGCTGGTCGGGCTGATGATCGCCTTTCCCCAGGCCGCTCTCTGGCTGCCGCAGCAGGTTCGCTGAACGTGGACCTGCCCTTCCTTCGTGCGGGGACGGGACGGCCGCTGGTGCTGGTCCATGGCTATCTTGGCGGCAGCGCCCAATGGCGCGACCA
>JBJHCH010000044.1:0-24847 GCA_050485905.1 Paracoccaceae bacterium | reverse complement strand
TGGCCAACCGCAACGCCACCCAACCGCCAGTGATCGCCGCGCAGCGTGTCCCGCCGTCGGCCTCGATGACATCGCAGTCAATTGTGATCTGCCGTTCACCCAGCGCGGCGCGGTCCACACCCGCGCGCAGCGCCCTGCCGATCAGGCGCTGAATCTCCACCGTTCTACCCTGTTGTTTGCCGGATGCGGCTTCGCGTCTGTTGCGGGTGTTGGTCGCCCGCGGCAGCATTCCATATTCCGCGGTCACCCAGCCCAGGCCGGTATTCTTCAGAAACGGGGGCGGCCGATCCTCGATACTGGCCGAACACAACACCCGCGTACCGCCGATCTGGATCAGACATGACCCCTCGGCATGGCGCTGGACCCCGGTCTCGATTGAAATCGGACGCATTTCGCTTAAGTCTCTGCCAGATGGCCGCATTGTCGATCCTCTCCTGCGATGGGCTCAGTTACCTGTCGGCGCTGTGGCGTTGCAACCCCGATTGACGGCGCGGTCAGGGGCTTTCTATGCTCCGGATCCCAAAGGCAGCCTGACCATGATCGACGGATCGAACCTGCTGACAGAGATGAACGACCGTTCGCGCGAAGTCTTTCGCCGCGTGGTAGAGGGCTATCTCGCGTCCGGCGATCCTGTCGGCTCGCGCACATTGACGCGGAGCATGAGCGAGCCCCTGTCGGCGGCGACGATCCGCAACGTTATGCAGGATCTTGAGTATCTGGGCCTTCTGGACAGCCCCCATGTCTCGGCCGGTCGGGTGCCGACGCAGCTTGGCCTTCGAATGTTCGTTGACGGGCTGTTGGAGGTCGCGAGCCTGGCTGATGAGGACCGCGCGCGCATTGATACCTCGCTTGGTACCAACGAAAGTGATGTCTCCACGCTGCTCGACCGGGTGGGGCTGGCGCTGTCGGGGATCACCCAGGGCGCCAGCCTCGTGCTGACGCCGAAGCGAGAGGCGCCGATTCGGCACATCGAATTCGTCAGCCTTGGCCCTGATCGTGCATTGGTGGTTCTGGTCTTCGCCGATGGCAGCGTGGAGAATCGTGTCTTCACTCCGCCGCCCGGACAGACGCCTTCGTCGATGCGAGAGGCGGCAAACTTCCTCAATGCGATGGCCGAGGGCGCAACCATGTCGGAACTGCGCGCCCGCATCGTGTCAGAGATAAAGCGACGACGGCAGGAGATAGATTCTCTGGCGCGCGACCTTGTGGAACAGGGTCTTGCGGTCTGGGAGGGCGAGGGCGAGCCGCATGAGCGGTTGATCGTGCGCGGTCGGGCGAATCTGCTGGGTCCAGGCGATCAGGCGGTGGATCTGGAGCGGATTCGGCGCCTTTTCGATGATCTGGAGCGCAAGCGCGACATCGCAGAGTTCCTCGAACTTGCCGAGGACGGTGAGGGCGTGCGCATTTTCATCGGCTCCGAGAACAAACTTTTCTCGCTTTCGGGTTCCTCTCTGGTGGTCTCTCCATATATGAACGCGGATCGGAAGATCATCGGCGTTGTGGGCGTGATCGGGCCAACCCGGCTCAACTACGGACGCATCGTGCCGATTGTGGATTACACGGCGCAACTGGTCGGGCGGCTGCTGTCTGACCGGGGCAAGGGGTAAAGATGGGCAAGGCACAGACAGAACAGAGCATGACGGACGAAGATCTTGGCGAAGCGCAGGAAGGCGCGGATGGCGCATCGGCGTTCGACGACGATCACGAGGCAGAGATCGTCCGCCTGACCGCCGAGCGCGACGACATGCGCGACCGCTTCATGCGCGCGCTCGCTGATGCCGAGAATGCGCGCAAGCGCGGTGAGCGCGACCGACGCGAGGCGGAGCAGTACGGCGGTGCGAAATTCGCCCGCGACATGCTTCCCGTCTACGACAGTCTGAAGCGCGCCATCGACAGCGCGACCGACGCACAGCGCGCGACACCGCTGGTCGAGGGGATCGAACTGACCATGCGCGAGCTTCTGAACATCTTTGCCCGCCATGGTATCACGCGTATCGCGCCGGAAATTGGCAGCCCGTTTGATCCGCAGCACCATCAGGCAATGTTCGAGGCCCCGGTGCCAGACGTGCCGGCGGGCGGCGTGGTGCAGGTGATGGCCGAGGGCTTTCTGTTGCACGAACGGCTGCTGCGCCCCGCTCAGGTCGGCGTGTCATCGACCCCAGCGAACTGAGCCACTCAGTCGCGCAGCAGCCCCTTCAATTCGTAAAGGAGCGCCAGCGCCTCCTTGGGTGAAAGCTCGTCGGGATGCGTCTGGCTAAGGCGCGTTTCGACCTCTGATGTCTCGGCTTTGCCGGCCGCAGGTGTGGGTCTGGCCGAGAACAGGGGCAGATCGTCGATCAGCGCCTGCTGACGCCCGCCGCCCTCGCGCTCGCCCTGTTCAAGTGCCTCCAGAATGACGCGCGCGCGATCGATCACCGCTGGCGGCAGACCCGCCAGTCGCGCGACCTGAACCCCATAGGAGCGGTCGGCCGCGCCCTTGCGCACCTCGTGCAGAAAGATCACCTCTCCCTGCCACTCCTTCACGGCGACGGTGGCGTTCTCCACCCCATCGAGCTTCGCGGCCAGTGCGGTCATCTCATGGTAATGGGTGGCGAACAGCGCACGGCAGCGGTTCACGTCGTGCAGGTGCTCCAGCGTCGCCCAGGCAATGGAGAGGCCGTCATAGGTCGCGGTGCCGCGCCCGATCTCATCCAGGATCACGAGCGCCCGCTCATCAGCCTGATTGAGGATCGCGGCCGTCTCGACCATCTCGACCATGAATGTGGACCGACCACGCGCCAGATCGTCGGCGGCGCCGACCCGGCTGAAGATCTGGCTGACCAGCCCGATCTCCGCTCGCGCCGCCGGCACGAAGCTGCCCGCCTGCGCCAGCAAGGCGATCAGCGCGTTCTGGCGGAGGAAGGTCGATTTGCCCGCCATGTTCGGACCGGTCACCAGCCAGACCGCCCCGGCCTGTCCGGAAAGTTCGCAGTCGTTGGCGATGAAGGATGCGTTCTCGGCCCTCAATGACCGCTCCACAACCGGGTGACGACCGCCCTCGATGCGAAAGGCCCGGCTATCGTCCAAAACCGGCTCCGTCCAATCCTCAGCCACGGCCAGATCGGCCAGCGCGGCCGCAAGGTCGATCTCGGCCATCGCGCGGGCCGCCGTCGCTACCGCATCCGCTGCCTCCAGCACCGCCCCGCGTAGCGAGGCGAAGAGCCGCTTCTCGATCTCCAGCGCGTGGCCGGCGGCGTTCAGGATTCGTGTTTCCAGCTCTGCCAGCTCAAGGGTCGTGAACCGCACCTGATTGGCCGTGGTCTGGCGATGCCGGAAGGTCTCATTCAGCGGGGCGGCCAGCATCCGCTCGGCATGGGCGGCTGTCGTCTCGATGAAATAGCCGAGCACGTTGTTGTGCTTGATCTTCAGACTCTGGATGCCGGTCTGGCGCGCATAGTCGGCCTGCATCCCCGCAATGACCCCGCGCCCCTCGTCCCGCAGTCGTCGGGTCTCGTCGAGTTCGCCGTCGTAGCCGGTGGCGATGAACCCGCCGTCGCGCAGCAGCAGTGGCGGCTCGGCGACGAGCGCGGTACCGAGATGTGATGCGAGATCCTCGTGGCCCGTCAGTACGTGCCGGGCACGCAGCAGCCTGTCGGCCTGAATCCCGTCGAGTTGGGTGGCGATGTTTGCGGTCCCCTCAAGCCCAGCGCGGATCGCCGCCAGATCGCGCGGGCCGCCCCGGTCCAGAGCTAGTCGGGACAGCGCGCGATCCATGTCGGGTACGCGGCGCAGACTTGCGCGCAGTGCCTCCGCCCTCTGGCGGTCCGCCACCATGACACCGACGGCGTTCAGCCGGTCGCGGATTTCGGCCAGATCGCGCGACGGCCCCGACAGCCGGCGCTCCAGCAACCGGCCTCCGGCCGCCGTCACGGTGCGGTCGATGGCGGCCAACAGCGAACCCTCACGCCCCCCGGTCATGGCGGCCGTGATCTCAAGATTTCGGCGCGTCGCCGCGTCGATTTGCACCAGATCGCCATCACGATCGTGCTGCGGCGGGCGCAGAAGCGGCAGGCGGCCCTTCTGGGTCAGGTCAAGATAGTCGAGTATCGCCCCCATCGCCGCGACTTCAGCGCGGCTGAAGCTGCCGAAGCCGTCCAGCGTGCCGACCTGAAAAAAGTCGCAGAGACGACGCTCGCCGCCGGTGCTGTCGAAGCTTGTGCGCGCGACCCGCGTTGGCGATGCACCGGCTTCGGTCACCGTGCCAGCATGGGTATCGAAGCCGGCTTCCGACAACAGTACCTCGCGCGGGGCCAGACGCGCCAGTTCCGCCGCGATCCGCGCGGGTCGGCAGGGCATCACCCGGAACTCGCCGGTGGAGATATCGACCCAGGCCAGCGCGGCGTCGTCCCGAACCTCGGCCACAGCGGTCAGGAAGTTGCTTCGTCGCGCCTCCAGCAGACTGTCCTCGGTCAGGGTGCCAGGCGTGACCAAGCGCACGACCTCGCGTTTCACGACCGCCTTTGACCCCCTCTTCTTCGCTTCGGCGGGGTCTTCCATCTGCTCAGCTACGGCCACGCGAAAGCCCTTGCGGATAAGCTGCAGCAGATATCCTTCGGCCGAGTGAACTGGCACGCCGCACATCGGGATCTCCTCACCCAGATGTTGCCCGCGCTTCGTCAGTGCAATGTCCAGTGCAGCGGCGGCAGCCACGGCGTCCTGGAAGAACATCTCGTAGAAGTCACCCATCTGGTAGAACAGCAGCGCATCGGCATGCGCCGCCTTGATCTCCAGATACTGCGCCATCATCGGCGTGACGCTGCCCTGATCGCTCACCCGTGCCCCCCTGTCCGGCGGGCCGACCCTACCGAAGCGGGCGGCGGCGTGAAAGCGGCAAACCGGCGGGTTCTGGGCTCAGGCGCGGGCGAGAGCACCAAAGATCGCGTCGCGGTGTTCGGCCATGTAGATGCGCAGCCAGGGCGTGAAGTGGGTAGGCTCACTGGCAAGCTCTCGGTCTAGCGCGTCAAGCGTGATCCAGCGAGTGTCCACGACCTCTTCTGGGTTGGGACGCATCTCCAAGACCACCGGCGCCTCTGCGACGAAGATGTCCACAACCTCATGCTCGGTCAGCCCGTCGCCGACATCGGCGCGATACTCCACCTGGTCACGGTGTAGCGGAGCGAGGCCGGTGATGCCCAGTTCCTCTGACAGCCGCCGCACCGCACAGGTCAGCGCGGGTTCCTCCCACAGCGGATGGGTGCAGCAGGTATTCGCCCAAAGCCCCGGCGTGTGATACTTCGACAGCGCCCGGCGCTGGATCAGGATGCGGTCGCCATCCGTCACGAAGACCGACACGGCCTTGTGTCGCAGGCCCCGGCGATGGACCTCCAGCTTTTCGACGGGTTTAAGGACTCCGCCGTCCCAGGCGGGGATCAGGTCGGTCATGTGGACACCGCAGGGATCAGTCCGGTCAGATGGGCGATGTTCTTCATCCCGATCTTCATGTGCGCCAGCGGCCGGGCCTTTACAAGCTCCTTGTTCATGTAGGCCTCGAACGTCAACTTCTGCACGTCGACATCGTGGCAGAGCGATACGAACCGTTCGCGCCGGTCGTCGCTGCGATAGTAGGCGTTCTGCATCGCGCCCAGGATGCGGAAGACAGAACCGTGGCTTTTAAGAAAGACCTTGCGGGCAAGGCGCAGATCCTTCGCGCGGCCAGAGGCAAGGCAGGCGGCGGCTGCCGTGGATGCCACGCGACCCCCGGCCATGGCGTAATAGATCCCCTCGCCCGAACTGGGCGCGACTACGCCCGCCGCGTCACCCGCCAGAACCACGTCACGGCCGTTGTCCCAACGGTCGAGCGGTTTCAGCGGGATGGGCGCGCCCTCGCGCCGAATGGTTTCGCAGTCACTCAGGCCAGAGGCGGCGCGCAGGTCGGCGGTCGCCTTCTTGAGGTCCACACCGTCCTTGCCGGTCCCCATGCCGACGCTGGCCTGATCGCCATGCGGGAACACCCAGCCGTAGAAATCGGGGCTGATCGCGCCGTCGTAAATAACGTCGCAGCGAGCGGGATCATACTCGCCCCGCTTGCCGGGCGACTTGATGATCTCGTGATAGGCAATGACATAGGGGATGGTGTCGCCGCCCGGCACCTCGGCCCGCGCCACGTCGGACCGCGCGCCATCGGCGCCGATTACAAGCCGGGTTTCCAACGCGACCTCCTCGCGGCTGGCCTTGTCGCGGTAGATCACGCGAGTGGTGCCGTTGTCGCGCTCGATCCGGCGGAAGGTGCCGGTGTGGCGGTCGGCACCGGCGTGTGCGGCGCGGGCGCGCAGGAACTCGTCGAAATGTTCGCGGTCGACCATGCCGACGAAGCCGCCCTCGATCGGGATGTCCACCCGTCGCTGGCTGGGAGAGATCATCCGCGCGGTGTTGATCTTGGCGACGATCTGGCTGTCCGGAATGTCGAAATCGCGGATCAGCCGGGGCGGAATCGCCCCGCCGCAGGGCTTTATCCGGCCCGCGCGGTCGATCATCGCGACGCGCTTGCCGGCCCGCGCCAGATCCTCGGCTGCTGTCGCGCCCGACGGGCCGCCACCAATCACCACGACGTCATAGACCATGTTCATTCCCCCGCAATCATTGCCGCTCGCGCGGTCGCCTTACGCGATTCCATCACCCTGAACGCCATCGCGGCTGCGGCGAGGAACAGGGCGGCCTCGATCAGGAATACCGTCCCGAAGGCGCTTGCGTCCGAGGCGAGGGCGCGGCGCATGATGTCCACCAGCGCCGCTCCGGCCAGCCCGCCGAAACCTGCAGCTATTGCCTGTGCCGCGCCCCAGAGGCCCATCCGCGTTCCCTCGCGCCCCTGCCGGCCGCGCCCGGCCAGCGCCATCATGGACCCGATGGCAGCGACGGCGAACATGCCGTTGAAGAATCCGAGCGTCATGACCGCAGGGACGAGCGCCGCGGCCGGGCCGGAGATGCCGATGGCGGCGATTGTGCCCAGCGCGCAGGCTGAACCGAGGCACCCTGCGACGACCCAGCCGCGAAGCGAGCCGATCCGGAAACCGGTGGCGAGAATCCCCACCGCGAGCATACCGATGAACACGCCGCCGTTTTGCGCGCCGGACATGCTGGTGGTTTGACCCGGCGTGAAGGCAAAGACGAGGCCGGCGAAGGGCTCAAGTATGAGTTCCTGCATGAAATAGGCGGTCATCGACAGGAAGACGAAGATGGTGAAGCGCCGCGCTGCGGGCTCGTTCCAGATCTCGGCGATGCCTTCGCGGAACGACATCGGGTCCGGCTGCGGTCGCGCGAAGAGGCCACGCTCGATCCCCCGGACGGCAAGGCAGGTCAGTGCCAGTGCGCCGCCGGTGACGATGGCGACGATCTGCAGCATCCGCGCATGGCTGTAGGGGTCAAGAAACTGGCCGACCACTGTCGCTGTCACGGCAATTCCGAAAATCATCATGAGCCAGGTGATCGTTGCCGCAGCAGGCCGTCGGTGCGGCGCGGTGGTGGTCGCCAGAAGCGCCAGAAGCGAGGTGCCCGAGGCGCCGACACCCAGCCCGATCAGCGCATAGGCAGCCATCGCCAGCGCAAGACCTGCCAGGAAACGCTGCTCCAGTACCGGGATCGAAAGGGCTGCGAGAAATGCACCGATGCCGAGTGCGGCCATGCCGCCGATGATCCACCGCGTACGATGCCCGCCGGTGTCCGACAGGAAGCCCCAGTTCGGCCGTGTGATCTGGATGCCGTAGTGAAGTGCAACCAGCATCCCCGGCAGAACCGCCGGCAGCGCCAGTTCCACGATCATCAGCCGGTTTAGCGTGGATGTCATCAGGACGACGATGGCGCCCAAGCACATCTGCACCAGGCCAAGACGAACGATGCCGAACCAAGACAGGGTCATCCCGCGCCCCCCAGCCCACGAAGCGCAAAGGCGGTCACCATCATTCCGGCGACATAAAGTGTGACGCCTGTGCCGTTGTACCACGGCGCCCGACCCCGCGGGTCACGCAGCAGGACGCGCATGGCCAGAAGCTGCAGCGCAATCAGCACCGCAATCGCCGCGCCATGGACGGTGGCGCCCCAGCTTAGCAACAGAGCAACGACGGCCAGTTGCGGCAGCGCCATGACCCAGCAGGCCAACCGCGCCGCGCGCTCCGGGCCGAGGGTGACGGGCAACGAGTTCACGCCCATCCGCCGGTCACCCTCCAGCGCCTTGAAATCGTTCAGCGTCATGATGCCATGCGCGCCGATACCGTAGAGAAGCGCCACGGCGACGATCTGCCAGGACGGTGCGCCCGCGGCAAGCACCGCAGCGCCGGTGAACCAAGGCAGGGTTTCATAGGACAGACCAACCAGCCCCGGCCCCCACCAGCCCGACCGCTTCAGCCTGACGGGTTCGGCCGAATAGGCCCAGGCGGCGAGCACCGCCACCACCGTCGCCCCGAAGCCCCACGGTCCGAGCAGCCAGCCGAGCGCCAGCGCTGCACCCGACATCACAAGTGCAATCCACAACCCCCAACGCCCGGGTATCCGGCCCGAGGGGATCGGGCGTCCGGGCTCGTTGATCGCATCCACGTGCCGGTCGCACCAGTCGTTGGCAGCCTGGCTCATCCCGCAGACCACGGGGCCGGCAAGCAACACGCCCAGCACGACCAGCCACCAGCTTTCCGGCCAGACACCGGCCGAGACCGCGCCGCAAAGATAGGCCCACATCGGGGGAAACCAGGTGATCGGCTTGATCAGCTCCAGCATCGCCCGGGGATGCGGCGCGCGGGCCTGCATATGCGTGCTTACAGCCATGTGTAAACTAGACACTACATGGGAGAGTCGGGCAAGTGTAAATCAAAGCTTACAGCCAAGCCCAAGGCGTGACTTTCCGCTTCAACCACGTTTCGCGCGTCACTCGCTTTCGCGGCTGAGCAGTCCGTACTTGCGCAACTTCACATAAAGCGACTGGCGCGACAGGCCCAGCATCTCGGCGGCGGCGACTCGGTTGTTGCGCGTCAGGTCCACCGCAGTCTCGATGCACATCTTTTCCACGACGTCGGTCGTCTCGGCGACGATATCCTTCAGCGTGGCGGATCCCACCATCTCGGTCAGGTTGCGCACCGCCTCGTCCGACACCGGCGCGCCGGGTTTGCGCAGGGCTTCGGCTCTGCTCACGTCGCGGATCACGAAGACGATGGACGGATGACTGCGGTGGCTGAGATAGGTTGCCGAGATCTCCACAGGAACCTGCACGCCGTATTGGCCCTGCAGCTTGGTGGCGAACATCCGCATCTGGCCCACGCGTGCTGCGGTCTCGACAAGCACTTTCACGTCGACCGAACCGCGGGCAAGGAACTCCTCCAGCCCGTGGCCCTTGGCCGCGCCAAGATGGGCGACGTCGATCATGTTCAGGAAGCTCTCATTGGCCGCCCGGATCACGCCGTCCCGGTCCGTGAACACAATGCCGTCCACGCCCGAGGCGAAGAATCCGCTCAGATTCTCCGACATCTCGCCCAAAACCGGCGGCGCTTCATCCGCTGCTTCCATACGACAAAGCAGAATCCGTTCGCCCGACGCGCGGAAGATGGTCGGGTTCACCAGCAGCTTGCGGCGCGACCGGCGGGCCTGCAATTCAATCGGGGCACTGCCGTCGTTAAAGGCGCTGCTGGTCAACGCCTCGATCAGTTCACCGCGGCGCCGGCCCTCGAATTCCTGGGTGAAGGCTGCACCGATCAACTCGTCCCGACTTGCGCCGAGCAGATCGGAGGCGGCGGCGTTCACATCAGCAATCCGCCCGGCCGACAGTGCGACGAAGACCATGGCGTCGTGCATCGTCTCCATCAGAACCCGATAGCGGGTGTCGTACTCGCGTTGGGCTTCGTAGTCGCGCTCCAATGCAAGCTGAGCCTTCACGAGCTGCTGCTGCATCTCGGCAATCGGCCGCAGATCACGCCCGAGCATCAGAATCGTGCCTTCGGGACCGATCGGGTGGAAGGTGTAGCGGATCGGGAACTCCCATTTCGTCCCGTCGCTGTGGTTCAGTTCCACCGCCTTCATGCGATCAAATCCGGCATCGACCGCGTCCAGCTGTCCTTCGAACTTGCTGATGCTTTCGGTGGTCAGCAGATCACGCAGATCCTTGCCTTCCCAGTGATCCAGCGGCCCGATGGTTCGGTTTGCAGGATTGATCAGAACAGACAGCACGCCCCCGTCGCGAGAAATCACAACAGCGATATCCGACGCCGTGGCGATGATGTCGCCCAGGATCTCTGGTGCGATCAGCGGAATAGCCCCGCTCGACCAGTACTTGGTCCCGCGGGGGGTCATGGCGTCCTCGGCATCGTTTCGAGCCGGGTCATCACCGGTATCCAATCCTAGGTCTGGCGCCGCGCGCCGGTTTCTGAAACGGGCAGCCCGCACAGCCTCAACGCCTCCTTCGGATCCGATGTCACATGATCCGCACCCGACAGGTCGCGCATCTCGTGCTCATTGCCGATATAGGAGCCGCCGACAACCACGGGGGGCCGAGCGGTCCTTGATGATTTCATTAGATTGATCATGTTCCGCAGCGATTCAAGCCTGCCTTCCCATGAAATTGACACGGTGACCATATCAAAGGCGCCGCGTCGCAGCAGCGACACGACTTCGCCGTCAGGCCGACCCAGCGACATCTGAACAGAAACTCCCATCCGGCGTAGCTGCGTCGCCGCCACCATCGGGCCGAGCGTGTGATAGTCTTCCGCCTGCACCACCATCAGAACGCAGGGGGAATCACTTCTTCCCAGATCATCGCAGCGCCAATGAGAGCCGATCTCTCGCACGAGTTGCTGCAGTCGACCGACACCGATGGTCACATCTGCGAAACTGGTTCGATCGCTACACCAGTCAGCACCCAAGCGGCGGGCGATCTCGGGAATCAGTTCGTCAACGATCTTTTCCTGCGACACGCCCTGCAGGCGCAGATTGCCCAGAACCCGGCGCCGCAGATCGTCGTCGGGACCGCTGAGCGCACGCGCCACAGGGGTCAGCGAATCGACCCAGTCATCCTCACGAAGCCGCCCCGATGTCAGCAGCCCCGCGACTTGCGCGGTAATGGCAGGGTTCACGCCCGCCTCCGTCCGTATATCCGGTGCGACTGTCTCACGAGTCAGCAGCATCGTGCAATTCCCCCCGATGCGCCTATGGTTGCACCAATCACGCGGAACGATAGCTAGAACGGATGGCGCTTGTGCGAGAACAGTGTCCACAGAACACCCGAGGTTGTCAAAGGTAATTGACACTCTCCCGTCGGAATCTCGATCCGGCACCCGGCGATCCCCCTGACAATCCTTTGCCGAAAGGCAGAAAACTGGTTGCGGATACCTGCTGCGAAAAAGGGTCCAAGTGCGCGAGTGTCAATTCAAGAGTGTAAGTTTCAATTGACACTTTTGGGAAAGCGCGCGTAACCTTCCCGTAAGATTGCGGCTCATCGCGGCGGGGGGAGGGATGCACCAGACATCGCAGGCACAGACTGCGCGGCTCTATTCGCCGGAACAGCGTGCACGCCGCGATGCGACGGTCTGGACGCTGATCCAGGGAGTATTGGCGCCGCTTCAGTTCATTGCCTTTGGGATCTCTCTGGTCTTCGTGCTGCGCTACATGCTTACGGGCGCGGGCTACGAAGTCGCCACGCTTTCCATCATCGTGAAGACCGGATTCCTCTATCTCATCATGGTAACCGGCGCGATCTGGGAGAAGGTCGTCTTCGGCCAATACCTTTTCGCAGAAGCCTTTTTCTGGGAGGACGTGTTCAGTTTCGTGGTGATCGCGCTGCACACGGCCTACCTCTGGGCGCTGGTCGCGGGCACGCTTTCACCCATGGATCTGATGTGGCTCGCGCTGGCCGCCTATGCCGCCTATGTCGTCAACGCCGGGCAGTTCCTGTGGAAGCTGCGCATGGCGCGGCGTGAGGGCGAGGTGACGGCATGACCCGCGCAACCCCGCCGCCGCCGAGCCTGGGCTGCCGCGACCAGCCGGTTCTGAAGGAGCGCGGCCAGCGAGAGGTGTTCTGCGGGCTGACGGGAATCATCTGGCTGCACCGCAAGATGCAGGACGCTTTCTTCCTTGTGGTGGGCAGCCGTACTTGCGCACATCTGCTGCAAAGCGCGGCCGGTGTCATGATCTTTGCCGAACCCCGCTTCGGCACGGCGATTCTTGAAGAGAAGGATCTCGCCGGGCTTGCCGATGCGCATGAGGAACTGGACCGCGAGGTCGCCCGCCTGCTGTCACGCCGCCCTGACATCCGGCAGCTTTTCCTCGTCGGCTCCTGCCCGTCCGAGGTGATCAAGCTTGACCTCTCGCGCGCGGCAGAACGTCTCGCCCAAGTCCATTCCCCGCATGTCCGGGTGCTCAACTACTCTGGCTCGGGAATCGAAACGACCTTTACCGAGGGCGAAGATGCCTGCCTGGCGTCCATGGTACCGGTGTTGCCCGAATCGGAGGCTCGGGAGCTGCTGATCGTCGGCGCCCTGCCCGACGTGGTGGAGGATCAGGCGCTGCAGCTTCTGTCCGATCTGGGGATCGCCCCGGTTCGCGTGCTTCCAGCGCGGCGGTCGGGGGAGCTGCCAGCAGTCGGGCCGAACACTGTCTTCGCCCTGACGCAACCCTTCCTTGGCGAAACCAGCGCGGCGCTGGAACGTCGCGGCGCGCGCCATCTGCCGGCCCCGTTTCCGTTCGGCGAAGAAGGCACCACCGCCTGGCTGGCCACCGTTGCGGCGGAGTTCGGCGTCAGCCGCGAGACCTTCGAGCGCGTGACAGAGGCCCCGCGCGCCCGCGCCCGCAAGGCCATCGCGGCCGCGACCGAGACGCTGAACGGCAAATCGATCTTCTTCTTCCCCGACAGCCAGTTGGAAATTCCACTCGCCCGCTTCCTGACGCGCGAATGCGGAATGACCGCGATCGAGGTCGGCGCACCGTTCATCCACAAGGGCCTCGTCGGGCCAGATCTGGACCTGCTGGCCGCCGGGCCGACAATCTCGGAAGGGCAGCATGTCGACCGCCAGCTTGACCGTGCCCGCGCAGCACGGGCCGACCTGACGGTCTGTGGCCTCGGCCTTGCCAACCCGCTGGAGGCCGAGGGGTTGGCCACGAAATGGGCCATCGAACTCGTCTTCACGCCCGTCCACTTCTACGAACAGGCCGGCGACCTTGCCGCCCTCTTCGCCCGCCCGCTGCGCCGCCGTGACCTTTTGAAGCTAGAGGCGGCGGAATGAAGCTGACCGTCTGGACATACGAAGGCCCCCCGCATGTCGGCGCGATGCGTGTCGCCACGGGGATGACGGGCCTGCACTATGTCCTGCACGCGCCGCAGGGCGACACCTATGCCGACCTGCTGTTCACCATGATCGAACGGCGCAATCATCGCCCACCGGTCAGCTACACCACCTTTCAGGCGCGCGACCTGGGATCGGACACTGCCAACCTGTTCAAGACCGCCTGTCAGGACGCCTATGATAGGTTCCGGCCGCAGGCCCTGATCGTCGGCGCCTCCTGCACCGCCGAGCTGATCCAGGACGACCCCGGCGGTCTGGCAGAGACGATGGGGATCCCGGTGCCGGTCATCGCGCTGGAACTGCCCAGCTACCAGCGCAAGGAGAACTTCGGCACCGACGAAACTTTCTTCCAGCTTGTCCGGCAGCTCGCCCGCCCGATGGCGCGCACCGAGCGCATCACCGCCAATCTGATCGGCCCGACCGCGCTGGGCTTCCGCCACCGCGACGACATCACCGAGGTCACCGCGCTGCTGGACGACATGGGCATCGGCGTGAATGTCGTGGCGCCGATGGGCGCGACGCCGGCCGACATTTCCCGCATGGGCGCCGCACATTTCAACGTGCTGATGTACCCCGAACATGCCGAAGCCGCCGCCCGCTGGATGGAGCGCGACCTTGGTCAGCCCTGGACCCGTACCGTGCCCATCGGCGTCGGCGCGACGCGCGATTTCCTGGCCGAAGTGTCCCGGATCACCGGATTGCCCGTCCGCAGCGACGAAAGCCGCCTGCGCCTGCCGTGGTGGTCGCGCTCGGTCGATTCGACCTACCTGACCGGCAAGCGCGTTTTCCTGTTCGGTGACGGCACCCATGTCGCCGCCGCGGCCCGCATCGCCCGCGACGAGATGGGGTTCGAGGTGGTGGGCATGGGCTGCTACAACCGCGAGATGGCCCGGCCGATCCGCGCGCTCGCCCGCGACTATGGCGTCGAGGCGCTGGTCACCGACGACTATCTGGAGGTGGAGCAGACCATCGAACGGCTCTCGCCCGAGATGATCCTCGGCACCCAGATGGAGCGCCACATCGGCAAGCGGCTTGGCATCCCCTGCGCCGTGATCTCGGCCCCCGTCCACGTGCAGGACTTTCCGGCCCGCTACTCCCCCCAGATGGGGTGGGAGGGTGCGAACGTCATCTTCGACACGTGGATTCACCCGCTGGTCATGGGGCTGGAAGAACACCTGCTTCACATGTTCCGCGACGATTTCGAGTTTCACGACGCTGCCGGCCCCAGCCACCACGGCGGCCATGCCCCGAAACCGCTGGAAGCTGCACCGCCGGCCACCGCCCCCGACCCGACGGCTCCCGAGGCCGCACCCACCGGGTTCGAGATCGTCTGGCTGCCGGATGCCGAGAACGAGCTGAAGAAGATCCCGTTCTTCGTGCGTGGAAAGGCGCGGCGCAACACCGAGAAATATGCCGCCGAGCGTGGCGTCGCCGAGATCTCCAGGGACACGCTTTACGAGGCAAAGGCCCATTATGCGCGATGATCGCCATATCCCAGGCTACCGCATCGTCATCGTGACGCTGGACCGGCACGCCGCCGGCCCCGCCGCCCGCGTATCCGACCGGCTGGCAATCGACTTCCCCGGCCTGTCCATCACGATCCACGCCGCCGCCGAGTGGTCGGAGAACCCCGCCGCGCTGGAGGCCGCCCGCGACGACCTTCGCCACGGCGACATCATCGTGGCGAACCTGCTATTCCTCGAGGAGCACGTCCGCGCCATCCTGCCCGACCTTCAGTCCCGCCGCGATGCCTGCGACGCGATGATCGGCGTGATCGCCGACCGCGAGATCGTGCAGCTGACCAAGATGGGCGATCTGGACATGATGAAGCCCGCGACGGGCATCATGGCCCTGCTGAAAAAGCTGCGCGGCGCGCACAAGCAGCCCAGCGCGGATTCGGGCGAGCGTCAGATGACCATGCTGCGCCGGCTGCCGAAGATCCTGCGCTTCATCCCCGGCAAGGCGCAGGACCTGCGCGCCTGGTTTCTGACCATGCAATACTGGCTGGGCGGGTCCGACGACAATGTCGAACAGATGGTCCGCTTCCTTGTCGGGCGCTATGCCCGCGAACGGGCTTGGCGGGGGGCGGATGCGCGGGCGCCGATCGACTATCCCGATACCGGCCTCTACCACCCCGGTCTGAAGGACCGGATCACCACGCGCCTGTCCGACCTGCCCGCGCCGAAGGATCCGGTGGCGACGGTCGGCCTGCTGCTGATGCGCTCCTATGTCCTCGCCAACGACAGCGCGCATTACGACGGGGTGATCGCGGCGATGGAGGCGCGGGGCATCCGGGTGATCCCGGCCTTCGCCGGCGGGCTGGATGGTCGCCCGGCCATCGACGCCTATTTCCGCACCGAGGCGGGCAGCCGCATCGACGCGCTGGTCTCTCTCACCGGATTCAGCCTGATCGGCGGGCCGGCCTATAACGACAGCGCGGCGGCGGTAGAGGTTCTGGCCGACCTCGACCTGCCCTACATCGCCGCCCATCCGCTGGAATTTCAGACGCTGGCGCAATGGGCCGGGTCCGCCCAGGGCCTCGGCCCGGTCGAAACCACCATGCTGATCGCCCTGCCTGAGATCGACGGCGCGACCAACCCCACCGTCTTTGCCGGTCGCCACGGCGCCGACACCTGCCTGGGATGCCCGCGCGCCTGTTCGGCGGCGTCCGAGCAGAACCAGCACAAGGCGATGGCGCCCTGCCACGAACGCATCGACCGTCTGGCCACCCGCGCGCTGAATCTCGCGCGGCTGCGGCGGGGCCGGGTGGCGGACCGCAAGGTCGCCATCGTGCTGTTCGGCTTTCCGCCCAATGCCGGCGCCGTGGGCACGGCCGCTTACCTCAGCGTCTTTGAAAGCCTGCACAACACGCTGCACGCCATGGCCGACGAAGGCTATGACCTGACGCCGCCCGCCACGGTCGAGGCATTGCGCGCGGCGGTGCTGGAGGGCAACGCGGCCCGCTTCGGTCAGGACGCCAACGTTGCCGCCCATGTCAGCGCCGACGACATCGTGCGCGGCACGCCCTGGCTGCGGGACATCGAGGCGGTCTGGGGGCCTGCGCCGGGCCGGCTGCAATCGGACGGTCGCGGCGTGTTCATCCTCGGCGCGCAGTTCGGCAAGGTTTTCGTCGGCGTCCAGCCGGTCTTTGGCTACGAAGGCGACCCGATGCGCCTTCTCTTCGAAAAGGGCTTTGCTCCGACGCACGCCTTCGCCACCTTCTACCTCTGGCTCAAGAACCGCTTCGCCGCCGACGTGATCCTGCATTTCGGGATGCATGGCGCGTTGGAATTCATGCCCGGCCGTCAGGCCGGCATGGGGTCATCCGACTGGCCCGACCGGCTGATCGGCGATCTGCCCAATGTCTACCTCTACGCGTCCAACAACCCGTCCGAGGCGACGCTGGCCAAGCGCCGGTCGGGCGCGGTCACCGTCACGCACATGACCCCGCCGCTGGCGGCCTCGGGCCTCTACAAGGGGCTGCTGGAGCTGAAAGACAGCCTGACCCGCTGGCGCGCCACACCGGACGATGCGCCGGAACGCCCGGATCTTGAGGCGCTGATCGCCACCCAGGCCGAGGCGGTGGACATGGCCGGCACGCCGCCGCAGGCGCTGTGGCTGAAGCTGCTGGAAACCGAGGATGCACTGATCCCCGCCGGCCTGCATGTCGTCGGCCGCCCGGTGGGCGATGCCGAACGGGCCGAACACCTGCGCGCGATGATCGATGCCGACACCGAGACACTGGAACGGGTCGATGCGATCCTGCAGGAAAGCCACGAACTGCCCAGCCTGCTGCGCGCCCTTTCGGGCCGCTACATCCGCCCGGTTCCCGGCGGCGACCTGATCCGCAGCCCCGAGGTTCTGCCGACGGGCCGCAACATCCACGCGTTCGATCCGTTCCGGATGCCCACCGCCTTTGCCATGCGGGACGGCGCCAAGCAGGCCGACCTGCTGCTGGCAACCCATCCCGCGCTGCCGCGGTCGGTGGCGCTGGTGCTCTGGGGGTCGGACAACATCAAGTCGGACGGCGTGCCCATCGCCCAGGCGCTGGCGCTGATCGGCGCACGCCCACGCTTTGACAGCTTTGGCCGTCTGGCCGGTGCGGATCTGATCCCGCTGGTCGAACTCGGCCGCCCGCGCATCGACGTGGTGATGACCCTGTCGGGCATCTTCCGCGACCTGCTGCCCCTGCAGACCCGGCTGCTGGCCGAGGCCGCGTTCAAGGCCGCAACCGCCGACGAACCGCTGGCGCAGAACTTCATCCGCGCCCACGCGCTCGACTATGCCGAACGGATGGGCGTCGATCTGGAAGAGGCCGCGCTGCGCGTCTTTTCCAATGCCGAGGGCGCCTATGGGTCCAACGTCAACATCATGATCGACAACTCCGCCTGGGGGCAGGAGGACGATCTGGCCGATGCCTACGAGGCGCGCAAATCCTTTGCCTATGGCCGCAACGGCAAGGCGGTGAAGCATCCCGCCCTGCTGCAACAGGCGCTGAAGGACGTGGATGTCGCTTATCAGAATCTCGAATCGGTGGAACTGGGCGTCACCTCGGTCGATCACTACTTCGACACGCTGGGCGGCATCGCCCGCGCGGTAAAGCGCGCCCGCGGCGGGGATGAGGCCGCGATCTACATCGGCGACCAGACCCGCGGCAACGCCAAGGTCCGCACCCTGCAGGACCAGATCGCACTGGAAACCCGCGCCCGCAGCCTGAACCCGAAATTCTATGAAAGCCTGCTGAAGCACGGGGCCGAGGGCGTGCGCCAGATCGAGGCGCACATGACCAACACGCTGGGCTGGTCGGCCACCACCGGGCAGGTGGAGCCCTGGGTCTATCAGCGCCTGTCGGAAACCTTCGTGTTGGACGAGGCGATGCGGCGGCGGCTGGCCGCGCTGAACCCCAAGGCCAGCGCCCGCATGGCAAGCCGCATGCTGGAGGCATCCGACCGGAACTACTGGCAGCCCGATGCCGACACGCTGGCCGCCCTGCAGGGCGCGGCCGATGACATCGAAGACCGTCTGGAAGGGATCGCGGCCGAATGACCGGGACCGCCAGGCATAATGAAAGGAGGCGCGCATGAGCCCGCTAGACCGCAACCCGCCGATCCTGCGTGGACAAGATGGCGAGGGGTCCGTGCAGGTGCATCAGGACGCCAGCATGAAGATCGACGGCGCCAAGGTATTCGCCGTCTACGGCAAGGGGGGGATCGGGAAATCGACCACCTCCAGCAACCTGTCGGCCGCGTTCTCGATGCTGGGCAAGCGCGTTCTGCAGATCGGCTGCGACCCGAAGCATGACAGCACCTTCACCCTGACCGGGCGGCTGGTGCCCACGGTGATCGACACGCTGAAGGATGTGGATTTCCACGCCGAGGAACTGCGGCCCGAGGATTTCGTCTACGAAGGCTTCAACGGCGTGAAATGCGTCGAGGCCGGCGGCCCCCCGGCAGGCACCGGCTGCGGCGGCTATGTCGTGGGCCAGACGGTGAAGCTGCTGAAACAGCACCACATGCTGGAAGACACCGACGTGGTGATCTTCGACGTGCTGGGCGACGTGGTCTGCGGCGGTTTCGCAGCCCCCCTGCAGCACGCCGACCGCGCGGTGATCGTGACCGCCAACGACTTCGATTCCATCTATGCGATGAACCGGATCATCGCGGCGGTGCAGGCCAAGGCCAAGAACTACAACGTGCGCCTTGCCGGCTGCGTGGCCAACCGCAGCAAGGACACCGACGAGGTGGATCGCTACTGCCGCACCGTTGGCTTCAACCGCCTCGCCCACATGCCCGATTTTGATGCCATCCGCCGCTCGCGACTGAAGAAGAAGACCCTGTTCGAGATGGACGCCGACGAAGACGTGGTCATGGCGCGCAAGGAATACGTCCGGCTGGCCGAAACGCTCTGGGCCGGGACCGAACCGCTGGCGCCCGCGCCGTTGGAAGACCGCGAGATCTTCGAGCTTCTGGGATTCGATTGATGGACACCTATGCCACCACCCGCGCGCGGCTGGAGCACTACTTCGACCGCACCGCATCGCAGACGTGGGAGCGGCTGACCTCTGACGCGCCGGTGTCGCGCATCCGCCAGACCGTGCGCGAGGGGCGCGATGCGATGCGCGCGGCAATGCTGGCGCGCCTGCCGGATGATCTGCGTGGCGCGCGGGTGCTGGATGCCGGCTGCGGGGCCGGGCAGATGGCGGTGGAACTGGCCGCGCGCGGGGCGGAGGTCGTCGCGGTGGACATCTCGGAAAGCCTGCTGGAGGTGGCGCGCCGGCGCACGCCCGCGACGCTGGTGTCGCAGATCAACTTTCGCGCCGGCGACATGCTGGACGGGGGCCACGGGTCGTTCGACTACGTCATCGCGATGGACAGCCTGATCCATTATCGCGCCGCTGATATCGGCGCGGCGCTGTCCAGCCTGGCCGGGCGCACGCAGGCCGCCGTCGTCTTCACCATCGCGCCAAAGACCGCCTTCCTGACCGCCTTCTGGCTGGCCGGGCAGGTCTTTCCCCGCTCCGACCGCTCGCCCCGGATCGTGCCCCATGCCGATGCCAGCATCGACCGGGCGCTCAGGGCGCAGGGGGTGGCGGGGCAGTTGTCCCGCGTCGCCCGCATCAGCCGGGGTTTCTACATCAGCCAGGCCATGGAGCTTCGCCCATGATCCCAGGCCCCCGCCTTCTGAAACAGTTGACGATGCGCGCGCTTCCCTTCGCGGATGCCGCGTCCGAGGGGCTGCCGCTGGGCCAGCTTCTGCGGCTGTCGCTGTTTCAGGTCGCGGTGGGCATGGCGACGGTGATGCTGCTGGGCACGCTGAACCGGGTGATGATCGTGGAACTGTCGGTGCCCGCGATGATCGTCGCGGCGATGATCGCCCTGCCGGTGCTGATCGCGCCGTTCCGCGCGCTGATGGGGTTCCGCTCCGACACCTACCGCTCCGCTATCGGCTGGAAGCGCGTGCCCTACCTGTGGTTCGGCTCGCTCTGGCAGATGGGCGGCTTCGCGGTGATGCCCTCGGCGCTGCTGGTGCTGGGCGGCGACACGGTCCATCACGTCCCCTTCGCGGGAGAGGTTCTGGCGGCGCTGGCCTTCCTGATGGCGGGGCTGGGCTTGCACATGACGCAGACAGCGGGGCTTGCGCTCGCCTCCGACCGTGCGACGGATGAGACGCGCCCGCGCGTCGTGGCGCTGCTTTACGTGATGTTCCTGATCGGCATGGCCGCCTCTGCCGTCATCATCGGCTGGCTGTTGCGCGACTTCTCGCCCCTGCGGCTGATCCAGGTCGTGCAGGGCGCGGCGGTCGTCACAATCGCCCTGAACCTGATCGCGCTGTGGAAGCAGGAGCGTGTCCGCCCGATGAGCCGCGAGGAGCGCGAGGCCCCGCGCCCGCGCTTTGCCGATGCCTGGGCCGATTATTCCCGCGGCGGCACGGCGGGCCGGCTGCTGGCCGTGGTCGCGGTCGGCGCGTTGGCCTTCAACATGCAGGATGTGCTGCTGGAACCCTATGGCGGAGAGGTTCTGGGGCTTTCCGTCTCGGCCACCACGCTCTTGACCGCGATGTGGGCCACGGGCGCGCTGGTGGGCTTTGGCCTGGCAGCCCGCTGGCTGGCGCGCGGGATGTGCGCCTATCGCATGGCCGGGCGCGGCATCCTGATCGGGATCGTCGCCTTTTCCGCCGTGATCTTTGCCGCACCGATGGACAGCGTCGCCATCTTCTACACCGGCGCCACGCTGATCGGCCTTGGCGCAGGCCTGTTCGGCGTCGCCACCCTGACCGCCGCGATGACCATGCCTGTGGGCGGGCGCGCCGGCCGCGGCCTTGCGCTGGGCGCCTGGGGCGCCGCGCAGGCCACCGCCGCGGGGCTGTCGATCTTCCTTGGCGGCGCGATCCGCGACGGGGTGAACCACGCCGCCCTCTCCGGCGCGCTGGGCGAGGCGCTGAACAGCGCCGCCACCGGCTATTCGGTCGTCTATCACATCGAGATCGGATTGCTGTTCCTGACCCTGATCATCCTTGGCCCGCTGGTGCGGCGGGCCACCACCGCAACCCCACCAACGACCGGCACGGCCAGGATCGGGCTTGCCGACCTGCCCACCTGAGCCCCTACGGAGGACCGAACGATGTCTGACTACGGAACCATCTTCGCCCATTACGATCTGGCGACCGTGTCGCTCTATCTTTTCTGGGTCTTCTTCGCGCTGCTGATCTACCACCTGCAGACCGAGAACATGCGCGAAGGCTACCCGCTGGAGGATGACGACGGCCGCCCGGCCGCGAACCAGGGGCCGTTCCCGGTGCCGAAGCCAAAGACCTTCAAGCTGCCCCACGGCCGCGGCGACGTCACCGTGCCCGGCCCCGACCGACAGGCACGCAGCGATCTGGCGCTCCGCAAGACGGCAGCCGGCAACGGCTTCCCGTTCGAGCCGACGGGCGATCCGATGGTCGATGGCGTCGGCCCGGCAAGCTGGGCCAACCGCGCCGACGTGCCGGAACTGGACGGCAAGGGCCATCCAAAGATCATCCCGATGTCCAGCTCCGACCACCTGCATGTCTCGGCCGGGCGCGACCCGCGCGGCCTGCCGGTGCAGGCGGGCGACGATGTCGTCGTGGGCCGGATCAGCGACATGTGGATCGACGAGCCAGAGCAGCTGGTCCGCTACCTGGAGGTCGAACTGGACGGCACCCACGGCACCGGACGGCGGCTGATCCCGATGCAGCTCGCCAAGATAAAGGGCGACCGGGTGAAGGTCCGCGCGATCTTCGGCAAGCATTTCGCGGGCGTGCCGCTGAACAAGTCGCCAAAGCAGGTGACGCTCCTCGAGGAAGACAAGATCAGCGGCTACTACGGCGGCGGCAAGCTCTATGCCTCCGACTCCCGCCTCGGCCCGATCCTCGGCTGACACCGCCTTTGCCGGGGCGGTCCGCCGCCCCGGCCAAATCAAAAAACGACAAGGGAAACGGATATGGCACACGAACACGACGATTTTGCCGTCGAACCGATCCCCGGCCTGCCGGAACGGCCGCCGAAGGGAGAAGAGATCCTCTGGCAGGGGCGGCCCGATACATGGCGGCTGGCGGTGGAATCGCTCTCGCTCTACTGGGTCGCGGGGTATTTCATCCTGTTCGCCGTCTGGCGCGCGGTGGTCGCGGGCGGCACGGTGCCGTTCTGGGAGGCTGTGCGCATCGGCTCGCCCTTCCTGATCATGGGGCTGGTGGCCTGCGCCTTGTTGCTCGCCATCGCCTGGGCGCAGGCCCGCGCCACCGTCTACACCATCACCAACCGCCGCGTCGCCATGCGGATCGGCGCCGCGCTGACCGTGACACTGAACCTGCCCTATCGCTGGATCGGCGACGCCGCGCTTGATCTGCGCAAGGGCGGCACGGGGACCATCGCGCTCGATCTGATCGGTGAGACGCGACTTTCCTACATGAACACCTGGCCGCATGTCCGGCCCTGGTACATGCGGAAGACCCAGCCGGCGCTGCGCTGCATTCCCGATGCCGCCCGCGTCGCCGCGATCCTGGCCGATGCGGCCGAGGCGCGGATCTCGGAACCCGTTGTCACGCGTCTGCCCGACGCCATCGCGGCGGAGTAGGGCCATGGCTGTCCTTTCCCCCGAACAAAGGCTGGTAAAGCGCGACCGAGAGATGATCCCGCGCATGCTGCTGCGCGCGATGTTCGCCATGGTGGTGATCGTCCTTCTGATCGTGACCTGGGCGCGGCTGACCGACCGGCCGCTGACCGCGATGCCGCCCTCTGACATCCCCCTGCTGCGCGACAAGCCGATCGTGCTGGTGGGCAGCATGTCGGGCGCGGCACAGGTCTATGACATCGACGGCGCCCTGATCGCCGATCTGGACGAGACCCAGGGCGGCTTCATCGCCGGCGTCTGGCGCGTCCTGGTGCGAGAGCGCAACAAGCATGGCGTCGCCACCGATGCGCCGATCCGTCTGGTGATGTTCGCCGACGGGCGGATGGGCCTGCGCGACGACCTGACCGGATGGCGCACCGAGCTTCAGGGCTTCGGTGCCGACAATGCAGCGGCCTTCGCCCGGCTGCTGGACTGACTGACGACCAAAAAACAAAGGGAGCCAAAAATGGGACTGTTCTGGAAAGAGAAGGAGACCGCCCCCTGCACGGTGGAGGTTTCGCACAAGTTCGAATCGCTGCACGCCCATGTGCGGTTCAACAACGGCGCGGTGGTGCATCCGGGGGATGAGGTTCTCGTCCACGGTGCCCCGGTCATGGCCCCCTATGGAGAGGTCGTGATCGAGGACCGCACCGCCACCATCACCCGCGCGAGCCTGATCGAGCGGCTCTGGACCCGCCTGACCGGCGATCTGGAGGTGATGGAACTGTGTGAATTCTCGTTCTCCGAGGAGGTGGCACTATGAACGCCCAGACCGACATCAAACCCCCCCGCGGCGATATCTCTGCAACCACCCACATGGCCGCCGAGACAACGCTGCTCGACCCCCGCTTCTACACCACCGATTTCGACGAGATGGACCGCATCGACGTCTCTCCGGTGCGCGAGGATTGGGACAAGCTGATCGCGCAGATGAAATCCGACCCCAACAAGAGCCACTTCAAGAAGACCGAGGCCTGGAACCAGATCGACTGGGAGGGGATGGATCCGGAGCTGAAGAAGGAACTGATCGACTTCATGGTCTCCAGCCTGACGGCCGAATTCTCCGGCTGCGTGCTCTACAAGGAGATGAAGCGCCGCGGCAACAACCCCGACATCTGCGAGCTGTTCAACTACATGGCCCGCGATGAGGCCCGCCACGCCGGTTTCATCAACGACGCCCTGCGTGAGGCGAACATCGCCGTGAACCTCGGCTTCCTGACCAAGGCCAAGAAATACACCTACTTCCGGCCAAAGTTCATCTACTACGCCACCTATCTCAGCGAAAAGATCGGCTACGCCCGCTACATCACCATCTACCGGCATCTTGAGGCGAACCCCGACAAGATGATCCACCCGATCTTCAAGTGGTTCGAACAGTGGTGCAACGACGAGTTCAGCCACGGCGAGGCCTTTGCCCTGCTGATGAAGACCGACCCCAAGCTGACCGAGAGCTTCGTCAACAAGCTGTGGATCCGCTTCTTCCTGGTGGCCGTGTTCAGCGTGATGTGCGTGCGCGACCATGCCCGCCCGCATTTCCACAAGGCGCTGGGCATCGACATCGACTGGTACGACCGCGAGGTGCTGAAAAAGACATCCGAGATCAGCCGCCAGATCTTCCCCATCGAGATCGACCTCGACAACCCGCGCTGGGAGGCCGGGCTGAAGAAACTGCGCGTGGCGATGGGCGACATGGCCGAGGCGAAATCCCGCGGCGGTCTGGGCGGCTGGATCAGGTCAAAGACCGCCGCCCTGCGCGCGGGCCTCACCTTTGCCGGGCTCTACCTGATCCCGGTGAAGAAGCATCAGGTGCCTGCAAGGCCGCACCTCGTGCCGGCCTACTGATGGCCTCGGGCTGGACAGCGGCGCTTGTCGCCCTGTTCATCTGGTGGTTCTCCACCGGGGCGATCCTGATGGTCGTGAAGCGCG
>JBJHCH010000043.1:0-24901 GCA_050485905.1 Paracoccaceae bacterium | reverse complement strand
CGGGCTCTGTCCCTGCAAGCCGGGTTGAGCGACAGGGTGGTAGCAAGTTACCTTTCCCAGGTGCGCCGCCGACCGGATCGGAAGACGCTCGATGCCCTGGAGCGTGCCACAGGCCTGTTGCTTGCTGACGAAGAGCCCCAGTCAGAAACCTTTGCCGATCTCATTCACCGGCTTCGCCAAGGCGCCACCAGCGAAGACGAGCGCAAGGCCGCGAACAGGGCGATCTCCCGGATCCGGTGGTACCTGAAGAAGATCGATCGTGTTGCGGAGATCGAACCCGTCGATCGCGTGCGGAAGGCAGCGCGCTGGCGAGCTGGTGTTTCGCTTGCTGAAAGTGCGTTTATTGCTTTGTGATCAGTGGGTTAGCTGGCGGATAGACAGGGATTCGAACCCTGGGTGGGGTCACCCCCACAACGGTTTTCGAGACCGTTTTCTGGGCAGATTGGCTTTTCATCAGTATCAGAAAACCACAGAAATTCGCGAGATTCAGCAGCGCGACCGGCGGCCGTGGTGACAGACGTGGGCATAGAAGAGGGCAAAGTTGACGGGTCGTCGAGTGCACGCAATTGCTTTGTTGGTGGACGGCACCTGGCGTACGGCCTGCCGCTTGCTTCCACGTGGAGATGCACGACCCCGCCACCAGCCGAGGCTTGATGCACACCCTGAACTGCAGCTCGAGATGCACGAGTCCCAGTTCAGCGACGGTGAAGGGCCAGGACTCCCAGAGAGGCTCTGGCTTATCGGCAAGGCCGTGACCGGGTCGCGGCCACCGCAGGGGTGCGCGATGTGCCGACCTCCGTCTGCGACACGCGCAACGCCACGCCCTATCTGTTCGAGGCCACGGGCGATGCCTGGCTTGCCGATCACACCCTTGGCGAAGAAGTATTCGGGCCGCTCGGCCTTGTCGTGCGGGCGTCAGCCGCTCCTTGCGGCGCGGACCTTTTCTGATTCTCTCCAGCGTCGCTTTGCGTAGTGTGGCAGACTGGCGTAGGTCCGTCAGAGACGGACCGACGGAAAGCTCTTGAATGGATAAGCCAATGAGCCGTGAAGACCAGCCTCCCCTCGAAAGTCCGACCATCCGCGCCATTGCGATGCCAGCCGATACCAACCCGTCTGGCGATATCTTCGGCGGCTGGGTCATGAGCCAGATGGACCTCGCGGCAGGAAGCGTAGCGGCGCTGACGTCCGGCGGGCGCAGCGCCACGGTCGCGGTGGACGCGATGATTTTTCACCGTCCCGTCAAGGTCGGCGACGAAGTCTCGCTTTATGCAAGCTTGGTCCGGTTGGGCAGAACCTCGATGACGATCCATGTCGGCGCGTGGCGACGACCTCGTGCGACTGGACATAGCGAGAAGGTCACAGAAGCCAATTTCACTTTCGTTGCGCTCGATACTGAGGGCCGTCCGGTTCCGGTTCGGCCAAGCGGCGCGTGACCGGATCGGACTGCGCGTCGCGCCCTGTCCAAGCGTT
The DNA here is from genome assembly GCA_050485905.1 of Paracoccaceae bacterium. Taxonomy (GTDB): domain Bacteria; phylum Pseudomonadota; class Alphaproteobacteria; order Rhodobacterales; family Rhodobacteraceae; genus JAWLCA01. The sequence goes on along the minus strand of JBJHCH010000043.1, from coordinate 23,431 downwards.
TATGTCAAGCCGAAGGAAAATGTCGCGCCCGCGATCGGCAAAGCGGTCGACCTCGGCCTGGCGTCTCTGGAGCGAACCTATCCTTCGTGAGTGGCCGATGCAGAGCCAGAAGGCGCTCGACGACCAGGTGGCGCTCTGTCGCGCGCACTGCGAAAGCGAGGGCTGGCAGATCGACCGGGTGCTGACGGACGCCGACCTGACTGGCTACTCCGATGTGCGCCCCCCCGATTCAAGTCGCCCGTCGGCAACGTGCAATCGCACCTCTTAGCGGCGCGGAACGCCAGCGAAATGACCAAAGCGCTTTTGCGCCGCCAACCGGAACGGGGCATTTGGCGCGCCGTAGCCGGCATATGCGCCGCGGCGCTCGACGATCTCGAAGAACATGCCACCACCGAAGGCTTGGCTGTAAAGCTGGAAGTACTCGCCCCCATCGTCGCAGTCGTAAAGGATGTTGAACCTCCGCATCCGCGCCATCAACTCGGGTGGAAGACCGAGGCGCGCATCCAGATCATCATAGTAGTTGCCGCCGATGTGCAGTGCGTGGAACCCGTTTGCCGCCAACCGCTCGGCGGTCTCGAAGACATCGTTGCACGCCAAGGCAATGTGCTGCGTGGCGGCTCCGAAGCTGTCCTCCAGAAAGCGACGCGCGAGGGTGCGGGGTGCGTGGGCACCATTAAGCGTGATCCGCATGCCGCCGGACTGCACCGCCTGGCTTTTGACGAGACCGTCGGGGTCAGCGACATCGAGCATCCCGGCCTTTTCTGCCTTGAATAGGGAGGTATAGAAAAGTGTCCAGCTCAGCATTTCGTCGTAGGGCATAGTCTGAGCCAGGTGATCGATACTTTTGAGCCCAACAACCATTGTTGGCACTTGCTCGATCATTCGGAAGTCCGTGTTCCACAGTTCCGCGGGACCATCGCGCGCGTCCACCAGCCGCAGCAGACCGCCCCCGACGCCCCGCAAACCGGGGATCCGCATCTCGCCCGGTCCGGTCGGATCGCCGAACGGATCGGCCCGAAGGGCAAGACCACGGGCCAACGTCGCTCCGGCATCCTCCACCGCCAAGGCGATTTCGCTGAGGCAGGTTCCGTGACTCAGGTACGCGGCGTAGGCAAACCCCTCTTCCTGCGTGTTCAGCAGGATATTGATCTGCCCCTGCTGAAACCGTCGCACCGATTTCGAAACGTGGCGTGCCGTTTCCTGGAACCCGAGCACGCACAGCAACGCCTCCAGCTTCTGCGCTTCCTCACCAGAGGAGGCAAACTCGATGAACTCGATCCGGTCCACCTGCGTGGGCGCAGGAAATGGCGGAAGATTGACGACCAAAGTGGGTTCAACGCGGCGAACACGATCCATCAGATTGATCAGCGCGCGATGGCCATCGACGGCAACGAGCCGGGGTAAACCGGCGCGAAACTCGTCGTTGAACACCTCGAGGCTCAGCGGGCCGGCATAGCCCGTTGCAGTGACCGCGCGCATGAAGGCCGTGATGTCCAGATCGCCCTCGCCCGGCATGCTGCGGAAATGACGCGACAGGTAAAGCAGGTCCATCTCGATTGCCGGCGCATCGGCGAGTTGCACGAAGAAGATGCGATCGCCCGGTATGCGCCGGATCGTGTCGGGATCGATGCGGCGTGTGAGGGTATGGAAACTGTCGAGGATCAAGCCGACGGCCGTGTGATCGGCGCGGCGGACCACCTCCCAGGCATCGCGGTGATCACTGATGTGACGGCCCCAGGCCAGGGCCTCGTAGCCGATGCGCAGGCCCCGCTCGGCGGCGATTCCTCCAAGTTCGGCAAGATCGTCGGCGATCCGGTCGATACCTCCGATCGATGCGGGGTGGACCGACGAACAGACAAGCATCAGATCGGTCCCAAGGTCCGCCATCAGATCGAACTTGTGCCTTGCTCGCGCGAAGGCGCGCGCGCGGAGCGGTCCGGGCAGACCTTCGAAATCCCGGAATGGCTGAAAAAGCGTAATCGCCAGACCCTTGTCGCTGACCATCCGACCGACCTCTGACGGGCTCAGATCGGACGCGAGCAGATCCTGCTCGAAGATCTCAACCCCATCGAATCCGGCCGCAGCGATGGCGTCCAGCTTGTCCGCCAGCGATCCAGAAACCGAAACCGTGGCAATTGAAGTTCTCATGGCACTGGTTCGGTAGCCAGGGCTTCCCGCAGGCGGGCCTCGTCAATCGGCAGGCCGGTAAACAGCTTCCATGCATCGACACCTTGACCGATGAAAAGCTCGTGGCCCGATATGGTCTGCATGCCGTCGGCTGCGGCGTCGCGCAGAAACTGCGTCTCGACTGGCGTATAGACCGCGTCAAAGGCCCACTGGGCCCCCCGCATCGCGCCACGCGGCAGCGCCGTGCCGTCGTGGCCCACCATTCCGACCGGCGTTGCGTTTATCAAACCCGCGGTGCCTGCTGCATGGGCGACCGCGTCAGCGCCAGTCTCTACCGTCATGTCCGGGAAGGTTTGAGACAGGGCAGCTTTCAGCGTATTGGCCCGCGAAGAATCCGTATCCACGAGACGGATCTCTGACGCGCCAAGCGCCCCCAGAGCGAAGCAGATCGCGCGTCCCACTCCGCCGGCACCGATGACCAGCACCACCCCCGGCGTGGCCGCACCGCGGGCGGCACGGTAAGCTGCGATGAAACCTGAGTGATCGGTGTTGAATCCCCTTGGAACGCCCTGACCAAAGAGAACGGTGTTCACGGCGCCCAGTGCGCGGATGAGCGGATCGTCGATCTGCACCCGAGCGGCAGCGCGCTCCTTGTAGGGGTAGGTAACGTTGATGCCGGTGAAGCCTGACAGTGCGACCTCGTCGAAGAGTGCATCGAAATCCTTCCCGCATTCGAGCGGCACCAGCCGCCGGTAGCTGACGTCTCGTCCGTTCTGAAGCCCGGCCAGCACATGGAACCGCGGCGCTTGCGAGGCCCCAATATTGTTGCCGATCAGACCAAGGCGGATGGCGTCACTCATCAGTCATCACTCACCGATCATCCGGCAGGCGGCCTCGACTGCGGTTCGGTAGCCGTGTGGCCCCAGCCCTGCAATTACCGCCGTTGCGACGGTCGAGACGAGCGAACGGTGGTAGATCGCCTCTCGCCGATGAATGTTCGAGATGTGCAACTCGATGATTGGGCAGGGGAACATCTTCAGCGCGTCCATGACCGGCACCGAGGTGAACGTCAGTCCAGCAGGGTTGATGATGATAGCGCCGGCCTCTTCGTCGATGGCCTCATGTATCCAGTCGATGATCTGGTATTCAGCATTGGACTGCCGAAATACGATCGTATGCGCTTCAGCCGCCTCGCGGCACCAAGCCTCCACTTCCGCCAGCGTCGTGGTGCCGTAGATTGCGGGCTCGCGTTTGCCGAGGCGATTGAGGTTCGGGCCGTTCAGAACATGGATGGTAGCGGACACGGTGCGATGGCCTTTCTGAAAGTCAGCCCTGATAGCCGAACCGACGCGGCAGCCAGAGGACGAGGTCGGGAAGAAGGATAATGGCAATCAGCGCGACCAGGAGGGCGAGTATGAAGGGGAGCAGGTCGCGGATAATGTGCCGTAGTGGCGCGCGCGTAATGCTCTGCATTATGAAGATCAGCAGCCCATAGGGCGGCGTGATCAGCCCGATCATGATGTTCACCACGCAAACCACACCGAAATGCACCAGATCGATGCCGAGCGCATTCGCCGCCGGAATGAAGACCGGCACGATGATCAGCAGAACCGCCGTGCCCTCCAGCATCGCGCCTGCAAGCAGCAGGACGACGTTGACGAGGATCAGGAATTGCAGCGGCGTGAGATTCCAGCCCTCCAGATAGACCCGAAGCGCCTGCGGAATGTTCTCGGCCGTCACGACGTAGTTGAAGACAAGGGCGCCCGCGATCAGCATCCCGATCGCTGACGAGGACCGGGCGCCCGAGATCAGGGAGTTGTAGAGCTGTCCCAGCGTGATGGATCGGTAAAGGAGCGAGGAAACCAGGAGGGCGTAGAATGCGGCGACCGCCGCAGCTTCCGTCGGGGTCATTGCCCCGGAATAGATGCCACCGAGAAGCACGACCGGCATCATCAACGCCGGAATGGCCCCGAATGTGATACCCGGCAGGTCGCGGATCGGTACCGGCGCCTCGACCGGGAACTGCTTCCGGCGCGCCTGCACCGTCACAAGGACCATGAGCATCAGTGCCATCAGCAGGCCCGGGATTATCCCGGCAAGAAACAGGAAGCCGATCGAGGCATTCGACACCAGGGCATAAAGAACCATCGGGATTGAGGGTGGTATGATCGGCCCGATCACGGCCGAACTTGCGGTCAGCGCGGCGGCAAAGCTTCTCGGATAGCGGCCGTCCTTCGTCATCATGTTGGCGATGATCCGGCCTGTCCCGGCAGCGTCGGCAAAGGCCGACCCGGACATCCCGGAGAAGATCACCGACTGCACGATGTTCACATGCGCCAGACCGCCGCGGAACCGTCCGACGAAGGCGTTGCAGAACCGAAGCAACCGGTCCGTCATCGAACCCACGTTCATCAACTCGGCCGCGAAGATGAATAGCGGCACGGCCAGAATCACGTAACCGGTGAACATCGAGTTCAACAGCCGCTCGGCCACCAGCCCCATATCCTGACCGCGCAGGAACAGATAAAGGACCGATCCCGAGATCATCGAGAGCCCGATGGGCAGCCCGAGAAGGGCCAGGCCACAGATTGCCAGGAGGGCTGCGGTGAACGGCTCCATTGTCAGCCGTCCTGACCCGGATCACCGGGCGGCATCGGGTCGTGGCCGGCGAGCGCCCTGCCAGCGAGCCAGAGGTAGCGCAGGATCACCGCTACCGCGAAGATCACGTAGATCGAATAGAGCCAGTCGAAACGAATGCGCAGATAGGCCGTCCGCTGGACCTTCATGAAGGTTACGTAGTCCCACACTGCGGGCAGCGAGAGCAGGAACAGTCCGACGACGCCGAGCGCGATGATCACCATGAAAAGCCGTCGCACCGCAGGTGGCACCGCGCCATACACGATGTCGAAGCGGATTTCCTCGCGCTCGCGCAGCACAAAGGCCGCCCCGAAGAGGACCAGCCAGACCCACATCACCGAACTCAACTCGGCAGCCTTGCCCGACGGCCAGTTGAGCACATAGCGAAACAGGATCGTCACCAGAAAGGCGCCGAACATCACCGCCAGCATCAGGCCCGCCAGTGCCTCTGCGCAGCGGCGGAACCAAAACGCGGTCTTGTGCAGTAGTTGTCCCATCGCCCCCTCCATGACGCGAACCGGCGGCCGCCAAGGCAGCCGCCGGGCTCGGACGTTCAGAGGTCGTTGATGCGCTCCAGCATGCCTTCAGGCCAGTCCGCGGACAGCGGCGAGGCCAGATAACGCTCTTGCGCATAGGTGCGGAAGGCATCGACATCCGGCGTGTAGACCTCGACCCCCTGCGACTGGAAATACTCTGCCAGCTCGGCTTCCATCCGCTGGTGCTCGGCTGCACTCCAAGCCATCGCCTCGTCCGCGGCGGCCTGAAACTCTGCCTGCTTCTCTGGCGACATGTCGTTCCAAACCGTCGACGACACCGTCAGCAGATCGAATGCCACCAGGTGCGACGTGAGCGCGATCTGCGACATCACTTCGTAGAACTTCATGTTCTGGACGTTCGGCAAGGGGTTGTCCTGGCCGTCGATCGCGCCGGTTTGAAGCCCGGTGTAGACTTCCGCATAGGCCATCGCGGTCGGGTTCGCACCAAGTGCTTCGCCAAGGAACTGCCATGCCTCGCCGGGTGGCATCCGCAGGCGTATGCCGGTCATGTCGGCGGGAGTGTCGATGCGCTGTTCCGGGCGCAGGCCGACGTGCCGTGTTCCGAAGAAGGTAGGGCCCAGGATATGGATGCCAAGCTGGTCCTCGGCCAGTGCCTTCATCTCTTCGCCGGCATCCGAGGCAAAGAAGGCCATCAGGTGTTCGGGGTCGCGGAACAGATAGGCCGAAGTCAGGATTGACCAGGCAGGGATCTGGTTGGCGATATCCTGCGGGGCGATGTTCCCCATCTCAAGGTTTCCGCGCTGAAGTGCGACCAGTTCGGTTCCCTGGCCGAACAGAGTACCACCGTAATGCGGTTCCAGCGTGAAGTCGTCGGCCACTGCCTCGGCGAACTGTTCCATCATCCGGGCGCGGATATCCTGATCCGAGAATACCGCCGAAAACCTCAGGACAGGCTTATCCTGTGCCACAGCGGCGCCGAACGGCGCGGACGCCGTTGCAAGTGCCAGCGCCGCTGCGGCTACCAAGCGGCGCCGCGTGAAATCGTATCTCATGTCATCCTCCCTCGCTTCTGTTCGCACTGGCGTTGCAGAATGAACGCCCCTGCTGCGCGACCACCAGATTACACCCTTTGATTCCCATTTCAACGGCGCTTTATGCTTTCAGCATATATTTTTCGAATCATCCGCGATTACATGATATTGTCGTTGGGTGAGCAGTGTGAATACCTTGCCAGAGGGCTGGGACCGCCCAATTCGAAGAGGTGGCCATGATCGATTCCGCCAGTGAAGCCTGCTACCGCGCAGTCCGTCATGACATCATTCACGGCCAACTTGCGCCGAAGAGCAGGCTGCGGCTCGAGCGACTGCGCGTCAGCTATGGCACGAGCATCAGCACGCTGCGTGAGGTCCTGAATCGCCTGACCGCCGAACGCCTGGTTGTCGCCGAGGGCCAGCGCGGATTTGCTGTCGCGCCGGTTACGCAGGAAGAGTTCCGAGATCTTGCCTCTCTCAGAGAACTGCTGGAGATCCATGCACTGGAACAGGCCTTCCGCGCGGGTGACCTGGAATGGGAAGGCCGGGTCGTGGGTGCCTATCACAAACTGGGCCGCATCGAGCAGTTGATGCTGACCGGGGATCGCAGCCGTTCCGAACTTTGGAAGCACTACGACAAGGAGTTCCATCGAATGCTCATCTCAGCCTGCGGTTCGACCGAACTGCTTGGCGCGCATGCAGGCATCTTCGATCGCTATCTCCGCTATCAGATCATCGCGGTGATTTTCCGGGGGGCGGAAGCCGCCACCGAACATCGCTTGCTGTGCGAGCATGCTCTCGACCGGGATGCCGCGGAAGCTGCCCGCGTCCTGACGCGGCACATCGAGGCTTGTGTGAGCCACACTGCTGCGGGCGGCCAACTGGGTTCTGCCGCGACGACTCACCGGTTTGGCGCGCCTGACGAAACCGTTTCATTCGCTGCCTGGCGCCGGGTTCGCGGCGATATCCTCACTGGCGCGCTGGCCCCCCTCCAGAAACTGAAGCTCGATGCTCTGCGCGAAAGCTACGGCACTTCAATCAGCACTCTGCGCGAAGTACTGAACCGCCTTGCAACCGAGGGGCTGGTGATCGCCGAGCCGCAGCGCGGCTTTGAGGTCGCGCCAATCTCGCCAGGCAACCTGCGCGAACTTGCCCAACTTCGACTGCTGGTCGAAGGGCGTGCCCTGTCCGATTCCTTCAGCAACGGTGATATGGATTGGGAGGCACGCGTCGTCGCCGCCTATCACAAGCTGGCCGCCATGGAGGCACGCATGAGCACGGGCGACAGGTCTCAGGTTGACCAGTGGAAGAAACATGACTGGGAGTTTCACCAGGCGCTGATCTCGGCTTGCGGGTCCGATGTCATCATGCATCTTCATGGGGCGGTCTTCGACAAGTACCTCCGCTATCAGATGATTGCGTTATCATTCCGTGGCGGCATCGCGGCTGCGGAGCACAAGGCGCTGCTTGAAGCGGCCTTGGCCCGGGACGCGGGCGCCGCGCAATCTGTCCTGAAGTCCCACCTGACGGGCGGCGTGGAACACGCCTTGGCGAGCGGTGCAATTGGTGAGGGAATCGCTCTGGGGGCGTAGCGGTCCCGCGGTCCGAGGGTGGCCAAGCTGCGGGATGCTATCTGATCGAGGCTCAGCGGCGCTGGAGCGCCTCGGCTATTCCGGCTACGCTGCCTGGAACGCGCCGATCCGTCTGGCAGTTCAGAGTAGGTTGGCGCTGCCGGTCGGGATGCGTTGGTCATGACTATCCGGCGGCCCCGTGATGTCGCGCAGGGCCTGCATCAGCGCTCCCAGATCCTCCGACGGGACCTGACCCGAGCGCAAGGTCAACCCGACGGGTCCGGCCATCCGGAGGCCAACGAGATCCAACGCGGCGAGGCTGTCCTCGGCGAGTTCGGTCTCAACCACCCCACGCGAAATGAACCAGACGGCGTCCGAGCCGCGCAGGAGACCTCGGCCGACCGCCAACGAAACCGTCTCAACAAAGGCAGGTGGAAGCGCCAAGCCGAGCGCGAGGAAATACTGATCGACGACCGGCCGGATGATCGCACCGGGCGGGGGCAGGATCAGTGGATAGGCGCTCAGATCACCGGTCGGCGCGGTGAGCAAGGGATGCCCGCTGCGCACCACTGCCAGCACCTCCTCGGTATAGAGTTGCTCGAAGACGAGACCCGCCATCTGATCGGGTGCAGCGAGCCGGCCCACCACCAGATCCAGCGTTCCATCGCGCAACTGCGACAGCAGCATCCAGTTCGGCCCGGTCGAAATCCGCAGCCCGATCCCGCTGCGGGTACGATCAAGCGCGAGCGCGGCGCGCGGCATGATCCGCGTGGCAACGGTGGGGAGGACGCCAACGACAAGACGTGGCCGCGCGACGTCAGACCGGGTCACGGCATGGATGCCGCGCTCAAGCTCCACAAGCGAAAGGCCCGCGTGTTTCTGGAACAGGCGGCCCGCGTTGCTCAGCCGCAATCGCCGGCCCGATCGATCGAACAGCTTTGCACCCAGCCGTTCCTCCAGTTCGCGCAGCGTCTTGGAGACGGCCGGCTGCGAGACATTCATCGCCTCGGCTGCCCCGCTGACGCTGCCAAGTCGCGCAATCTCAATGAAACAGCGGACGTGGCGATAGCTGATCGGGTTCATTACATAACCTTTTGGGCATGCATTCTTCTTCCAATATCATTTTACATAACCTCGGCAACCGGATTAGCTGCGTTGAGGAGGACGCAATGAAGATCGCCGCCGTCAATTCGGTTCTGCTGCACTACGCTGACGACGGCCCGAGAGATGGTTTGCCGGTGGTCTTCGCGAACTCTCTGGGCACCGATTTGCGGGTCTGGGAGCCGCTGCTGCGGCTGTTGCCGGGCGGGCTCCGCCTGATCCGCTATGATATGCGGGGGCATGGCCTCAGCGACGCGCCGGCCGGCGACTACCGGATGGACGAACTGGTCGCGGACGCGGCTGGCCTGATCGAGCATCTCGACCTCAGCGATGTCGTGTTTGTCGGCCTGTCGATCGGAGGCATGGTGGCGCAGGGGCTGGCGGCTGACCGGCCCGATCTCGTTCGCGCCCTGGTGCTGTCGAATACCGCCGCAAGGATCGGGACCAGAGCGATGTGGACCGAGCGCATTGCTGCGGTGCGCGAGGGCAGTATTGCGGCGCTGGAGGTCTCGATCCTCGAACGCTGGTTCTCCAGCCGCTTCCGCAGCGAACGAGTGGAGGAACTTGCCGGCTGGCGGCACATGCTGACGCGCACACCGGCCGATGGCTATGTCGGCTGCTGCGCCGCCATTGCCAACAGCGACCTGCGCGAAGCAACCTCGCGCCTGCAGCTGCCCACCCTTGTGATCGCGGGGTCCGAGGACGGCGCGACCCCACCCGACCTTGTGCGCGAAACCGCTGACAGCATCGCCGGCACGCGGTTCGAGATCATCCCCCGTGCCGGCCATCTTCCCTGCGTCGAGGCGCCCGAGGCGATGGCCGGGCTGATCGTCGATTTCCTGAAGGAGTACAGCCTTGTCTGACCGCCACGACGCCGGAATGGCGATACGCCGAAAGGTGCTCGGCGATGCGCATGTCGACCGGGCCGAAGCGAACAAGACCGCACTCGATACCGACTTTCAGCGTTTCATCACGGAAGGCGCCTGGGGCTCTGTCTGGGCGCGCCCCGGCTTCACGTTGCGGGAGCGTTCCATCGTGACCCTTTCGCTGCTCGCCGCGCTCGGCAACCACGAGGAACTGGCGATGCATGTGCGCGCCACGGTTCAGACCGGCGCATCGCAGCAGGATCTGCTCGAGGCGATGCTGCATGTTGCGGTTTACGCCGGGGTGCCGCGGGCAAACCATGCGCTGAAGATCATCAAGGAAACCTACGCAGAGATGGGGGTGGAGACATGACGAAGACGACCGAGTTCTTCCAGCGCGACCGGACCCTGCATCCACCAGCCCTGACCCCGGGCTACAAGACCTCGGTGACCAGATCGCCACGCTACGCGCTGCTGTCGCTGCAGAATTCGCTTTCCGAAATCACCGGACCGACCTTCGGGCAGTCTGACATCGGGCCGCTCGACAACGATCTGATCCTGAACTACGCGAAAGACGGCGAGCCGGTCGGCGAGCGCATCGTCGTGCACGGGCGCGTGCTGGACGAGAACGGCCGGCCCGTGCCAAACACGCTGGTGGAGTTCTGGCAGGCCAACGCGGGCGGGCGGTACCGGCACAAGAAGGACACCTATCTGGCGCCGATCGACCCGAACTTCGGCGGCTGCGGGCGAACACTGACTGATGAGGCGGGATACTACTATTTCCGCACGGTGAAGCCCGGCGCCTATCCCTGGCGCAACTGGGTGAACAACTGGCGCCCGGCGCATATCCATTTCTCGGTGTTCGGCTCGGGCTTTGCGCAGAGGTTGATCACCCAGATGTATTTCGAGGGCGACCCGCTGATCCGGCACTGTCCGATCCTGGCGGCGATTCCGGATGCTGCGGTAATCGAGCAGCTGATCGCGCCGCTCGACATCAACGCGAGCATTCCGCTCGACAGCATCGCCTACAAGTTCGACATCGTGCTCAGGGGTCGTCGCTCGACTCTGTTCGAGAACCGGCTGGAGGGCAACTGACATGGCGCAACCGCTCACATATCTGCGCGAAACCGCGTCGCAGACCGCAGGCCCCTATGTCCATATCGGTCTCGCGCCCGGCGCGGCGGGGTTCCAGATCTTCGAGACCGAACTCGGGACCGACATCGCCGGCCCGAACGCCGCTGGCGAACGGATTCGCGTCGAAGGCCATGTCTACGATGGCACCGGCGCCGTGGTGAAGGACGTGCTGATCGAGGTCTGGCAGGCCAATGCCGCCGGCATCTATCCGCATCCCGCCGACCGGCGCACGGGCGAGGTTGAAGACGGCTTTCGCGGCTGGGGCCGGGTCATCTCTGATTTCGATAGCGGCTTCTACGCCTTTGATACCGTCAAGCCTGGCTCGGTCAGTGGCCGGAACGCACAGACGATGGCACCGCACCTGAACCTGTGGATCGTGGCGCGCGGCATCAACATTGGCCTCAACACCCGGATGTATTTCGATGATGCGGCCGAGGCGAACGCAGCCGATCCAGTGCTGAACCTGATCGAGCATGTAGCGCGTCGGGCCACGTTGATCGCGGCGCGCGAGGAGCGCGACGGCAGTGTAGTTTACCGCTTCGATATCCGGCTACAGGGCCCAGATGAAACAGTGTTCTTCGACATCTGATAGGCGGACGCCATGACCAAGGACAGCAGACGATGCGTCTATGAGGACAGCAAGTTCAGCGAGGATATTCTCGGTGGGATCACGCGCAATACTCTCGAAAGCCCGACGATGCCTTTCCTGAGGCCGCAATGAGCATTTCACCCCTGGATTCGCCGCTGTTCGAACCGCTTTTCGGTGACGCAGACACGGCTGCGCTGTTCTCGGACACAGCCGCGATCGCCGCGATGGTTCGCGTCGAGCGTGCGCTTGCCCGTGCCCAAGCGCAATGCGGGGTGATCCCGCAGGCCGCCGCAGATGGCATCAGCACCGCACTGGATGGCTACGCGCCAGAGCCGAAGGCGCTCGCCGCGGGCACGGCTTTGGCAGGCGTTCCGGTGCCGGCGCTTCTGGAAGCCCTGCGGGAGCGTCTTGAACCCGAGGCCGGGCAATGGCTCCACTGGGGCGCGACGAGCCAGGATATCGTCGACACGGCGCTGGTGCTGCGCCTCTGTGCGGCCCTTTCGGGGTTTGCCGGTCGGCTTGATCAGGTGGTCGCGACACTGGCGAATCAATCTGAGCATTACCGCTCCCTGCCTATGGCCGGGCGTACCCGAAGCCAGATCGCGGCGCCGATCAGCTTCGCTCATCGGATCGCCCGATGGGCGCAGCCGCTGATCGCGTTGCGGGGCGATCTGATTGTCCTGCGGCCACGGGTCGCCCGTGTGCAGTTCGGGGGGGCGGTCGGCACCAACGCCGCCGTTGCCCCACACGGACCGCAGATCGCTGCGGCGCTTGCCGCCGAACTTGATCTCATCGACAGCCCACCCTGGCACACGGACCGCACCGGTCTCGCGGCGCTGGCGAACTGGTGCGCCTCTCTCTGTGCCGCACTTGGGAAAATGTCCGGGGATCTGATCCTGATGGGCAGAAGCGAGAGCAGAGAGGCGATAGCCGGAACCGGTGGCGGATCTTCGACCATGCCGCAAAAGGCAAATCCGGTCGCGGCAGAGACCGTGCTGGCGCTGGCCCGATTTGTCGCGGCCCTGTCCACGCCCATGCATCTGGCGGCGATCCACGCCGAGGAACGCGACGGATCGGCCTGGTCGGTCGAGTGGCTGACCCTCCCGCAGATCATGATCGCGACCGGGGCTTGTCTGCGTCACGCATCGGCCCTTGCCGGAACAATTTCTCCTGACCCTGATCGGATGCGCGCCGCGCTGGAGATCGGCGGTGGCAGCGTACTGGCCGAGGCGGCGAGCTTTCTTCTTTCGCAGGCCCTGCCGCGCACAGAAGCTCAGGCGCTCGTGAAGGAAGCGGTCAGGGTTTCGGGAGACGGCAAGGAGACGCTGATCGAGGCACTAACGAGGCTCGCGCCCGGCCAGATCAATTGGAGAGCCGCACTTGAAGCCCAAGCGACTATCACGTCGGCACAGGCTGCCGCGGACCGGGTCTTCGCTGCGGTACAAGCGTCCGATGCTGGATCAGAAGCTGACGATTGAATGACATCGTCGGACTATGGTCGGTTGGCCACTTGCGCGGTTCAGGCCGGACTATGACGAACCTCATCGTTCGCGCCGTCTGCAGTTATGTATCGACCCAGTGAAAATTTGCTCATGCTACGTGACCTGCCACTGAACTTTCATCCAGCCGCGACTGGAGCCCGGTTGGTGATGCACTGCTACCCTGCTTTGAACCGCCGGGAGGTGGACTTTCCGGCTTCGCTCAGGGTGAGGGATCATCCCGTGGAAGCTCATGCGTCTCAGCTACCATACACGACTAATGAAATGAGTCGCCTTCGGTATTTGCGCAGCAGCTTGGCTGATGCACAGGCGCGACCCTTACCGGCTCACAACTCTCTCAGAATGCACGGGATTAGGATCGGCGCATTGCCTTCGGGTGTGTTGTCCATCAATCCGAAGACTGCCTTGAGCATCGCAGGCACATCCTGCTGAACCATGCCTACATTCTCGGGGAGAAGGGCCGCGAATGGATCCCAGTCAAAGCATCCGTAGCGGATGCCTTGCCTATGACCGGGCTCAAGATTGTTGAGCCATCCCACGACTCCTTCGAGAGTGATTGTCGAGTTGACGAAGATCCCGCGAGGCTGCTCCAGCCCAACCTGCTGCAATGCGCGATTCGCCTTCTCTGCCGCGTAACCGCAGGCAAGCACGTGATCCTCGGGCACGGCGATACCCTGTTCCTGATGGGCGTCGATAAACCCCCGGATGCGGGCGCTGGTATTGTGATCGGTCGCCCGACCGCCGACGAACAGAAGCGGGGCAGTCCCTCCCAGTTCGCGTTGGTAGCGATCGAGGATCAGGCGTGTGAGGTCGCGCGCACCTGAATAATTGTCCGAAATAACCGAGACGGCTTTTGATCCCGGCAGGTCCAGGTTCATCGTTCTGACGCCGGCGGCCTCGCAAAGCGTGCTGATCCGGTCAGGGTCTGTCGCCCCGGTGCAGATCAGACAGTCCACCTGGTAGGACAGCAACTCCTTGGCCGCCTCGACCTCGAGCTCCGGATCCCTTTGTGTGCACGTGATCACCGGGAAGAGTCCTCTCGCCCGGGCCAGTGCCTCGAACTGTTCGGCGATCGCCCCGAAATACCGGTTGTCGTACTTCGGCATGATCATCCCGATGATGTTTGATCGCACGCGGCGCAGCACGCTGGCCTGGATGTTCACCGAATAGCCCTGCTCTTCGGCGACCTTCGTGATGCGGTCAGCAAGTTTCTGGCTGATTCGCCGTTTCTTCCAGGATCCGTTCAACACCGAACTGACCGCGCTGGCGGAGGTTCCCGCCAGCTCCGCGAGGTCGTAGATCGTTGTTCTTCTGGACGAATACCTGTCGTCAGCGTTCATTTGATCTGGCCCTGCCGAGTGTTCCGAATTCTGTGTTTCATGATTGATCTTGACGTGAAACCCAACGTCAGGCAATCATGCTACATCGATTGCGCACAAGTGCCCAATCGATTGCGCAGACCGAAATCGGCTGCGTGGGGAGGGGTAGGCTGATGTCGATGCCTTGCGGTCCAGTCGGGTCTTTCCGACGGAAGTCGCTTGGCGGAAAACAATCACGCGCTCGATCCACACAGAGGCCGGTCAGTTCGGGAGGAACATCGATGTGGAGGAGTCCAAGAATGAAGAATACCTACTCGCTGGCAGCGGCCTCGACCTTCGTCGTGGCCATGTTCGCCACGACCGCGGCCGCACAGGAGGCCGCAACCGTGGCTTTCCTGATGCCCGATCAGGCCTCGACCCGCTATGAGGAGCAAGACTACCCGGGCTTTCAGGCTGCGATGGATCGGCTTTGCCCCGACTGTACGGTCATCTACCAGAACGCCAATGCGGACGTTGCCTTGCAGCAGCAGCAGTTCAACTCGGTGATCGCGCAAGGCGCGAAGATCGTCGTGCTGGACCCGGTGGATTCATCTGCAGCGGCCGCGCTGGTTGAGATAGCCCATTCCCAGGACGTGATCGTCATCGCATACGATCGACCGATCCCTGGAACACCGGCCGATTACTACATTTCCTTTGACAACGAGGGCATCGGCCGCGCTATCGCGCAGTCTCTGGTGGAGCACCTCGAGGCGCAGGGTGTACCCGCAGGGGCCGGGGTGCTGCAGATCAACGGTTCGCCAACCGATGCTGCTGCGGGCTTGATCCGTGACGGGATCCACTCTGCGCTGGAGGCGTCGGAGTATCAGACCCTTTCCGAGTTCGACACGCCAGACTGGGCGCCGCCGAGGGCGCAGGAATGGGCCGCCGGACAGATCACCCGCTTTGGCGATGAGATTATCGGTGTGGTCGCGGCCAACGATGGCACTGCAGGCGGCGCCATCGCCGCCTTCAAGGCAGCCGGCGTGGACCCGGTTCCGCCGGTCACCGGCAACGATGCGACAATCGCGGCGCTGCAGTTGATCATCGCGGGGGACCAGTACAATACCATCTCAAAGCCGTCCGTGATCGTGGCCGAGGCAGCAGCCGAGGTCGCGGTGGCCTATCTCCGCGGAGAGACGCCCGAGCCCGAAACGATGCTCTACGACACGCCGTCGCAACTGTTCGTCCCTGCGGTCGTGACCCGCGAGAACATCAAGGCCGAGATCTTCGACGCGGGCATCCACACGTCGGATGAAGTGTGCACCGGCGAATATGTCGATCCTTGCCGCGAACTCGGCATCATCGACTGACTATCGGGCGCTGCGCCGGTCATCCGGCGCAGCGCGATCTGGGTGGGACGACCCGCGTGGACGAGCCCGCCAGCTGATCGTGCAGGGAGGGGACCCATGTCAGCTACGGTCGAACAGAGCCCGCCGGAAGGTGAGTTGCTCCTGAAGCTTCGCGGCGTTTCCAAGCAGTTCGGAGCGGTGACGGCGCTCGCGGACATCGAACTGGACGTTCATGCCGGGGAGGTCGTCGCTCTTGTCGGCGACAATGGTGCCGGCAAGTCGACTCTCGTGAAGGTGCTCGCCGGGGTCCACCAACCCAGCGCGGGAACAATCGAGTTCTGCGGCCAGGCAGTCACGCTCGACAGTCCGGCGGCTGCGCTCGAACTGGGGATCGCCACCGTCTTCCAGGATCTGGCCCTCTGCGAGAATCTCGACGTGGTTGCCAATCTCTTCCTCGGCCACGAAGTTTCGCCCTGGCGTCTGGACGAGGTTCAGATGGAGGTGCGCGCCTGGACGCTGCTGAAGGAGCTGGCGGCCCGAATTCCGTCCGTGCGTGAGCCTATCGCCTCGCTGTCCGGCGGGCAGCGGCAAACGGTGGCGATAGCGCGGTCGCTCCTGCTCGATCCGAAGGTCATCATGTTGGATGAGCCCACTGCAGCGCTCGGCGTGGCCCAGACTGCCGAGGTTCTGAACCTGATCGAGCGGGTCAGGGAACGCGGCCATGGTGTCATCCTGATCTCGCACAATATGGAGGATGTCCGCGCAGTGGCAGACCGGATTGTCGTCCTTCGACTGGGTCGAAACAACGGTGTCTTTACCTCCGAAACCTCGCATCAGGAGCTTGTCGCGGCGATCACGGGCGCCAGCGAAAACTCCGTCTCGCGCCGCATGGCACGCAAACTCGAAGTCACGGGTGAATGACGATGAGCCAGAACGTTTTCGAGAAACCCACGACATCGCAACTGGACCGCGCGGATACACGGGTCCGCTATGATGCAGGAATTGCCGGAGCGATCCGCGCCTTCTACGACCGCATTCGGTCCGGCGACCTGGGCATGTTGCCGGTTGTAGTCGGCCTCCTCATGATCTCGATCGTCTTTACCTCCATCAATCCGGTGTTCCTCGCCCCCAACAACCTGGTCAACCTGCTCTTCGACGCCGCGGCCGTCGGCCTGATCTCGCTTGGCGTGGTTTGTGTGCTGCTGCTGGGCGAAATCGATCTCTCGATCGGGTCGATGAGTGGGCTCGCGTCGGCGATCGTCGGGGTGCTCTGGGTTTCGACGGGTCTGCCTTTGCCGCTGGCAATTGCCGGCGCGCTCGTAGCGGGGATTGTCATGGGCCTTATCTATGGCACGTTGCGCAACCGCTTCGAGATGCCGAGCTTCGTCGCAACACTCGCCGGGTTGCTGGCGCTGCTTGGGATGCAACTCTACATCCTCGGCCCCACGGGCTCGATCAACCTGCCCTTTACGTCGCCGCTGGTGCGTTTTGGCCAGATCCTGATCATGCCGGCTTGGCTTTCCTACGCTCTCGCAATCCTGCCCGGTGGGTTGATCGTCTTCACCGGCATTCGGACCATGCAGCGTCGGAGCGAGGCGAACCTCTCCAGCGCGGGCTTGAGTGTCGTTCTGCTGAAGGCTGGGATCCTCACCGGCGCACTGCTGTTCGCGGTCTACTATCTCAACCAGGGGCGCGGCGTGCCATGGATGTTCGGGGTCTTCGTCCTGTTCGTCGCGATCATGGACTACGCCCTCACGCGCACGAAATGGGGTCGATCGATGTTTGCAGTGGGCGGCAATGCCGAGGCCGCCCGGCGCTCCGGCATAAACGTGCGTCGGATACGTCTGTCGGCCTTCGTGCTTTGCTCCACCTTCGCGGCGCTCGGGGGCGTTTTTGCCGCTGCCCGGTTGGCGTCGTCCAGCCAGCAGGCTGGCGCTGGTGACGTCAACCTCAACGCCATCGCTGCCGCCGTGATCGGGGGTACGTCGCTGTTCGGCGGCCGGGGATCGGCATGGTCTGCGCTGCTTGGTGTTCTGGTGATCATGGCAATTTCGAACGGGCTGACCCTGCTGAACCTCAGCTCGTCGCTTCGCTACATGATTACCGGAGCAGTTCTGGCCATCGCGGTGATCGTTGACTCGCTCGCCCGCCGGTCGCGCGCCAGCCATGGTCGAGCCTGAGCCGACAGAACAGGAGACGCAAATGTCAGAAAGATTATCAGGACGGACAGCGGCAATCACTGGTGCGGCCTCTGGAATCGGACTGGAATGTGCAAGGATCCTGCTGGACGAGGGGGCCAGAGTCGTCCTGATCGACCGCGCCGAGGATCGGTTGAGCGCACTTTGCGAGGAACTTGGCGACAGAGCTTTCCCCCTGGTGGTCGATCTCCTCGATGGTGCAGCAGTCTCGGCCATGATGCCGAAAATCGAAGCGCTCGTTGGTTCGCTCGACATATTCCATGCCAATGCAGGCGCCTATGTCGGTGGGCCCGCGGCCGAAGGTGATCCCGATGCCTGGGACCGGATGCTGAACCTCAACATCAACGCCGCCTTTCGCTGCGTGCAGACTGTTCTGCCCAAGATGATTGCCCGCAAGACCGGCGACATCATCTTTACCAGTTCGGTTGCAGGCGTGGTTCCGGTGATGTGGGAGCCGGTCTATACCGCGTCGAAATTCGCGGTGCAGGCCTTCCTTCACGCAACGCGACGCCAGGTCTCCGCGCATGGCATCCGAATGGGTGCGGTCCTGCCGGGACCGGTCGTCACGGCCCTTCTGGACGACTGGCCGAAGGCGAAAATGGAGGAGGCGCTGGCGAACGGCTCCCTGATGCAGCCGAGCGAGGTCGCCGAGGCTGTTCTGTTCATGCTGACCCGCCCGCGCAACGTGGTGATCCGCGATCTGGTGATCCTGCCCAACAGTGTGGACCTGTGAGTATCGCAGAGCGGCGCACTGACGGTTCCGACCGCAGCGAGGTGGCCTGACCATGACCCGGAACCAGAATGGCGAATCCGCGACCGCGGGTCAGTTCTTTCTCGGCATTGATGTCGGTACGGGCAGTGCTCGCGCTGGCGTCTTTGATTTGAATGGCAAGATGTCGGGTAGCGACAAATCCCCCATCTCCATCTACCGCGAAGGGGGCACCATCGTCGAGCAATCGAGCGAAGAAGTCTGGGCCGCCGTGGCGCGGGCTGTCCGTGGGGCCGTCGACGCAGCGCAGATCGACCCCGTGCAAGTGAAGGGGGTCGGCTTCGACGCCACCTGTTCACTTGTGGTTCTGGCTGACGGCGGGGCTCCGCTGCCCGTGGGCGGCCCGGAACGCGCCGCCCACGACATCATCGTCTGGATGGACCATCGAGCGGTGGCGCAAGCTGAGCGGATCAATGAGATCGGTCATCGGGTTCTCGACTATGTGGGCGGGCGCATCTCGCCCGAGATGCAGACGCCAAAGCTCCTCTGGCTGAAGGAGAACCGGCCCGAGGTATTCAGCCGGGCGTGGCAGTTCTTCGACCTGACAGATTTTTTGACGTGGCGCGCGACAGGCAGCCTCGCGCGCTCAAACTGCACAGTGACCTGCAAGTGGACCTATCTCGGCCACGAACACCGCTGGGATGACAGCTACTTCGATGCAATCGGGTTGGGCGAGCTGGCAAAAGAAGGCTTCGCGCGCATTGGAGTCGAAGTCGTTGATCCCGGAACCCCATTGGGTGGCGGGCTGACCGAGGCTGCGGCAAGGGATTTCGGCCTTTTGCCCGGCACACCGGTTGGTGCCGGGCTGATCGATGCTCATGCAGGCGGCATCGGGTCGGTTGGCCCAAGCGACGGCGGCGGGCCAGAGGCCAATCTGGCCTACGTATTTGGCACATCGTCCTGCACGATGACGACGACCCGCGAGCCCGTGTTCGTGCCCGGCGTCTGGGGTCCCTACTATTCGGCGATGTTGCCCGGCGCCTGGTTGAATGAGGGCGGGCAATCTGCGGCCGGAGCCGCGATCGAGCAGTTGCTCGGATTTCATCCCCATTCCGATGCGGCGCTACAGGTAGCGGCCAAGGCCGGGCTTTCCCTGCCGGTATGGCTCGCTGCCGAGGCAATGAGCCGCGTCGCGCGGCCGGGAGATGCCGTGAAACTTGCCCAAGGCATTCATGTGGTTCCCGAGTTCCTTGGCAATCGCGCGCCGCATGCCGATCCGCACACCCGGGCGATAGTCGCTGGTCTTGGGATGGAGCGGGATCTCGACAGTCTTCTGGCACTCTATGTCGCCGGGCTATGCGGAATCGGATACGGGTTGCGCCAGATCATAGAGGCGCAGGCGAATGCAGGCGCTCGGATCGAGCGCATCGTTATCAGCGGTGGCGCGGGGCGGAGCGACCTGGTCCGCCAGATCCTTGCCGATGCCACCGGCATCGAGGTGGCCGCGCCAGCCTCCGAAGAACCCGTCCTGCTCGGCTCCGCGATGCTGGCCGCGGTAGCGGCGAGGGTGCATTCCGACATTCCCGCCGCGATGGCGGGGATGGCATCCTTCGCCAAGAGATACAGGCCGAGTGGCAAGGGCAATCAGGCGCTGCACAGGCGCAGGTTCGAACTGTTCGGGAAATTCCAGTCTCTCGCGCGCGAGGCGGCACAGGGCTAACCCCGACCTGGATGTTGTGCCAACATATGGCAATTCGACGCGGTTGATGAAGAAGCAAGTCCGTAAACGCCGACTCCTCGCCGTGAACTGATGCATGCCACTCAAGCCGATTCAGTTGCGGTGCGCGCATTGGCTTGGATCAGACCTCCGCTCTGCATAGTCCTCGGCGAAGATCTTGGTGAAGGCGGCGAGACTTGCCCGGAACGCGGTCGAGGTCGGGAACAGCGCGCTTGGCTGCGTGACCCAGGCCGTCGAGATGTTGACGATGGCACCCCGGCCCTGCGCCACCATGATCGGCGCGACCAGCCGGATCGGCCGCACGGCCGAAAGGAAATACACCTCCATCCCCATGTGCCAGTCCTCGTCCGTTGTCGAGGATCGGCGCGCGCGGGCCATGCCCGGCCGAATTGACCAGCGCATCGATCCGGCCCCAGCGCGCCATTGCCAGATCGACAAGGCGGCGCAGATCGTCGTTCACCAGGTTCGATCCGGTGACGCCGACGCCCCCCAACTCCTCGGCCAGCGCCTCGCCCTTGCCCGAGGATGACAGGATCGCCACCCGGTAGCCGTCTTGCGCCAACCGGCGCGCCGCGGCGGCGCCCATGCCGGACCCACCGGCGGTGATGAGGGCTACCTTTTCGTCGGCCATGGCGGTCTCCTTCCGTCGGCTTCGGGGCAGAGAACCTGATCGCGCGCGTGCAACACGATCTCGCGCCCCGGTGATCCGCTCGCGGCGTGCGATCGCCGCCGCGGTGTGCCCGGCACGGACTGTGCCGGGGCTCTGGCAGCGTTGTCGTCGCCTTGCCGCTTCAGGCGACCGCGGCGGTCAGCGTCGGCAGGGCCGTGCGGCGCAGAGACAGGTCTGCCGCGACGGTGGTCGCGATGATCCGCGCCGTCGCTGCCGAGAGCGTCCAGCCGAGATGCCCGTGGCCGGTGTTGTAGAACACGCCCGGCGCCTTTCCCCGGCCAACGCGCGGCAGCATCGAGGGCATCATCGGGCGCAGGCCCGCCCAGGGTGTCACGTGTTCAGTCGACATCTGCGGGAAATGCTTTTCGCACCAGGCCAAGAGGGGCCGGATCCGGTCGGCGCGGATATCGCGGTTGGCACCGTTGAACTCGGCAGTGCCGGCCACCCGGAAGCGATCTTGGCCGAAGCGGCTCGCGACAATCTTCGCACGGTCGTCGAGCAGGCTGATCCAGGGCGCGGCGGCCCGGCTGGTCTCGTCCTTCAACTCGACGGTGATCGAATATCCCTTCACCGGATAGACGTTGACCCTGTCGCCAAGGGCCCGGCCGATCTCGCGGCTTGCGATGCCGGCCGAAACCACGACGGCATCGAAGATCTCCTCGCGGTCCGCGCAGGTGATCCGCACGCCGCCCGGGATCGTGGCGACACCACGCACCTCGGCGCCAAGGCGCAGGTCCGCACCGCGGCGGGCGCAGGCGCGTGCGAGGCCCACTGTGAACTTGTGGATGTCGCCCGAGGCGTCGCTCTCGGTCAGGAAGCCGCCGACGAAATCGCCGTGCAGCGCCGGTTCGACGGCCCGGATCTCGGCGGGCGCGAGTTCCCGACGCTCCAGACCGCCCTCGGCCAGCAGGCCACTGACCCTGCGCGCGTGCCGCAGGTCCTTCTCATGGTCATAGAAATGCAGGATGCCGCGCTTCTCCAGGTCGAAGTCGATCCCCTCGCGCGCGGCCATCTCGAACAGAACCGACCGCGCGGCGATGGCCAGACGCACGGTTTCCACGGTGTTCGCCCTGTAGCGCGGGATGTTCGACAGGAACTCGGCCATCCAGCCGATCTTGTGCAGCGTCGGGCGCGGGTTCACCAGCAGCGGCGCGTCGGCCTGCAGCATCCACTTCAGCCCCTTCAGCACTGTGCTCCACTGGGTCCAGACCTCGGCGTTCGAGGCCGAAAGCTGGCCGCCGTTGGCGAAGCTGGTTTCCATTGCGGCGTAGCGGTGGCGGTCGAAGACCGTCACCTCGAACCCGCGGTCGAGCAGTTCATAGGCAGTCGTCAGGCCTGTCACGCCGGCGCCGATCACGGCAACAGAGGTCATGGGTCGCACTCCAAGGTCGGGGCGGCCGCAGCCGCCATGCCCCCTCCGTGCCTTGGACCTGAGAGTTTCACCCGAAGTGGATCGGGCTTTCTCCTTCGGTGGGCCCTTGCGGGGCCGCTTTCCGGAGTGTTGAGACCATGCCGGTCCGGGGACCTGAGAGTTTCCGGGGCGGTTGCTCCTTCGGCGGCGGGTTGCCCCGCCTTCTCCCGGCATGACCTTGAGTGATGGCGCGGTATCGCATCGCAGCGATTCTGGCAACACTGTACTCGGTTGAAGTATTGAGAGCCGTGAGCGCCCTTATGTTCACGATAGGTAACGCGTTTGGTGCGATGCGCGGTGTCGTTCGCGATGCTGGTCGCGTCACCGCAGCTCTCGACGCGCAACGCGTCTTGGGGGCGCGCGGATCAGTCATGACGGCAACGACCGCAGCCGTTGAGCCGCAGCTTGGCTGAATCCCTCAGGTTTTGGCGCCTTCCGGACGAAAATTTCCGATCTCGAAGCTTGGACCCATCTCCGTTTCGAACGCGAAGGAAAGGGAACAGCAATGACACGAAACTACAGCGTTGCGGAAGTAGCCGCTCGATTTCGGCGGGATCCACGCACGATCCGGGACTGGATCAACAAGGGCTGCCCGACGCCGGGCGGCAAGAAGGTCAAGCTGGGCGCGGGGCGCTTCGGCAAGAGCTGGGAGGTTTCCGCAGAGGATCTCGAGGTCTTCGAGCTGCGTGTCCGGCGCCGCCCGGGGAGCGCGGACATCGAGCTCTGAAGACAACGAGGAAAGGGTAGAGGCATGCTGGATCATGGACAGGAC
Organism: Paracoccaceae bacterium; assembly: GCA_050485905.1. Taxonomy (GTDB): domain Bacteria; phylum Pseudomonadota; class Alphaproteobacteria; order Rhodobacterales; family Rhodobacteraceae; genus JAWLCA01. The sequence continues at coordinate 237 of JBJHCH010000043.1, read as the reverse complement.
AACCGGACGAAACTGCGCGCCTGGCTCGGCACGTCAGGCCTGTCCATGCGGGCTCTGTCCTTGCAAGCCGGGTTGAGCGACAAGGTGGTAGCTATTTACCTTTCCCAGGAGCGCCGCCGACCGGATCGGAAGACGCTCGATGCCCTGGAGCGTGCCACAGGCCTGTTGCTTGCTGACGAAGAGCCCCAGTCAGAAACCTTTGCCGATCTCATTCACCGGCTTCGCCAAGGCGCCACC
>JBJHCH010000042.1:0-24992 GCA_050485905.1 Paracoccaceae bacterium | reverse complement strand
TCGAACTGGGAGAGGCCGAAGGTGACACCGAGATCGTGACCGAGGCCGAGGCAGCGCTGCGCGCGCTGGCCGACAAGGCGGCGCAGAAGGAGCTTGAGGCGCTCCTGGACGGAGAGGCCGACGGCAATGACACCTTCCTTGAGATCAACGCCGGCGCGGGCGGCACCGAAAGCTGCGACTGGGCCGCGATGCTGGCGCGCATGTATGTCCGCTGGGCCGAGAAGAAGGGCTATACGGTCGAGTTGATGTCGGAAACCGCGGGCGAGGAGGCGGGCATCCGCTCGGTCTCCTACAAGATCAGCGGGCCGAACGCCTATGGCTGGCTGAAATCGGAATCCGGCGTCCACCGGCTGGTGCGCATTTCGCCCTATGATAGCGCGGCGCGGCGGCACACCTCGTTCTCCTCGGTCTGGGTCTATCCGGTGGTGGACGAGAATATCGAGATCGAGATCAACCCGTCCGACATCCGCATCGACACCTACCGCTCGTCCGGTGCGGGCGGCCAGCACGTCAACACCACCGACTCGGCGGTCAGGATCACCCACATCCCCACCAACATCGTCGTCACCAGCAGCCAGAAATCCCAGCACCAGAACCGCGACATCGCCATGAAGGCGCTGAAATCGCGGCTCTACGAAATGGAGTTGCGCAAGCGGACAGAGGCGATCGAGGCCGCGCATGACGCCAAGGGCGATGCCGGCTGGGGCAACCAGATCCGCAGCTATGTGCTGCAGCCCTACCAGATGGTGAAGGATCTGCGGACGAGCGTGGAAACCTCGGATACCCAGGGCGTGCTCGACGGCGATCTGGACCAGTTCATGGCCGCGACGCTCGCGCTGAACGTCGCCGGCAAAAGCCGGGCCGAGGCGCGCGCAGAGGGTTGACCGCGCGCCAGCGTCACATCTGCTAAAATGGCTTTGCCGCCTGCCCGGATCTGACTAGGGTTGGCACTGGACGCGCGCGCATCATCGGATTGCCCAAGGAGGATCCCATGTCCCATGTCGACACGACGCCAGCGCCGGGCGTCATGCCGGAATTCAAATCCATCACCCAGGACGACCTTAATGCGGCGCTGTCGGCGGGTTGGGCCGATTTCAAGCGCGCGCCGCAATACGGCATCTTCTTCGCCGCCATCTATGCCGGCGCCGGCCTCGCCTTTTCCTGGCTGATGGCCGAGACGGGGCAGTTCTGGTGGCTGATCCCCGCGGCCTTCGGCTTTCCGCTGATCGCGCCCTTCGTGGCGCTGGGGCTTTACGAGGTCAGCCGGCGGTTGCAGGTGGGCGAGGCGCTGGACTGGGGGGCGGTGATGCGCGCGCCCTTCCGACATGGCAATGGCCAGATCCCGGCGCTGGCGGTGATCCTGCTGGTGTTCTTCATGATGTGGCTGGTGGTCGCGCGGGTTATCTTTGCGGTATTCCAGGGCACCGGGTCGCTGCCGAACATCGGGCATTCGCTCTGGGCGCTGCTGACGGTCGAGGGGGTGTTGCTGATGCTCGTCGGTGGCATCGCCGGGCTGGCGATCGCGCTGGTTCTGTTCACCACGCAGGTGATCAGTCTGCCGCTGCTGCTGGACCGCGACATCGACTTCGTCAGCGCGATGATCGCGTCGATCGAGGTGGTGAAAAGCAACCCGCAGGTGATGATGCGCTGGGCGGCCACGATCGGGGTGCTGACCGTCGCGGCGATGATCCCGGCTTTCCTGGGCCTCTTCATCGTCTTGCCGCTGCTGGGTCACGCCAGTTGGCATCTTTATCAGCGCGCGCTGGCCGAGGGCTGATCGGACGGCTTCATCCCGGCCACGACCTGCACGGATGCACGTTGCGGCGAGCGCGGCGACCAATAGCGTGTGTTCGCACTTCGTTCGCGCTTTTCGATTGGAGACTCGGCGCGGCTGGTCTATGTAAGCGCCATCGGGCGCGAGGGCGGTCATGGCGGAACAGAAGTTCATCGAGGTAAGGGGTGCGCGCGAGCATAACCTGAAGTCGATAGACGTGGATATTCCACGCGACAGGCTGGTGGTCATCACCGGGCTTTCCGGGTCCGGCAAGTCCAGTCTCGCCTTCGACACGATCTATGCCGAGGGGCAACGGCGCTATGTCGAAAGCCTCAGCGCCTATGCGCGCCAGTTCCTGGACATGATGCAGAAGCCGGATGTGGACCACATCAGCGGCCTGTCGCCCGCCATCAGCATCGAACAGAAGACCACGTCGAAGAACCCGCGCTCCACCGTCGGCACGGTGACCGAGATCTACGATTATCTGCGGCTGCTGTTCGCCCGCGTCGGCACCCCATATTCGCCCGCGACCGGCAAGCCGATCGAGGCGCAGCAGGTGCAGGACATGGTGGACCGCGTGATGGCGATGGGGGAAGGCACGCGCGCCTATCTGCTCGCTCCCATCGTACGCGACCGCAAGGGCGAGTACCGCAAGGAAATGCTGGAACTGCGCAAGCAGGGCTTCCAGCGGGTAAAGGTCAACGGTGAGTTCCACGATCTGGACGAGCCCCCGACGCTGGACAAGAAGTTCCGCCACGACATCGACGTGGTGGTGGACCGGATCGTCGTGCGCGAGGGGATCGAGACGCGGCTGGCCGACAGCTTCCGCACCGCGCTGGATCTGGCCGACGGCATCGCCATCTTCGAGACCGCGACGGAAGAGCCGGAGCGGATCACCTTCTCCGAGAAATTCGCCTGCCCGGTCAGCGGCTTCACGATACCCGAGATCGAGCCGCGGCTGTTTTCCTTCAACGCCCCCTTCGGGGCCTGTCCGGCCTGCGACGGGCTGGGGGTGGAGCTGTTCTTCGACGAACGGCTGATCGTGCCGGATGCGGCGCTGACGCTGGCGAACGGGGCCATCGCGCCGTGGCGCAAGGGGAAAAGCCCCTATTTCCTGCAAACCATCGAGGCGCTGGCGAAGCATTACGGCTTCGACGCGCGCAAGAAATGGAAGGATCTGCCGGAAAGCGTGCAGCAGGTGCTGCTCTACGGTTCCGGCGAGGAGGAAATCGCCTTTCGCTACGATGAGGGCGGGCGGATCTACAACGTCACCCGCAGCTTCGAGGGCGTGGTGCCGAACATGGAGCGGCGCTATCGCGAGACCGACAGTGCCTGGATCCGTGAGGAATTCGAGCGCTATCAGAACAACCGCCCCTGCGGCACCTGCGGCGGCCACCGGTTGAAGCCAGAGGCGCTGGCGGTGAAGATCGGTCCTGCAAAGGGCGGGCCGGACCAGCTTCTTCATGTCGGCAACGTGGTGCGCATGTCGATCCGCGAGGCGCTGGACTGGATCGAGGCCACCCCCGCAAACCTGACCGCCCAGAAGAACGAGATCGCGCGGGCGATTCTGAAGGAAATCCGAGAACGTCTTGGTTTTCTTGTGAATGTGGGCCTCGACTACCTGACGCTCAGCCGCAATGCCGGCACGCTTTCCGGGGGTGAAAGCCAGCGCATCCGGCTGGCCAGCCAGATCGGATCGGGGCTGACCGGGGTGCTCTATGTGCTGGACGAACCCTCCATCGGCCTGCACCAGCGCGACAACGACCGCCTGCTGACCACGCTGAAGAACCTGCGCGACGCCGGGAACACGGTGCTGGTGGTGGAGCATGACGAGGAGGCGATCCGCGAGGCGGATTACGTGTTCGATATCGGCCCCGGCGCGGGGGTGCATGGCGGGCAGGTGGTGGCGCATGGGGTGCCGGTTGCCGTGGCGGCGGACCCGGCCAGCCTGACCGGCCAGTATCTTTCCGGTCTGCGAGAGGTTGCGGTGCCGGCGTCGCGGCGGAAGGGCAACGGCAAGACGCTGACGGTGGTCAAGGCGACCGGCAACAACCTGAAGGACATGACGGCGGAGTTTCCGCTGGGTCGGTTCATCTGCGTGACCGGGGTGTCCGGCGGCGGCAAGTCCACCCTGACCGTTGAGACGCTTTACAAGAACGCCGCCATGCGGTTGAACGGCGCGCGCGAGACGCCGGCGCCGTGTGAGACGATCAAGGGGTTCGAGCATCTGGACAAGGTGATCGACATTGACCAGCGGCCCATCGGGCGCACGCCGCGCAGCAACCCGGCAACCTATACCGGCGCCTTCGGGCCGATCCGCGACTGGTTCGCCGGGCTGCCGGAATCCAAAGCGCGGGGCTACAAGCCGGGGCGGTTCAGTTTCAACGTGAAGGGCGGGCGGTGCGAGGCGTGTCAGGGCGACGGCGTCATCAAGATCGAGATGCACTTCCTGCCTGATGTTTATGTCACCTGCGAGACCTGCAGGGGCAAGCGATACAACCGCGAGACTCTGGAAGTTCTGTTCAAGGGCAAGAGCATAGCCGACGTTCTTGACATGACGGTCGAGGATGCGCAGGCGTTCTTTCAGGCCGTTCCGTCGATCCGTGAGAAGATGGACGCGCTGGTGCGTGTGGGGCTGGGCTATATCAAGGTGGGCCAGCAGGCCACGACCCTCTCGGGGGGCGAGGCGCAGCGGGTGAAGCTGTCAAAGGAACTGTCGAAACGGTCCACCGGTCGGACGCTCTATATCCTCGACGAGCCGACCACCGGTCTGCATTTCGAGGATGTGCGCAAGCTGCTGGAGGTGCTGCACGAACTGGTCGATCAGGGCAATTCCGTCATCGTGATCGAGCATAACCTGGACGTCATAAAGACCGCCGACTGGATCATCGACATCGGCCCCGAGGGCGGCGACGGTGGGGGCGAGATCGTGGCGACGGGGACGCCGGAACAGGTGGCCGAGGTGGAGCGCAGCCATACCGGGCGCTACCTGAAACCCCTGCTGGAACGGCGCCGGGTCGCCGCCGAATAGGGCGTGCACACAACGTATGATTCACGTGCATCTGCCGTGCATATCACGTGCATACGTTGCGGCCGCACCCCGCCCGATCCGCGCAACAGTGCCTCCGAAACCGGGTGTGCACACGACGTATGATTCACGTGCATCCGACGTGCACATCACGTGCATACGTTGCGCGCGGTGGTCGGCGCGCCCGCGCAACGGGCGCGGCGGGGTCAGCGGCGGCGGATGAAGGCACGGCCGAAGGTGTTATCCACCGCGATCTCGTCCACCTGCCAGCCGGCGGCGCCGGGCGTGTAGGTCACGGAGAGCGGGAAGCGGGCGCGGCGTTCCAGTTCCTCGGCCCGGTAGCCGGACAGGCGCAGCCATTCGCCGGCGCAGGTAATGCGCTCGCCCGCCTCGGTCCCGCCCGACAAGCGCAGCCGGTTCACGCGCTGGCCGTCGAACACGCGGATGTCGAGCCGGCAGAGATCGGCGCGGTCGCGGTCGCGCAGTACCTCGTAGATAGCGGTCAACGGATCGAGGCTGCCGGGCAGGCTGACCGGATCGGGGGCGGGGCGGGGCGTATCGGGTGCGGGTTCAAACCGGATAACTTCGGGCCGGTTGCCGGTATAGGCAATCTCGGCCGCGCCGGGGCGGCGACCGCCCGTGACCTGACCGGCAAAACTGGCCGGGGCCAGCCGGGTGCCGTTCACCGTGCCGCGGCTGCGCGCGGCCATATCGATGCTGCGGAACCAGCGGAACGGGCCGCTGGCCTGCGCCTGCGCCGCGACCGCGTATTCGCGGGCGGTGTGGACGGCGGCCAGCGTGATCGATCCGCCGCGCATGCCGAGGGCGTAGAGGTCGAAGGTGGCGTCAAAGCGGGTTTCCGCCGCCGCGGGCGTGGCGAGCGTGGCGCAGAGGGCAAGGGCAGACAGGCGTTTCATGGCGGTTTCCCCGAGCCGGGCGCGATGCCGCCCGTACTGGACATTCATAGCGCGGCCGGGGCATGGAAACAGCGGGTGGCGATGCACGGTTGCGTCACCGGGGCGTGAGGGGTGGATGGCGGAACCGATGGCGGATCTGGCGGAACGGATCGGGCTGGGCGAGCGGCGGGCGCTGGCGCGCGCGATCACGCTGGTCGAAAGCCGCCGGGCCGATCACCGGGCGCAGGCGGTCGATCTGCTGGCGCGGCTGGCGCCGCTGAACCGGCAGGCGCTGCGCATCGGGCTGTCGGGCACGCCCGGTGTGGGCAAGTCCACGTTCATCGAGGCGTTCGGGCTGATGCTGACGGGGCAGGGGCTGCGGGTGGCGGTTCTGGCCGTCGATCCCAGTTCCACGCGCAGCGGCGGGTCGATCCTGGGCGACAAGACGCGGATGGAGCGGCTGAGCCGCGAGCCGGGCGCGTTCATCCGCCCCTCGCCCAGCCAGACCGAACTTGGCGGCGTGGCGCGACGCACGCGCGAGGCGGTGGCGCTGTGCGAGGCGGCGGGGTTCGACGTGGTGCTGATCGAGACCGTGGGCGTGGGCCAGTCGGAGACAATGGTGGCGGGCATGGCAGATCTGTTCGTGCTGCTGCTGGCCCCGGCGGGCGGCGACGAGTTGCAGGGCGTGAAGCGTGGGATCATGGAGATTGCCGATCTGATTCTGGTCAACAAGGCGGATGGCGATTTGAAATCGTCGGCGGTGCGCACCTGCGCGGATTATGCCGGGGCACTGCGGCTGCTGCGCCGCCGGCCGCAGGATCCGCCGGGCTTTCCCAAGGCGCTGACCGTGTCGGCGGTGACGGGCGACGGGATGGAGGGTGCCTGGGCCGAGATGCGGGCGCTGGCGGAATGGCGGCGGGAGCATGGGCATTGGCAGGGGCGGCGCGCGGAACAGGCGCGGCACTGGTTCGAGGAGGAGGTGCGCCACGGGTTATTGGCGCGGCTGGCCGCCGACCCGGCGCTGGCCGGGCGGATGGCGGAACTGGGCGCTGCCGTGGCCGAGGGGCGCACCAGCCCCACGGCGGCGGCAGAGGAGGTTCTGGGCGGTTTGCGCGCTTGACGCCCCGGCCGGTTGCCAGTATGTCACCGGCGATTGATGGGGCGTAGCCTTGGCCGCGCCCCCTTTGGTTTCTGGAACGAGATGCAAGGAGCAGGACGATGTCGCGCGTCTGCGAACTGAGTGGCAAGGGCCCGATGTCGGGCAACAACGTCAGCCACGCCAACAACAAGACCAAGCGGCGCTTTCTGCCGAACCTGAACGACGTGACGCTCACGTCCGAGGCGCTGGGTCAGAGCTTCAGCCTGCGGGTTTCGGCCCATGCGCTGCGCTCGGTCGATCATCGCGGGGGGCTGGACGCCTATCTGGCCAAGGCCAAGGATGAGGAACTGTCCGCGCGGGCGCTGAAGATCAAGAAGCAGATCGCCAAGGCACAGACCGCCGCAGCCTGATACGGGCGCGGAAGAGGGACGCGAAGGCCCCGCCGGATGGCGGGGCCTTTTGCGTTGTTCGGGGCGTTGGGGCTTTTCCCCACAGGCATGGGCAGGTATGGGTCTGACCATGCGATTGCGCGTGACATTTCCGCTGATGCTGGCCCCGGTCCTGGCGGGCCTGCTGCTGGTGACGGCACTGGCTGCCGGCCTGTCACAGGGAGCGATGCTGCGGGCCGATGCGGCACCGGCCTGGTTGGATCTGTGCGGCGGGGATGACGGTGCGGCGGGGGATCGCCCCTGTCTGGATTGTACGCTTGTTGTCGGCATGGCCTCTTGCGGGCCGGATTTGGCCGCCGGTGTGGCGCCGGTCGAACGTCTGCCAGCGGGCGGCGATCTGGTCGCGGCGGCGGCGCGCGTGGCGGGCGGGGGCGCGCGGGCGCCGCCGGAATGGGTCTGACCGAAAACCGACAGACCCATTTCCAGGAGTAGAGAGAATGAGAGCCCTGACCCTTGTTGCCGGCCTGAGCGCCGGTCTGATCGCAACCACCGCGCTGGCCCATGACGGCATGGCGGTGCGCGAGGCCTATGCGCTGGCCTCCAGCCCCGCGGCGCAATCCGGCGCGATCTTCATGGTGATCGAGAATCATCGGGCATTCGACGACCGGCTGATCGCGGCCGAGACCGATGCCGCGCAGCGGGTGGAACTGCACACCCATTCTGAGGATGCCGAAGGCGTGATGCGGATGATCGAGCTGGAAGATGGCATGACCATACCGGCAGGCGGCGAGCATGCTCTGTCACGCGGAGGCGACCACATCATGCTGCTGGGCCTGACCCGGCCGCTGAACGACGGCGACACGATCAGCGTGACGCTGACGTTCGAACTGTCAGGGGAACTGGAGATCGAGGTGCCGGTCGATCTGAACCGCGGCCCCGAAGCGGGGCATGGCCACGACCATGGCCATGGGGAGTCCCACGGCCACGGTCATTCGCATGGCGACTGAGGGTCAGCCGGCGCAGTAGGTCTCTGCCATGTCGCCAAAGGCGCGGTAGCGCGCCCAGAAGGCGTTGTCGGCGGCACTTTTTGACATCCGCACCTCTTGCGCTTGGTGCGGGTCGCGGAAGAAGCGCGCGGCGCGGCGCTGATCGCCACGGGTCAGCGTCGCGTCGGCTACACCCTGGATGCAGCGGCACAGGGAACGGTTCGCGGCCGCGCGGCCCGACGAGTTGCAGGCGGATTCGATCGGCCCGGCCAGGACCGGCGTCGGTGCGGCGGTCAGGCCCAGAGAAAGAACGATTGCCGCGGCGGCGGCCCAGGTCATGTGGCGGATCATCTGCTGCCCCTTTTGTTGCCAGTGCCCGGGTCTTTGCGCCCAGGATCGTTTCGCGCATAACCGAAACGGACGAATTTTTCAACGTATCCGTTCGGATTTGCGACATCTGTCCCATCAGCGCGGGTGATCTGCCGGCCGGTTGGGCAGATTTGTGGCTCGGGTCAGGCCGTCAGCACCTCGCGCACCTTGGCGGCCAGCTCCTGCCGCCGATAGGGCTTCGACAGCAGTTGCACGCCCGCATCAAGGCGCCCGTGATGCACGATGGCGCTTTCGGCATAGCCCGATGTGAAGAGCACCTTCAGATTCGGGCGTATCTCGCGCGCAGCGTCGGCAAGCTGGCGACCATCGATGCCGCCGGGCATCACGACATCGGTGAACAGCAGATCGAACTCGTCGCTGCGCGTCAGGATCTCCAGCGCCTCGGAACCGTTCTCGGCGCCGGTGACGTGGTAGCCAAGGCCGGTCAGCAGCGCCATCGCATGTTCGCGCACCAGGCGGTCATCCTCGACCACCAGCACCCTTTCGCGGCCCGGGCTGACCTCGTCATCGGTGCGGGACGGGGGGGGCGTATCGCGTTCGGTTGGCTGGCTGCGCGGGAAATACAGGCGGATCGTGGTTCCGTGACCCGGCTCCGAATAGATCTTGGCGTGGCCGCCCGATTGCTTGACGAAACCATACACCATCGACAGGCCAAGCCCGCTGCCCTTTCCCACATCCTTGGTTGTGAAGAACGGCTCGAACGCGCGCGCGACCACATCCGCGGCCATGCCCTCTCCCGTGTCGGTGACAGAGATCATGACATAGGGGCCGGGCGGCACCTCGATCCCCGTGTCTGCATAGGTGTCGTCCAGTTCCGCATTCGCTGTCTCGATCGTCAGGCACCCGCCTCCGGGCATCGCATCGCGGGCGTTGATCGTCAGGTTCAGCAGCGCGACCTCCAGTTGGCCGGGGTCGATTTCTGCAGGCCAGAGCTTGCTGTCGAGCGAGAGTTTCAGATCGGTCTGCTCGGTCAGACTGCGGTTGAGCAGCCCCTCCATGCCCGTAAGCAACTGGTTCACATCGGTGGGGCGTGGCTGCAGTGCCTGGCGGCGGGCAAAGGCGAGCAGCCGCCCGGTCAGTTCCGCCCCGCGTTCGGCCGCCCGCGCGGTCATCCGCGCCAGCATCCGCAGATCCTCCCGGTCGGTCAGGGCATGGTCAAGCTGCTCGGCGTTGCCGAGGATCACGGTCAGCAGGTTGTTGAAGTCATGCGCCACCCCGCCGGTGAGCTGACCCACGGCCTCCATCTTCTGCGACTGGCGGATGCGCGATTCGAGATCGCGCTGTGCGGTGACATCGGTCAGACTGCCGATGACGCGAATGGCGTGGCCCTGATCGTCGCGCATCACGAAGGCGTGGTCGACCACCGACCGATAGGTTCCATCCGCGTGTTGGGCGCGATACTCCGCCGTCCATGTCTCGCCGCCGCCCTCGATCACCTCGCGCAGGCTGGTGTCGATCAGATACTGGTCGTCCGGATGGGCACGCAACGCCCATGTGCCGGGCGCGGCGACGCCCGAATCTTTGGGGCTTTCGCCGAAGGTTTCGGTGAACGCCTCGCTCCACCAGATCGTGTCCTGCGCGAGATCCCAGTCCCAGAGCACGTCACGCGTTGCGCGCGCCGCCAGACGGAAGCGTTCCTCGCTGGCCGCGAGCGCCTGTTCGGCGCGGTGCCGTTCGGTCACGTCGCGCGCCACCGTGATCCAGTGCGTCGGCTGGCCCTGTTCGTCCGTCAGCGGCACGATGTCGAGATCGAGCCACAGCTCTTCGCCGCTGCGACTGCTGGTCAGCAGTTCCGCCCGCACCGGCTCTGCCGCCGCTATTGCACCCTCGATCTTGCCGATCTGTTCAGGACGTGTGTTGACCCCGTAGAGCAGCGCCGTTGTGGCGCCGAGTGCCTCTGCCTCGGCATGGCCTGTCAGCCGCGAGAAGGCTGCGTTGACGTAGATGATACTTGGCTGCGCCGTGGCGGGTTTGCGGGCGGCCTCGGCGACGATGACGATGTCGTTCTGGCGTGAGACCGCGCTTTCGAGCAGACGCAGTTGTTCGTCGCGCCGGCGTTCGTCGGTCACATCGCGGAAATAGACGGCCATCCCGTCGGGCACCGGGTGGGCATGAACCTCCAGATATCGGTCGAGCGGGGGGAAATAGTCGGTGAAATGCGCCGATTGTCCGTCGCGCTGTGCCTGCCGGTAGCGGTCGGCAAAGCGGCCGTCGGCGCGGGGAAAGGACTCCCATGGGAAACTGCCGACAGCTTTCTCGACCGGTACGCCAGAGATTTGCGCAGCATTGCCGTTCCAGTAGGTAATGCGCCAGTCCCGGTCGAGCATCATGAAGCCGTCGCTGATATGCTCCAGCGTGCCCGCAAGCTGGTTAGCCAGCGCATCGGCGCGCTGCTTGCTGATCAGCCCTCGGCGGGCCTGCAGAGTTGCCAGTGTGATAAGCGCCACGGTCAGAAGTCCGAGCAGCAGGACCGAACGCGGCAGATAGCTGCGGCGCGCATCAAGATAGTCAGGCAGGGGCCAGACTGAGAGGGTGAAGGTCTGTCCCAGCACATCGATTTCGCGCTCTCGCCGCAGCATTGCGCTGCCGCGCGGCAGGCCGTTGGCGTCGCCTGCAATTGTCTGGTTGGCATCGGCGAGCGTCGCGCCGAACTGGCCCCGGATCATGTCGCTGGCGATATCGAGGATTTCGTCGGCGCGGATGCTTGTTGCGACATAGCCCCGAAACCGGTCGCTTTCGTAGATCGCGGCCACATACGAGATGCCGTAGCCGCCGGACCGCAACTCCAGCCCCGGCGTGAGTTGTGGCGTCAGCGTTTCACGGGCACGCTGATAAGCCTCTGCCCGCCCGCCGTCGGTGCCGACCGATGTGCCCACGATCTCTTGCCCCGTGCCGTCGATGGATACCCGCCAGCGGATCGTCAGGTCGGGCTCGATCATGGTGATCGCATGCAGGTTGGAGAAATTTTCCTGCAACGCGCTGACGTCGCCTTCCCACTGGGCCTGCGTGGGTGGACCGTAGGTATCCCAGCGCCGCGCGAGATGCTGGATCGCAAAGCCGCGCTGTTCCAGTTCTGCCGTCAGCTTCTCGGCCACCATCGTCAGTGCGATGCCGCTGTCCGCCGAACGGTTCTGCCATTCGTTGCGTTCGAGTGCCTGCCAGAACAGGATCACAGCCGCGCACAACAATGTGGTCGTCCAGGCTGCGACGCGGTCAAGCAGTGGCAGACGGGCGCCGGGCGGGATGGTCGAACAGCGGAGTTGGATCGCAAGCGCGAGCAGCAGCATGGGAATCGCGCTTTGTGGCGGCACGCGGGCTATCGGGTGCAGCACCTCGGGCGGCTGCACGATCAGGCCATCGGCGAAGCCGTAGAGGATCAGAAGACCCGCCACCCCGCCAGCCGCCTGCGCCCAGATTGCGCGGCGTCCCAGCGTCCGGCCCGGCGGAGCGCTGAGGGCGACCGCCAGCGCCGCCAGCATGAGCGCCGCCGCCGTGACCGGGGCGACACGGCCAGGTTCCGGGGTGCCAGCGGGATCGAGGATTGCGAGCAGCCGGTCGATACCGAGCGAGGTTGAGAACACATACTCCACGAAGATCAGTGCGCCGATCAACCCGATCGCCACTGCCAGCCCAAGGGCCAGCCGGTGATGATTCCGCAGGATGAATGCGAAAGCGAGCGCCGCAATGCACAGCACACCCAGCGACTGGGTCTTGATCGAAGAATCGTGCAGAAGCGGCGGCGCATCGATCCCGGTTGTCGCGATCACGAAGGCCAGAAGGGCTGTGGTCAGCGAGAGGCAGGCAGATGCAATCGCCAACTGACCGCGCATGCCCATGTTCACTGCACTCCTACGCCGCCAGCCCATGGGCCGACCCGTTCGTAACCGGTTGCGGGCGCCGCTCCGCTACAACCTTGACGCGATCACCATACATGGCTGCGTGCTGTTGGCAAAACTCCGTCTGCAACCGCACGCGTCGGGTGGTTCAGGTGCAACACTGCCGCATGCCATTGATCTGGCCGTCGGATCTGTGGCGGGCGTGGTGGTCTCCAGCGGGTTGACCGTGTAATTTTACGCCACAGCCAATGCTGCCTGCCTCGCGCAGTCGGATCGGTTTCGCCGCGCCTCCGGCGATCGCTCGTGCATGCCTTAGGGTACGGTTACTCGATGACGGGCCGGATCAGGTAGGCGCCGCTGAACTCCGCGCTGCTCCCCCTTTGGCCCCTGACGTGATCCAGCAACTGGTTGCCCTGAGCCCAGGTCAGGCCGTTGCCGAGATAGATATAGCCGCTGTCACCGCCGGTGGGCTGATCGCCGATTTCAAGCGATGGGATGAACTGTACCGCGGCGGCCTCTGGCCAGGGGCAGGCATCGGTGGCAACTGGCGCAGGCTCGGGTTCGTACTGCGCCAAAAGCGTCGGGTCGCCGGCGAGTTGCTCGGCCGCCGCCATCAGTTCCTTGCGTGACAGAAACGAGAACCGCACCTCATCGCCGCGAAAGTGGCCAAGCACGATGCGGTAGTCGGCATTGGAATGGGCAGCGAGTGTGCGCGCCAGGGCGGGCGCGGCGCCATCCTGCCATCGCTCCAGAACGGTGCAGGTGTGGTGGGCCAGAAGCGGGGCGTTGAAGTAGCGGTTGACGCCCAGCCCGGTTGCCGCGTCGACGCCCTGCGCGCTGGCGGCCGAAACCTCTTCGGGTGGTGGGCAGGTGGTGGGCAGGATGTCCATTGATCGCCCGGTTGATTGATCTGATGCCTCGGCAGATATCACGATGGAGGGTGGCAGGCGCAGGAAGTTCTGAACGAAGATCTGTCGCGGGACCGCGCTGCCTGCGGAAAGCTGATAGTGATCCTTGTTGCCTTCTACCTCGATGATCTGCGCCAGCAGCGGCTGCCAGTCCCCGCCGCCGTTCACATAGTCGAGGAGTGCGATCAGATAGTCGAAGTCCAGCGTCGAGTCGCGTCCGCCCCAGCTTGGGTCGTCGCGCAACTCGCCGTAGAAGCCTTGGGTTTCGCGGTAGAGGGCGATGGCCTCGGCCAGCATTTGCGGCGGCGACTGTGCGCCCTGATCGACCGAGGCCGTCGCTGACGTCACGGCGGGCTGTGGCGCCCAGGGCACCGCGGAGTCGGGGCGTTGGCCGTAAGCCTCCTCCTGCAGTCCTTCGGCCAGGGTCAGTCGGGCGATGGCCGCAAGGAAGGGATTGCCACCAGCGCGATGCTCGGCCGCGATGAAATCGCGGATCGCGTCGAACCGTGCGGGCGCGTCGCCGTGGTGGGCCATGACCAGTGGGACGAGGCCGCCGCGCCCGAAGGCCAGTGCCCGACCGGCGGCCTCCTGCACGCGCCGGCCAGCCTCGGCGCCGGTTGCCGCCCGCAGGCGCATCACGGCGTCGTCGTGGTTTTCTGCCCGCCAGTTCGGAAACTGCACCAGATATCCCAAGGCGCGCATGGCCGTCGCCGTTCCATCGTCGGCGGGGCCGTTGCCGGTCTGGACAGGATCCGCGATCAGGGAGCCCCGCGTACGACCCGCGACAGGAAGGGTGGCGATCACGCCGTCGATCACCATCGAGATCTCGGCTGGTGTAGGGCGGCAGTTGTTCTCGGGTAACAGGACGATCTGGTCCAGCAGCTGATTCAGCCGTTCCGCCGCCGTCTGTTGAGCGGCTGCGGGAGCGGTCGTCAGTAGCAGGGCGATTGCGGCGACCCTAAACACCGCAGACCTCTCGCACGCGGGAAAAATCGATCGACGCCTCGATCTTGGGGCTGGGAAACTGTGGGCGGAACATGATCGTCGCAATCTCGCGCTCGGCCATGCGCTGGGCGCTGCTCAACTCGCTGCTGGCGGCGCTGCCTGTCAGCGCCACGCTGAATACAGTCATCTGGCTGCGCAGCCGCGAATGGATCACTGCCGGCAGGTCGAAGGCGAATGTCGGATCATTGCCGAACTCGGGCGCCAGCAGCAGCGCCCCACGAGGGATGTCCAGCCCGTCGAACTCTGGCAGGGACGGATCGACGATCAGCCTTTCGTGCTCCGGGCTGCTGGCAAACGCCTCGCGCACCTCTGCCTCGGCACCGATACCCGGCACGATCATGATGAAGGCGCGACGCGCTGCCGTGCTTTCGCCACTGGTTGGCGGGCACTGGATCTGCAGGCTGAGCGCGCGTTTTTGTTCGGTGGGCGTCTCGATCTGGCTGGGGTCGATGTCGAACACTGTGTAACGGGCGATCAGCATGAAGAGCAGCAGCGCGGCCAGGGTGCCGGCAAACGTCAGACCCGATAGCTTGGCCGAATACTTCTCGGCGAACACCTGAGTCAGCAGCATCGCAAGGCCGACGCCAAAGATGAACAGGCCGAACAGGCCAAGGAAGTTCGCCTCTGCCCCCGGCTGGACCTCGACGACGCCCTCCAGAAATTTGAGGTTCAGGGCCTGACTCATGGCGATGAGCAGGCCGACGGGGATCATCACCACCGCCATGAAGATCGCCACCACGGTGCCGATTATCCGCGGTCCCTGTGGCGCTCTTGGTTGGGCCTGTCCGGCTGCGGGCATGTCAGTCGGTCCAGCAGGCACAGGTCGTCCAGCAACCGAACTGACCGCAGCAATGGCCGGTTATGCAGGACTGGCCCATCGTCGCGGATTGACCCGTTGCCACCCCGTTGCAGGGCGGCAGGACGGACCCACCAAGCAGAACAGCGGCAACCAGTACGGGAAACACGGAGACGAGACGCATTGCACCCTCGCAAATCGGAATGACAGGAAATCAACTGTTTACGCTACGTTAACACGCCGTTGGCGGTGGGTCATCAGGAAAACGGGGCAAAGCATGCAGTCGCAAGAGTTGTGATCGGTTTGTAACTTGCCTTGAGTGCCGTCGTGCACCGGACACGACTGTCTCGAACTCAATCTGGGCGGCGCGCGCGCCAGTCTGCCCATGCCTCGGGCGTGTCCAGATCGGTCGTGGCCCGCGCGCCGGGCAGGGGGAAAGGGCGGACGGCGGCGCCGGCAATCACGGCTCGCGCGCCCGCATCGCCGCGCAGCCCGGCCAGTTCGGGGATCAGTCGCGCGGGCAGGATCACCGGATGCCCCGGCGTGCCATCCTCGGCCGTGGCGCGCAGCACGGATGCCGCAGATTCGTCTGGGAAGGCAGCGATCATCGCCAAAAGATCGGGGGTCGTTAGATCGGGCAGGTCGGGCAGCAGGATCATCATCGCCGCCGCGCCGGCCGCCGCCGCGCCGCCGGCGCGTAGAGATGCCGCCATCCCCTCGGCCGCGTCGGCCACCGTCAGGATCGTCACACCCGCACCCGAAAGCGCAGTCCGACGTGCTGCGCCCACCGGGCCGGGCGGCAGGGTCACGATCACCCGCGCGTCGGTTTCCAGTGCGATCCGCACCGCGCGCGCGATCAGCGACTCACCGTCCACGTTCTCCAACAACTTGTCACGCCCGCGCATGCGCCGCGACGCACCGGCTGCCGGGATCAGGATGGTCAGGTCCTCGGGCCGCATGCCAGTGTTCCCCCGCCGTAGCGAACGGTCTAGCCCCGCATCCGCGTCCCGTCCGCATCGAACAGCGGTGTCGTCACCAGACGCGCCGGGCGCCGTTCGCCCAATATTTCGATTTCTGCCTCCAGCCCCTCGGCCACCCGGTCCGCTGGGACGAAGCCAAGCGCCACCGATTTGCCCGCGAAATGCGAATAGCCGCCGGATGTACAGAAGCCCACGACTTCGCCATCCAGCCAGATCGGCTCCCAAGCCACCACATCGGCATCGGTCGCGTCAACGACAAAGGCCGCCAGTCGCCGCTTCGGACCGGCCTGCCGTTCCGCCTCGGCTGCAGCGCGACCGATGAAATCTACCGGCTTCTTCCATCGGATGAAGCGGTCCAGCCCCGTCTCGCCGGGCAGATAGTCCGGTGAATATTCGCGCCCCCACGAGCCGAAGAATTTGTCCAGCCGCAGCGACATCATTGCCCGCATCCCGAACGGACGCAGGCCGAGATCCTGCCCGGCGTCCCAAAGCGTGTGCCACAGGTGGCGCTGGCTCATGTGGTCGCAGAAGATCTCGAATCCCAGATCGCCGGTGTAGCTGACGCGTTGCACCAGACAGTTCGCCATGCCGATGGTCATGCGCCGCACGTCCATGAAGCGGAACGACTCGGCCGACACATCGGCGCGGGTGACGCGCGACAGAAGCTCGCGTGCCTGCGGCCCGGCGATCTGGAAGCCGGTCTTGATGTCCGAGACATTCTCGACCCGCACGCCCTCTGCCGCGTTCTGCTGAAACCAGCGCATGTGCCAACCCTGCGCGCCGTAGCTGGCGGTGAGGCGGAAGTTCTCCGGGTCCAGGCACGAGACGGTGAAATCCCCGATGATCCGGCCCGAGGGCGCGAGCATCGGGTTCAGTGCCAGCCGACCCGGTTGCGGGATCAGACCTGCCATGATGCGATCAAGCCAGTCGCGCGCGCCGGGACCGGTGACGCGATACTTGCCGAAGTTCTGGACCTCGTTGATGCCGACGCCGTCACGCACCGCCATCACCTCGGCCCGCGTGGCATCCCAGGCGTTCGATCGCTTGAAGCTGGGAGTTTCGTGGCGCGCCTCTCCGGGCAGGGCGTGGTAATTCACCACTTCCAGCCCGTATTGCTGGCCCCAGACGGCGTTCATGCCGTCAAAAACCTCATACATAGGCGTGGTGCGGAACGGTCGTGCGGCGGGGCGCTCCTCGTTTGGGTATGACACCGAGAACCGCATCCGGTAATTCTCCATCACCTTCGGCACGGTGTAGCCGGGGCTGGTCCAGTTGCCGAAGCGCGCCACGTCAAAGCCGCGCGGGTCGCGTTCCACCTCGCCCTCGATCATCCACTGCGCCAGCGCGAGGCCCATGCCGCCGCCCTGGCTGAAGCCAGCCATCACCGCACAGGCCGACCAGTAGTTGCGCAAGCCGGGCACCGGGCCGATCAGGGGATTGCCATCAGGGGCAAAAGTGAAGGGGCCGTGGATCACGCTTTTAACGCCAGCGCGCTCCAGCACCGGAAAGCGGCGGTAGGCGAAGGCGACGGAGTCCTCGATCTTGTCGAACTCGTCGGGCAGCAGTTCGTGGCCAAAGGTCCATGGCGTGCCGTCCACCGCCCAGGGCTGGCAGGGCTTTTCGTAGAAGCCGATGCAAAGGCCGCGCCCCTCCTGTCGCAGGTAGCTTTCTCCGCCGGGGTCCATGACATGGGGAAACTCGCGCCCTTCCTTCAGCAGCGCCATGATCTCGGGGATGTCGTCGGTGACGAGGTATTGATGCGCCATCGGCAGCAGCGGCAGGTAGACGCCGGCCATCGCCGCCACCTCGCGCGCCCACAATCCGGCGGCGTTCACCAGATGCTCGCAAATCACCGTGCCCTTTTCGGTCACCACCTCCCAGCCATCGGCATGCGGGCGGGTTTCCAGAACCCGGTTGTGAAGCACAATCTCTGCCCCGCCCATCCGGGCGGCCCTGGCATAGGCGTGGGTGGTGCCCGAAGGGTCGAGGTGCCCGTCAAGCGGATCGAACAGCGCGCCGAGGATACCGGCGGTGTTCACCATGCCGTCGGTCATCTTCGAAACCTCGTCCGGCGTCAGGATATGGGTATCGAGGCCCATGTAGCGGTGCTTTGCCCGCTCTGCCTTCAGCATGTCGAAGCGTTCGGCGCTGTCGGCCAACGTGATGCCGCCCACATGGTGCAGCCCACAGGACAGGCCGGTCAGTTCCTCCAACTCACGGTAGAGCCGGATCGTGTAACCCTGCAGCGCAGCCATGTTGGTGTCGCCGTTCAGCGTATGGAACCCGCCCGCCGCGTGCCATGTCGATCCGCTTGTCAGTTCCGACCGTTCGATCAGCATGACGTCGGACCAGCCGAGTTTCGTCAGGTGATAGGCGACCGAACAGCCGACCACCCCGCCACCGATCACCACCACACGCGCTTGCGATTTCATCTGCCGTCCCCGTTGCTCTGCCGTGCCTTGATCGCCCGGCCGGATGGGGCGCGGCATGTCGCAATGCGACATTTCCTGTCGCCAGAAAGTCGCTTGCGCGGGGTGGAATGGAAATTGATCCTGCCCAGGGTCCGCCTTTCCGTCGCCGCGATGCTTTCTCGCCCGGTGATCTCAGGCCTTGCGGCGCGAACAAAAGTAAAGCGCGACAGGGAAAGACTACGCCCTCAATCCTCTGGAAGAACAAGCTCGTCCGCCGCCATCGCGCCGAGCAGTTGGGCGACGTCGGCGACCAGCCGATCCTCACCAACATCAGGATAGATTTCGGACAGGGCAGATGCGAGTTCGGTGGCCGAGCCGGGGATCTCCAGCAGCGCCCAGACAGCACCTGCGACGGCGTTCAACTGCCAGATCATCGCGTCGCCCGGGCGCCATATAAAGGACGACTGCCCATGACGGCGCAGCGCGGCATCCGCGGCCCGCCGCCATCTGCGCCCGGGATCGGCAGGCGTGGCCGCGGTCAGGTCAGGGGTGGGAAGTGGCAATTCTGCACCAAGCGGCAGAGAGGGATCCAGCAAAGTTGCGCCACCGAAAGCCCTGCGAAGGATCGCAACTGCCTCCTCGAGATCTGAATAGACCAGTTGCAGGCACAGCATCTGACTGGCCATTGCGCGAACACGCTCGAATGCTGCCTCGGGTGTCTGCAGGTCGGCCATGTTCTGGGACAGAAGGTGGTGCACGGCCGCGTCCGGCGACATCCGATGCAGCCCTGCAGGCCCGTCCGGGCGGCGATCGAGCGCAATGAGCGCCTGCAGCGGTGCGCGCGCGCCATGCGGCGCGATCGTCGGGGCACAGACATAGCCGTAGCGATCGTCGTGAGGGCCAAGCCAGGTGGCGACATGGTCGCGGAACCGCCCGCTCACGGTTGGCGGAAGCGGCAGCCGAAGCCGCGGAGCGATCCCCAGCCCATAGGCCAACCCATCCACAAGGATCGGCAACATGTCATCGCACCAGACCCGCATGTCGGCTTCTGCCGTCAGGCGCGACACGAGGGTGCTCTTGCCCGCGCGCTTCGCGCCGGTAAGCGCGATCAGGCGCCCGGCGATCTCGAACGCACCGCAATGCAGGCAGAAGCATCCGGGACGTTCGTCGAAGAAGGATTCGCCCAGATCGGCCAGAAGGCCACAGGTCGCACTGGCCGCCGGCAAACCCCGCAGCGGCGCGTCGAGATAGATCGAACTGAGATCAAAGCCCTCGGCACCGGGCACGACGCAGGACAGCGGCAGCACGGATTCGTCCGTCGGCGTGACAGTGGGAACCCATCCATTGACGATCTTGATCAGCGCCTCGGCCACTTCCGGCGCATCGTGAAGATCGATGCCGCGCGAAATGCCGGGAAAGCGCAGCGTGACTGCTGCGCTTTCCGCCGATGCCGCCGAGGAGAGGTTTGCAGCGGCTTCGGCCATGTCAGCCGTTCCCGAAGATGCGGTTCAGGAACCGCTCGAACTCGTTGTTGCCGCCACGGCGGATGACACCGGCACCGCTGCGATTGTTGCCGGACCGGGGCCGCGAGCCGCGTGATCCCCGCGAGGCGCGGGACGGACCCGAGCCGCTGCGTCCGCCCTGGCCACCACGACCACCGCCACCGGAACCACGGCTGCCGCCCGACGCATGGGCCGCGTTCAGATGCAGCATCACCGGCGCGACATAGGCAGCGCCGGCCGCGAGCCCGACGCGGCCAAGAAGCTTGCGGCGGGTGAGATCGGGGGTATCGGTCTTGTCGGTCATTGATCTTCCTTTCCGTTGCCTGGCCGCACCTTTCTGCGGCACTGCCAGTACAACGCGGCGGATGGCCGACTATTCCCCGCTGACGGAAAAAAGTTCGCCTTCTTCGGCTGAACACTGTCCGGGTCCGGGCGCCTGCACGAGGCCGTGGCCGAACACCGGATCCGGCCCCGGATCACCCAGATCCTGCGCGCAGGAGATCAATCTGTCGCGCGCCGCGGCAAGCGGTTCGTCGGGGGTGCGCATCCGCTCGACCGCCAGCGCCGCGGTGACGAACGGCGCGGCATAGGACGTGCCAGATCGTAGTCGCCCGCCAGAGACCGAGGCCGCGGTCCAGATGTTCACCCCCGGGGCGGCAAGGCCGAGATAGTCGCCGCGGTTGGCTTGGCGATAGGGGTTCTCACGCCAGTCCACCGCGGTGACAGCGATCACCTGCTCCCAGGCGGCAGGGTAGGCGGGCGCGGCGCCGGGGCCACCGTTGCCGGCGGCTGCAACCAGGCCCACACCCGCCTTGGCCGCGCGGTCGATCAGCCGGGCCAGCACCGCATTCTCGGGGCCAGAGAACGACAGGTTGATAACGCTCACTTCTTCCGCCAGCAGCAGGTCCATAGCTGCGGCGAGAGAGAAGGCATCCGCAGCCTCGCCGCCGGTGTCGCGATGGAATGCCTCGACCGCGATCAGTTCGGCATTGGGCAGAAGGCCGGGTACGCGGCCATCAATGCGGCCCAGCAGCATGGCCGCGATAGCGGTGCCATGCTGCCGGCCGGCGGCGTCGCGCTCACCCAGGTCTGTTTGGTGCACCGTCAGCCGCTGACCTGCGAGCGCCTCGTGATCGGTATTGATGCCGGTGTCGATCATGCCGATCCGCGGCGCAAAGGCGCTCGGCCAGCCCGACCAGCCGACCATTTCATGCGCTGTGCAACTGCCGTTGCGGCACAGGAACTCGTCGGGGCGGTAGAGGTGGTTTGCGTCGGCCACCGCCACCGGGATTAACTCTGCCAGTTCCGCCCGCGCGGCAAGCGGATCGCGGCCTGCGGGGAGGCCGAGGCGCAGTACCGACCCGGCTAGCGCAGCATTGGGCGCCTGCGCGATCAGTCGATAGCCCGCCGCCAGCGCCGGGTCGATCACCGCGCCGTCGGGCAGGAATACCACCATTTCGGGCGGGGGTGGCGGCGGCGCGGCCGGTCTTGCCTGCCGTCGCACCGGGGTCTGTTGGCGCGGCGCTTGCCGCGCACCTCCGCGCGAACGGTTCCCGCCGACCCCGGATGCGCCGCTTCGCCCGGATCCTCCGCCACTACCGCCCGAAGCGCGCGCGATGCCCAGTGAACTCAACGCCGGGGCTACATAGGCGAGACCGGAGGCAAGCCCGATGCGTCGCAGCAACTGTCTGCGCGCGAGGTTGACGCCGGGCCGCTCTGGCTGCTTGGTCATGTCTGCTCCTTGATAGTAGGGGCGGCCGCAGAGGCCGGATCAAAGGATAGTAACGGTTGAGGCGCCGGTTTATTCCCCGCAACTGAAATATGCGGCTGAGCAGAAATATCCAAGCATGCGGGAATAACCGGCGATCTCCCGCGTTTGACTGGCAAGAACGAACCGAACGGGGCCAATCCGTGAGCGATGCGATACGAACAGAGATGATCCAGCTTCTGCCGCGGCTGCGCAGCTTTGCCCGCAGTCTGACCGGGGCGGTGGATCAGGCGGATGACCTGGTTCAGCAGACTGTCGAGAAGGGGCTGCGGAACATTGGCAGCTATACGCCCGGCACGCGGCTCGATTCCTGGCTGTTCCGGATCATGCGGAACACCTGGATCGACACGGTTCGGGCTCGGCGCGATACCCAGCCCCTTGATGAGGGCACGGGGCTGACGCTGGTGGCGGAGGACGGGCGCGCGACGACCGAGTCGCGGCTTTTCCTGCAGGACGTGCGCCGCGCAATGACGGAGTTGCCCGACGAGCAGCGCAGCGTGCTGATGCTCGTCTGCGTAGAGGGCATGCGCTACCGCGAGGTGGCGGAGGCGCTGGAGATACCCGAAGGCACGGTGATGAGCAGGCTGGCGCGGGCACGCTCTGCGCTGGCAGCCACGTTGAAACGATTGCCCGAAGCGGCACTGTCGAAAGGGCTGGGCAGATGACAGACGGGAAAGAAGTGAGTGATGAGATGCTGATGGCACTGGCAGACGGTGAGGTGCAGGGCGCCGATGCAGAGGAACTCATGCAGCGGGTGCGGTTGGACCCGGCGCTGACCGAGAAGTTCGCCGTCTTTGTCGAGACGCGCGCGATCTTGCGCGATGCCTATCCGGCGACACCCGTGCCGGAGCGGCTTGTCCGGGCGATCATGGAAACGCCCGTGGGCGATGCCTCGGGGCAGGGTGCAACGGTGGTGCCGCTTCAGCGAAGGGTACGCGCGACAGGATCGTTGCCGGGGCTTGCACTGGCGGCCTCGCTGCTGCTGGCGGTGGGCGTTGCGGGATTCCTGACCGGGCGCGGCACCGCGCCGGAACAGGTCGCCGGCGATCCTGCTGCTTGGGCAGCGGTTGCGCTCGCCGCGGCTGAAACTGGAGAAATCGTCACCTTGCCCGACGGACGCGAGGCACGGGCGCTGGCGAGCTTCGAGACGGATCTGGGCCTGTGCCGGCTGATCGGGTTGCACGATGCGCGCGCAGTGGTCTGCCGCGGTGAAAGCGGCTGGGCGACAGCACTGAACGTGGCCGAAGGTGATGGCGCAGCCTTCGTTCCGGCATCGGAGGCGGCGACCGAGGTGATCGATGCGCTGCTGGACCGGATCGGCGCCGGCGCGCCGCTGGATGGTGATGCCGAACGTGCGGCGCTGATGCGCGGCGATTGACCGCGCGGGCCGCCCATGGCACCTGTGCGCCGCCCTCAGCGATCAGCGTGACGCGGCGCAGATAAGGACATGCCATGGCCGACCATCCCCCGATCCGGATTGCCCCGTCTATTCTTGCAGCCGATTTTGCGAACTTTGGTCAAGAAATCCGGGCAGTGGAAGCGCAGGGCGCGGACTGGATCCACGTCGACGCCATGGATGGTCACTTCGTTCCGAACCTGACCTTCGGACCGCCGCTGGTAAAGGCGATCCGTCGGCATGTGTCCACGGTGATGGATGTGCACCTGATGATCGCCCCTGTCGATCCCTATATCGACGCCTTCGCCGAAGCCGGCGCCGACATCATCACCGCGCATCTGGAGGCTGGGCCGCATACGCACCGCACACTGCAGGCTATCCGTGGGGCGGGGGCCAAGGCGGGCCTCGCGCTCAACCCCGGCACGGCGGTCGAGGCGGTGGCGCCTTTGCTCGACCTGTGTGATCTGGTCTGCGTAATGACCGTCAATCCAGGTTTTGGCGGCCAGAAGTTCATCCATTCTCAGCTTGACCAGATCCGCCGCCTGCGCGCGATGATCGGCGACCGGCCGATCCACATAGAGATCGATGGCGGCGTCGATCCGGAAACTGCGCCGCTTGTTGCGGCCGCCGGGGCTGATGTGCTGGTGGCCGGATCGGCAGTGTTTCGCGGCGGTTCGGTGGACAATCCCGGCCCCTATGGCGAGAATATTCGCGCGATCCGCGCTGCGGCTGAGGCGGTGCGGACGGCCGACTGAAGGGAGAAAGAGATGGCGGTATCACCCCCCGTATGCGATTTCGGCTGGAAAGCGCCGGAGTTCCGGCTGCCGGCGACGGATGGCAAGACCTACGCGCTGTCGGACATAGCCGGGCCGAACGGGGCGCTGGTCATGTTCATCTGCAATCACTGCCCGTATGTCCTGGCGGTGATGGACCGTATCATCCGCGACGCGCGGGAATTACAGGGACTGGGGATCGGCGTCGCCGCAATTTGCTCGAATGATCCGACAACCCATCCGGACGACAGTTTCGAGAACATGAAGCGGATGGCGGAGGCGCAGAACTTTCCCTTCCCCTATCTTCACGACGAGAGCCAGGACGTAGCACGCACCTGGGATGCCGCCTGCACGCCGGATTTCTTTGGCATCAACGCGGCCGGCGAATTGCAGTATCGCGGCCGACTCGACGCATCGGGCCGCAATCCAGCGCCGCCAGACGCGCCGCGCGAATTGCTGGACGCGATGCGGCAGGTCGCCGAGACAGGCCGTGGCCCAGCTGACCAGATGGCCTCGATGGGCTGTTCGATCAAGTGGAAGGCGGCCTGATGGCGGCGACCGCCGTCGTCTTCGATCTGGATGGAACGCTGATCGACAGCGCCCCGGACATCCACGCCATCGCCAACCGGGTTCTGGAGGATTTCGGCGCGGCACCGATAACCGAGGATCAGACGCGCAGCTTCGTCGGAAACGGCGCGTCGGTCTTTGTCGCCCGGATGCGCGCGGCGCGCGGCATCGCGGACAGTGAGCAAACGCGGCTCCACCGCTCCTTTCTGGATCTCTATGATTACGCGGTCGACCTGACCCGCCCCTATCCCGATGTGCCCGAGGCGCTGGAGATGCTGCGCGGGGCAGGGATGCGGCTCGGCATCTGCACCAACAAGCCGCTGCGCCCGGCGCAGCGCGTCCTGAATCATCTGCAACTGGACGGGTTTTTCGAGATTGTCATCGGCGGCGATAGCCTGCCGGGCCAGAAGCCGGATCCGGCCCCGCTTCACGCGACCTTCGCGGCGCTGAGCGACGGAGCGCGGGTCTATGTCGGGGACAGCGAGGTT
>JBJHCH010000041.1:0-25104 GCA_050485905.1 Paracoccaceae bacterium | reverse complement strand
CCCTCAAAACCAGGTATCCCTTGAGAGCCGTGGAAGACCACCACGTCGATAGGCCGGAGATGTAAGCGCAGCAATGCGTTCAGTTGACCGGTACTAATGGCTCGATAGGCTTGATCTGATCCGGTAAAAGACAGGTTCCAAAATCAGGAAC
Organism: Paracoccaceae bacterium; assembly: GCA_050485905.1. Lineage (GTDB taxonomy): Bacteria > Pseudomonadota > Alphaproteobacteria > Rhodobacterales > Rhodobacteraceae > JAWLCA01. The sequence continues at coordinate 24,953 of JBJHCH010000041.1, read as the reverse complement.
CCGAACCGATCAAAAGCAGACCCGGAAAACGACAAACCGCTGATGGTGTTTCTTCCCCGGTCTGGTGGTCATAGCGCGAGCAAAACACCCGATACCATCCCGAACTCGGCCGTTAAGTGCCGCCGCGCCAATGGTACTGCGTCTCAAGACGTGGGAGAGTAGGTCGCCGCCAGACCTGGAAAGAAACACATCTCTCAACGACCCAAAACACCCTGACGCGGGGTGGAGCAGCCCGGTAGCTCGTCAGGCTCATAACCTGAAGGTCGTAGGTTCAAATCCTACCCCCGCAACCAAAAAACCTCACATTATCAAAGACTTCAATCCCGAGCGAAACACTGGGGATATGTACGCGCGCGTTTACATCAACGCCACATCAACACCGCAACCGGATTTTGACATTCGGCCGCACCCGACGACACTCGCCATCATCCGCCAACACAAAAGCCCCCCTCGCGGGGGCTTTCGGCGTTCGGGGCGCATGGCGGTCTACTGGGCGAACTGCATCACCTGGCTTCCCTATGCGGACGACGACCGATCGTCGTGAGGAAGGCGGCAGCCCGGAGCACCAGAACCGCGAGAACCAAGAAGGCGAAGGGAAGCTGTAATGGGTTCGGGTCGGGTGTGGCGCGATGAAAGCTCAGGAAATGCGCGTAGAGGAAGTAGGCTGTGTGCGCGACGACAAGCGCCCAGAACACCAGCGCCGTCATCTGGACTGTCTTCCAGGAAGTCGCACCGAGGAATCGCACCGCGCGGTCGCTGGATGTGAGCAGCAAGATGAGTCCGATGCTAAGCGCAAGGATGCCAATGGCATTGGCAAGCCCGAACCCGTGCTGCAGCATCACATACTTCAGGTCGACCGGATGGAACTCGAACCCGAACAGGCGCAAGAAGTCCCATTCCACCCACCCGTCAAGAATGATCACCGTGTGCACAAAGGCCAGAACCACTGAATAGATTCCGAGTTCCCTCCGCCAAGGAAGCCATTTCGCACTCGCACGAAAAAGACGCGGCGCGGCACCGAGTGTCATCGTAAAGGCAAGCAGCAGAACCGCTGCGTCCCCGAATGCGCGGTTCCATCTATGCATCGGGCTCCACTGACCGTGCACGAGCGAGAAAACATAGACGAGTGCGGCGGCTGCGATAAGAACGACGACGTGACGTGTGAGTGTTCGCCGTCGGTTCGGTGTCGATCGGGACGGTGTCATGGGCGAGTCTGCGGCAGTGGTCATGGGATGCCTCGTTCGGGAAGTGTGTTTTTCAGGTGTGAAGTGAGCGCCATCTTTGCCAAGTGGCAAAGGACAGGAGAGCAATTCCGCCGGTGGTGACGAAAGGCCGTATCGGATCGAACCAGAGCATCAAGGCTTCGCCTCCGAAGATCAGCATGAGGATCTTGTTGCAGGTCGGGCAGGCAATGCCGAGGAAACCCACCGTCCCTCCTGCCGTGGCGCGCCGGAGCCCGCAGGCGTTGGGAAGCGCGACGAAGGTTCCGGTCAGAACGGCAACAAGCACCAGGGCTGGCAACTCCCAAGCACCGACAGGTGTCATCCGGACGAAGAACGGGTTGGCCCAGATAGCGGATACCGTGCCCAGCGCAGCGAACGCGAGAATGCCCGCCATCCAGCCCCAGTAGAACGGATGCATCTCTCTGGTCCAAGGCCAGAGCGCGCGCTCATGTGACATTGCATCTCCTCATCGAGCGGTATGGTCCATTTCGACGGCTTCGCCATCAAATACGATCTGGAAGCGCCATCGCCCGCTCATGGGAAAGCTGCCCGTTCCCTTCCAGGTGCCGTCTGATCGGCGGAACACGGGCACCGGCGTGCGCCCCATGTCATGGCCGACCATGGTCATTGATACACCCGGTTGAATGAGCGTCGCGTCGTCACTACCATCGTCACTTTCGAACCTCGCGATGATTTCGAAGGCGCGTGCCTGTCCATCCTCCACCGCGACCGTGAGGCGACCGCCGGCGACCTCCCTGAACATGAATGCCTGGGAAGCAATCGGGGAGTCGCGATGATCCCGATTTGCAGACAGACCAAAGGTCAGAAATGCCCCAACGATCGCTGCGACAATCACGAGCGGGATTGCGATCACCCCTGCACGAAGCGCCCGCATGGCCCTACAGCACCACAACTTGGGTCCCGATGCGGACCAGATCGTAAAGTTCCTCGACATGGTGATTGAACAGGCCGAAGCAGCCGTTCGAGGCGCGGCGCCCGATTTTCGCGGGGTTATCAATCCCGTGGATCCGGTAGTATTGCCACGAGAGGTTCAACGCGCGGGTCCCGAGCGGGTTGTCCGGCCCCGGATGGACAATTGCAGGCAGCGTCGGGTCGCGTTCGCGCATGCTCGGGGTCGGTATCCAGGTCGGGTTCAGACGCTTCAGCACGATTTCAGTGCGGCCGCGGCGCGTGAATTCCTCGGTCATTGGCACGGAGCAGGGAAAGACCAGATAGGCGCTTTCGTCCTCGGACCAGAAATGGACGGCGCGCGATGCGCTGTCACAGATGATGGCACCATGGCGCAGACTGTCGAAATGATCGCGCCACTGCACGGTCCTGAAGCTCATGGTGTTGCGCTGGACACGGGGATTGGCGTCAGTTTCGATTTCGCCGACAAAGCTTTGGGCGAGAGACGCGCTTGCACTAAGCGAAACAAGGCCGCCTCCTGCCAGTGTCAGCATCTGGCGTCGGTTAAGCATGATTTTCCGCATTCTGTTTCTCCTTCGCGGTATTGCTGTTGGTTGCTAGATCAGGTTTCGGTTTCCGTCACTCGATCCCGTTCGCGCGTTGAAGCGCGCGGACATAGGCGATGATGGTGTTCACTTCTGCACGCGTGACGCCTTCGATCGGGGGCATGTTGCCGAACCGCCAGTGATGCGCGCGAACGCCGTTCTGAACGGCAATGTGGAAGGCCTCATCGGAGTGATGCCCGGGGTGATAGATGCGGTGCACCAGTGGCGGGGCGATACCGTCCCGACCCGCAGCGCTCGTTCCATGGCACGCCGCGCAGAGGGTCGCGAAGGCGCGTTCGCCCATGGCCTCCGCTTCGGAAAGGCGCGCCGGAACGACAACTTCAACCATTGGGGACGGGGCAAGGTCGGCCGGAAGATCGGGCAAATCCGCTACCGAAAACGAGGTTTCTTCCCCATTGCTCCAGAGGTTCCACGCGATGACACCTGTCACGGCTAAGATGACCGCAAGAATGAAGCGCAGGGTAGATTGTTTCATGCAAAACTCCTTTCCTGCCCGTCCCTGACGCTTTGAAGGCGTATTGAAGGTTCAGGGACGGGGAAGACCGCAGCGGAATCGCTGCCGCCGCGGCGGATCTCAGGTCGTAACGACCAGTTCGGTCATCATGCCCGTGATGAGATGTGGCATGTGATGGCAGTGCAGCATCCAGCGGGCCGCCTCGCCCGCGTCGAATGCGATGGTGACCATTGACATGGGCGGGATGTGCACCGTGTCTCGCATCGCGCCGTCGATGCGCTGCATGCCGATATTGCGCCCGCCGATGCCGACCACCTGGAACACATGCCCGTGCAGATGCATCGGATGGGCCATCATTGACATGTTGTGGAACATCATCTCGACGCGTTCGCCTGAACGCGCCTGGATCGGAGTGTGTTCACCCCAGGTGCGGTCGTTGATGGTCCAGCGATAGGGGGACATGGTGCCGCCCAGCATGACCATCTCGCGGCTTGCCGCATCGCGCCGAGGAAGCGAAGCCCGCGCCCGCAGGCTGGATTCCTGCGCAAGATCATAGTCGAAAGCCGACGCTGCTTCATCCGAGAGTTCGGCGACCCGCGCCACCTCCCCTGAAGGAGAGGCGAGGATGATCCCGGTGCGTTCCCGCTCGCCCTCGCGCAACGCCAGGATCGGCCAGGCGCCTTCCTCCGCAGGAAGATCGAGTTCGAGATCCAGCCGCTGGCCCATCGCGAAGCCGAAGCGTCGGCCGGAGCGTGGCACGATGGCATGGCCATCCACCGCCACAAGACGGCCCTCGATACTGCCCGTATCGATCCAGAACACGGTCGCCGCCGCCGCGTTGATGATGCGCAGCCTGACACGACCGCCCCGCTCGACCCTGACAACCTCGGGGTCGGACAGCGTTCGGTCGTTGGCGAGATAGGCGTCGAAGTCGATATCGTTGAGATCCATCTCCATGCCCTGCATGCCGGGCATCGCCCCCATGCGGGACATGCCCTGCATGTCGCCGTGATCGCCCCCTGTCATCCGGCTCATCATGCCGCCAGCCATGCCGGCGCCCGAAGCATGATCCATGGCGCCGTGATCCATTGCTCCATGCCCCGGCCCATGGTCGATGTTCGCCATCAATTCATCGGGCGAGGTGAAGGAGAAGTCCTGCAGGATAAGGACGACTTCCTGCCGGTCCTGCGAAACATCTTCTGGCGAGCGGACGATGAGCGGGGCTGCGAGCAGCTGCATTTCCTGAACGGGAAAGTGGCTGTGCATCCAGTGCGTGCCTGCAAGCGGCGAGAAGTCGTAGTCGCGCGTCTCGCCCGGTCGCAAGGCTGGCATGGGGGCACCGGGCACCCCGTCCTGATCATTGGGTGGTATCTGCCCGTGCCAGTGGATGATTGTCTCGATATCCAGCGCATTCTCGAGGCGGACCTTGAACCGTTCGCCCGGATTGAGGATCAGCCCCTGACGGCCCGCGGCGTTCTCCAGCCCGAAGACGGTGGCTGCCTGGCCATTTATGTCCAGGGTGCGGCGCGTGGCGCGTAGGGTCTGGAGTGGGCTGTTGGCCTGCGCAAGCAAACCTGCGGGTAGGGACAGCGCTGCCGCCGACGCGGCGGTTGTCGCCATGAACCGGCGACGTGTGTAGCGAAAACTCATGAGATATGCTCCTGCTTGCCGACAGGATGTCGGCGATCGGCTTACCCGGCACGTCGGCCGGAGTGCGATTTTTCAGGAGCGGGTTTTGGGAGGTCTGAGGTCCGGCGCGGCCGCAAGGCTACCCATGACCTGGTCGACGGTGAGGCGATGAGAGCCAGGCACGACGCACGACGTCATGTTCAGGCCAGGAACAAGCGCATGCAGCGCCGACATGCACGGCAGCACACAGGAACTGCACCCTGCGTCCATCACGTGGTCGGTGCGTTCTCCGTCGATGCAGCAGTCTGAGCGTTGCTCGGCGGTATCGTCCTGTTGCAACTGTGCGGCGAAGTGATCCGGATGCGCTGCAACGGCGTGGCCTTGCAGCGCTGGCGCAAAGGCCAGCAGTGCGACGAGAAACGTCGCGGCCAGGGATCTCCATGAACTACAGGTGCAAAGACACTTCATGAGCGCATGGTAAGAGCGCGCCTTTACTCAGTCCAGCCAGAAACTTCTTGCTGAACCAAACATCGACGTGAGTTTTGCTGTCAGCGCCTGCGTCACCGCATCCATTTTCATGCAACCCTTGACCTTCCAGCGACTGGAGAGACTACTTGCATCTAGACGGCGCCCTCGGTGCGCTTGATCTGTATCAATGCAGAACGGGGCTGCAGTGGATTACTGATCGGCTCATGTTTCAGGTGGGACAGGATGATCGCGGTTCGCAATAACAGTAAGACTGGGGCGACTGGCTGGCGTGTGATGCGCTGGTTCGCGATGCTTTTGGTCGTGCTGGCGTTCGGAGTCGCGGGCATCTCGATGGCAGAGTCACATCCGGTCCAACACCATGCCGAGCAAGGCCCGGCAGGCGCGGTGTTCGATATCGCGCTCGATAGCCAGGAGTGCTGCGATGAAACGGATCCCGGGCACACCAACGGCTCTTGTACCAGTTTCGGGCATTGCGTCGCCTGTGGGATCGGGAATGCGGGTATGCCTGGGCCTGAATTCTTTTCCGAAGCTTGCCTCGAATTGCGTTTGATAATCCTTCCTGCAGGCTTTGCCTCTGGGCCAGCCGCGCACCCTCCCAAAGTGTCCTGAACCGTCTGGCAGGGGCGCGGTCGCATTGAACTGCGCGCCCGCCGCACCTGCGGGTTGAGTGGGCCTCGCGCCTTACCGGCCTGCATGGTGAGCAAGGTGATCACATCCCGATTCGCTGCCCTTTGGTGAGTTCCCGTGTGGTCTGACAGAACCGTTCCGGTGCGCAGGCAGCAGTTCCCGAGATCAAAAACACTCTCTGCTGCGATGCCCGGAATCTCCGAATGAAGGTTTCACGATGACGGACGAACCCCATTTCACCACACGACGAGGCTTTATTGCCGCGGCCGGGTTTGGCGGCACGGCGCTTTACGGCCTCTGGGTCGGCTATGGCGCGGCGCCCGGCCCACTGGCGCTGTTTGGCACCACGCCCACCGAGGATGCAACTGTCACCGCCGGCCACGCCGCCCATGCGGCTTCGTTGCCTGATGCGCTGACGCCCGAGGCTTTCGAGGCGCGGGTGCAGGCGTTCATCCAGCGTTTCGGCGAGGCTGACGGCAGCGTGCGTCCCCTTCCTGAGGAAGCGGGGCATGACGCCATGGCCGATCAGTTGCAGCATGATCCGCATGCCGGGCATACGCCACTGGCGCAGGTCGATCATGGCAACCACGGCGACCATGGGACAGCGGATCATGGCGCCCAATCCGGCCCCGACCTGCATGCCGATGACCATGCCGGGCCGATCGACATCTGGCTCCAGGCGGCGCAGTTCTATTTCGAGCCCTGGCACCTGCGGCTGGAAGCCAACCAGCCCTACCGCTTTCGCATGATGGCGACCGATGTCGCGCACGGGGCCTCGGTGCAGTTCGGGCGCGGCGGGCGGATGATCCGCCTGCGGCCGGGCCAATTGGTGGAAACCGAGATGCGGTTCAGCCGGGCGGGTGAGTATCTGATCTACTGCACCGTCTATTGCGGCGCGGCGCATGACGCCATGCACGCGCGCCTCAGCGTGACGGAAGGGGGTGCGGCATGAGTGGGCCTCTTCGTGACCGACTGGCCACCCTTTCACCCGGCGACCGCCGGCTGTTGCTGGCGATGTCCGGCGTGGCGCTGCTGGTGCTTCTGGCCGGCATCGCCGGGGGTGTCGGCGTGGCGCTGGCCCGCGCGGGCTGGATCGACCTGCTGCCGGAAGCGGGCTACCGGCTTCTGACGCTGCATGGCGTCGGCATCTTCTTCTACTGGCTCTTTCTGGTGCAGGGCGCGATCCTGCTGGCGCTGACTGCTGGCGAAGGCGGGCGCGGACTGGCGGGGCGCGCGCTCGGCTGGGCCGGATTCGGGCTGATCCTTGCCGGCATGGCGCTCTCGCTTGGCGCGGCCTCGGGCGGCACGCCGCTGCTTTATGACGGCAATCCCCAGCTGGCCGTGCATGAACCCGGCAGGCTGGCGGCTTTCAACGCGGGTTACATCCTTCTGGGCTTCGGGCTGATCGCGATTCCGGCGGCGGCGGTAGCCACGCTTCTCGCCTCTGTCCGGCGCGCGGGCGAATTTTCTACGGTGGGTTTTGCGCTTTTCACATGGGCGGGGTTCCTGATGGTCAGCGGATTCGCCATGATCTACGTCTTCTTGCCGGGCCTTCTTTGGGCACTGGGCTTGGGCGAGATGCCCGCCAATCACGGCACCAACTGGCACATCGTCTTTCACAACATGCATTACCTGCCGCTGATGGCCACGGTCATCGTCTGGTATGTGCTGATGCAGGAGGTGGTCGGCGTGAAATCGGTCTTCGGGGCGCGCTTCTCTAAGCTGGTCTTTGCCGCCTACCTTGTCTTCGTGCCGCCGACCTCGCTTTACCACATGTTCCTGGAGCCAGATCTGCCGGGCGCGGTGCGGATCGCGGGATCGCTGCTGTCGCTTTTCGTCAGCGTGCCGACCCTCACCGCCTTCCTGATCATCGTAGCCTCGCTTGAGGTGCATGCGCGCGCCCGTGGCGGGCGGGGGCTGTTCGGCTGGATCAGGATGCTGCCATGGCGCGAACCGGCGATGGCAGCGGCTGGTTTCGCGGTCGTCAACATGGCCTTCGGCATCGTGCTGGCCTTCGTGCTGATCCAGGCAGACCTCGCGCCACTTCTGTCGGACACGTTCTTTGTGCCGGGGTATTTCCACTTCTTCACCGTGGGCACGGTCTCGCTGAGCTTCCTCGCGGCGCTGGCAGTCATTCTTCCCGCGCTGACCGGGCGCGATCTGGTCGTGCCGAGGGTGGCGCGGTTCACGCCGCATTTCGCAACGCTGGGGCTGTTGGCCTTTGGCGGCGCGGGTGTTGCGGCGGGTTATCTGGGTGTGCCGCGCCGGGTGATCGACGCAGGCTATGGCGGCGAGGCACCTGCGCTCTGGTCTGCGCTGATGGGCTGGGTCGCCGCCGGTGGGTTGGTCATGGCGCTGGCCCTGACGGTGTTTGCCCTGTCGGTCGCGGGATCGCTGATCGGGGGAAGGGTGTCGGCGACCGGATCATCGCGATGGGAGGGCACGACCACTCCACGCCCCGGCGCGGCCGCCGTGGTCGGCCCACTCGGCATTCTGGTCATCGTGATCGGCATGTATGGGGCCACCACGTTTGGTTTTGAGACGATGCGCGCGCTGCCGGTCGAGGCGGTAGGCGCCGGGCATGGCCACTGAACGAAAGGAAACAGATATGAAATTCGACATCAACCTTATCTTCACCGTGGCCGCTGTCTGGGCAGTGCTGGCGCTGGCCTACGCGCTCGCGCCATGGAGTGGTATGATCGGCTATGCTTGGGTCTGGGGCTTCGGCGCGGCGCTTTTTCTTGCCCTCGGCCTGGCCCTGCGCCGGGCGGCACGAACCGGGGAGGGACGCGCGTGACCGCGCGCCCCGACTACACCCCCGCGCTCGGACTGCGGGTACTGACGCCGTTCTATGACGCGGCGATCGCTGCCTTTACCCGCGAGCGATCCTGGCGACCGCGCCTGGTCGCGCAGATCGCGCCGCAGACCGGCATGCGCATCGTCGATATCGGCTGCGGTACCGGCACCTTCACGCGCGCGCTGAAACGCGCTGAGCCGGGTGCCGAGGTCATCGGCGTCGACCCGGACCCACAGGTGCTGGCCAAGGCTCGGACGAAGGCCGCGGCGGAAGGGCTGCAAGTCACCTATGTGGAGGGGTTTTTCGATGAGGGCTTCGCTGGGGCGCAGAAACCCTTCACGGCGGTCACCACTTCGCTCGTCCTCCACCAGGTGCCGCTCGCCGGCAAGGCCGCGATCCTGCGCGCGGCCTTCGCGGCGCTTGCGCCCGGCGGCCGACTGCACATCGCCGATTACGGTATTCAATCAAGTCCGTTGATGCGCTTCCTGTTTCGCAACACCGTGCAGAGGCTCGATGGTTTTGAGGACACCGAGCATAACGCCCGTGGTGTCTTGCCGACGCTGACGCAGGAGGTGGGTTTCGATCCGGTCGAAGAGACGGTTAGCTTCGCCACCCCGTCCGGCGCAATCACGCTCTTTCGGGCGCAAAAGAATACGGGAGACCCCACATGAACACCAAAGTTCAGACACCAAGCGAACACGCCACTGCCACGCTCACCATTCCCGGCATGGGCAGCGATCATTGCGCCGGGATCGTCAAGACCTCTCTGAGCCGTCTTGAAGGCGTTGGTGAGATCCGCACCAGCATTGCAAGTCACCGCGCCGAAGTGGCCTTTGACCCTTCCCGGGTCGATGCGGCTGCGCTGAGGAAAGCGGTCGAGCGCGCGGGCTACGAGGTCGATGCCGTTGCAGAGGTTGCAAGGAGCGGGGCGACGGAAGTTCGCCTGATCGTGCCCGGGATGGGCAGCGATCACTGCGCCGGGATCGTGTCAGAATCGATCCGCCGCCTGCCGGGGATCGCCGATGTCTCGACCAGCATCGCCAGCCACCGGGTGCGGGTGCGCTTTGACGGCACACAAACCGATGCTCAGGCGATCCGCAAAGCGGTTGAACGCGCGGGCTACGAGGTCGACGCGGTCGAGACAGCAACATCGCGCCGCGCGCCCGAGGCCGAGGGCTCGGAGGACCGCTATCTGGCGCAGGCCTGGAGCCGCCTGTGGTTCGCGGCCATTCCGGCATCGCTGATCATGCTGATCATGGTCCCGCACATGTTCTGGCAGCCGATCCCCGGATACCTTCTGATCGTCGCGCTGCTGGCCTTTCCGGTGGTCTTTCTGCGCGGCGGCTGGGCCACGCATGTCTCGGCCTGGCGCTCGCTGACCAACCGCACGGCGAACATGGACGTGCTGATCTCGATGGGCAGCCTGCCGCCCTATCTGATCGGGCTGATCGGATTCGTTTATCCGATGACCTCGTTCATCGAGATGGCGGCGACGATCATGACGTTCCATCTGCTGGGCCGGTATCTGGAAACCCGCGCCAAGGGTCGGGCCAGCCAGGCGATCAAGCGGCTGATCACGATGGGCGCCAAGACCGCGACGGTTTTGCGCGATGGCGCCGAGGTCGAGGTGCCGGTGGCCGAACTTGATGTGGGCGACGTCATGCTCGTGCGTCCGGGCGGCAAGGTGCCGACCGATGGCGAGATCGTGGACGGCAACAGCCATCTCGACGAATCCATCGCCACCGGCGAGTCCGTTCCGATCGAGAAGGGCCCGGGCGATACGGTGATCGGCGCCACGATCAACAAGGAGGGGCTGCTGAAGGTCCGTGCCACGCGGGTCGGCGCGGATACGTTCCTGGCGCAGGTCATTCGACTGGTCGAGGAGGCGCAGGGCTCGAAAGTGCCGATCCAGGAATTCGCCGACCGGGTCACCGGCAGGTTCGTGCCCGCGGTGCTCGTGGTCAGCCTTGCCAGTTTCGCCATGTGGCTGGTCTTCGGCGAGAGCCTGCGGCCGGTGCTGGACTGGGGCGCGGGCTTCCTGCCCTGGGTCAATCCCGAGCTTTCGCCGCTCATGGTCGGCGTGCTCTCGGGCGTTGCCGTGCTTGTCATCGCCTGTCCCTGCGCGCTGGGGCTGGCGACGCCTACCGCGCTGATGGTGGGGTCGGGTATGGGCGCAGAGCGCGGCGTGCTGATCCGCTCGGGCGAGGCGATCCAGACGCTCAAGGACATCAAGGTCGTGGTGCTCGACAAGACCGGCACGATCACCCGGGGCAAACCGGCGCTGACCGATGTCCATGCCCTGCCGGGGTTCGATGAGGCACAGGTGCTGCGCGCCGCCGCCTCGGTCGAGGCAGGCTCTGAACACCCGCTGGCGCAGGCCATCGTGACCGGGGCGCGTGAGCGCGGGCTGGATGTGCCCGAGGTCACGCAGTTCAAGTCGATCACTGCGCGCGGTGTGCAGGGCGAGGTCGATAGTGCGACCGTGCGGGTGGGCAGCCGTCGGCTATTGAACGAGGCCGGGATCGCCCCCGATGCGCTGGAGGAGCGGCTGGTCGCGCTGGAGACCGAGGGCAAGACCGCGATGCTGGTCGCCATCGGTGACAAGGCGGCGGGGCTTGTGGCGGTGGCGGATACGGTGAAGGACGACTCGAAAGCCGCCATCGCCGCGATGCACGATCTGGGGATCCATGTCGTCATGGTCACCGGCGACAACGAGCGCACGGCGAAATACGTCGCCTCACAGGTCGGGCTCGACGAGGTCAGGGCCGGCGTGTTGCCGGAAGGCAAGGTCGAGGCCATCCGCGAGTTGCAGGACAGGTACGGCCAGCATGTCGCCATGGTCGGCGACGGGATCAACGATGCCCCGGCACTGAAACAGGCCAATGTCGGCATTGCCATTGGCGCAGGCGCCGATGTCGCAATCGAGGCGGCCGACGTGACGCTGGTCACGGGTGAGCTCACCAAGGTGGTCGAGGCGATCCGGCTGTCAAAGGCCACCTTCCGCAAGATCGTCGAGAACCTGTTCTGGGCCTGGTTCTACAACCTTGCGGCCATTCCTGTCGCAGCACTCGGTCTGCTCCATCCGATGATCGGCGTCATCGCGATGACCGCAAGCTCGCTGTCGGTCATCGGCAATTCGCTGCTGCTGAAGCGCGCCAAGCTGGAGGTCAGGAAATGAAAGAATATCCGAAACCGGCACCGCCCGGGGGCCGCGGGATTGCGGGTCTTCTACGCTCCCCGGCCGGACTGGCGATCTGCATCGTGCTCGCCGGTGCGGCGCTGGCGCTCGCCTTCGAGCACCGCGTGCATCTGCTGGCCAGCTTGCCGCTGCTGTTGCCGCTCGCGATCTGCCTGTTGATGCATGTCTTCATCCATCGCGGCCATGGAAGCGGTCGACACTGAAGAGATCCATGGCAAAGCGCCAAACGCGCTGTGCCATGGCGCCACTTGCAGGACAGGACGAAATGAAGATGACTATTACCCGACGCAGTATCGTGATCGCTTCCGGGATGGGCGCCCTTGGCCTTGGCGGGGTGCTGGCGCTCGGCGCCAGCGCCGATGCCCGAGCTGATACGCCGCTGGCCGACTTGCTCGCCCGCACCCATATCCACGGACTGGCGGTCGACCGGCAGGATCCGAACCGGCTGATGATCGCCACCCATCACGGGCTACACGCGCTCGACATCGAGAGCGGTCTCACCGTGCAGGTCTCCGATCACAGCGACGACCTGATGGGCTTCGTCGCCCATCCAACCGAGCCCTCGGCCTTCCTCGCCAGCGGGCACCCCGCGCGGGGCGGCAATCTGGGCGTCATCGCCAGTTCCGACGGCGGCGAGAGCTGGGTGAAGCTTTCGGACGGCGTGAACGGGCCGGTGGACTTCCACCAGATGGACATCAGCAAGGCCGATCCCGCCGCGGTCTGGGGCAATTTCGGCGGGCTTCAGCGCAGCCGCGACGGCGGCACAAGCTGGGAACGGGTCGCCGACGCGCCCGACAGGTTGATCGACATCGCCGCCTCGGCGCGTGATCCCAAAAGGCTTTATGCCGCGACCGAGGCCGGGCTTTTCGTGAGCGAGGCCGATGCGCGGGACTGGCGGCGCGCGCACCCCGCGCAGGCCCCGGTGAGCTTCGTCGACGTGACGGCAGACGGCATCCTTCATGCCTTCATCCTCGGCGAGGGCCTTGTCCGCCGGACCGAGGATGACACCGAGTGGGAACACGTCCATCCCGGCTTCCAGGATCGGTTCCTGCTTTATTTCGCGTCCGATCCGCAGTCACCCGACCGCGTCTTCGCCGCGACCCAGCACGGCGAATTGCTGGCCTCCGAGGATGGCGGACGCAGCTGGCGCCAACTGGGCATCGAATAACCCCGCCGCGCGCGGCCCTCATCCGCGCGCGACTTATGCGACCAACCCCGATGTATGGAGCGAAACCATGACGACCAGAACCGCACTGACCGGCCTTCTTGCCGGGACCGCCCTTTTCGCGATGAGCATGAGCGCCATGGCGCAGACCACTGATGACGACCATGCGGCGCACCACCCCGAGGTCGAGGCGACGGCGCCCGAGGCGGACGCACCCGACGCCGACACGCCGATGACGCCCGGCATGATGGGCATGATGACGCCCGAGATGATGCAGATGATGATGCGCATGATGGGCGAGGGCGGCATGCAGGGGATGATGGGTGGCATGCGCGGCGGCCCGATGGCCGAGGGGATGCCAGGCCGCGGCATGGTGGGCCAAGGCATGATGGGAGGCGGCATGATGGGCATGGACGGCATGCCGATGGGCCCGATGATGCACGGCCGGCACGGGCAGATAGGCGGCCACGCTCTTGGCCCCGGCGCGCTCTATGGCATGCCGCATGGCGCGACCACCGAGATGACACCGGCCCGCGTCGAGACGTTCCTGTCGCATCTCCTCGAACGCCACGGCAACCCGCGCCTCGAGATCGGCGAGATTACCGAGGCCGAGGATGGCAGCATCATCGCCGAGATCGTCACGGTGGACGGCTCGCTCGTCCAGCGCCTCGCCTTCAACCGATATCCGGGCCTGTTCCGGCAGATCGACTGACGCGGGCCTGCCCGGCCAAGGGCCACCCGTAGCACCAACCCGAAAGGAGCTTGCCATGATGAACGGATGGGGAATGGGGTTCGGCGGAATCTGGATGATCCTGATCCTGATCCTTGTCGGCCTCGCGATCGCGGCGCTGATCAAGTATCTGATGAAATGAAAGGAACGGACCATGAGTTACACGCATGACCGGACGATCACGGATGCCTCGATCGACGATGTGGACGGGCGCATCCGCAAGGCGCTGGGCGAGCGGGGCTTCGGCGTGCTCACCGAGATCGACGTCAAGGCCACCCTGAAGGTCAAGATCGGCGCCGAGGTCGATGATTACCGCATCCTCGGCGCCTGCAGCCCGTCCATGGCCTACAAGGCCCTTCAGGTCGAACCCCGGGTTGGCGCGATGCTGCCCTGCAACGTGATCCTGCGCGCAGTGGAGGGTGGCGTGGAAATCAGCGCCATCGATCCGGTCGCCTCGATGCAGGCCATCAACAACGACGATCTGCACAAGATCGCGGCCCAGGTGCGCCAGATGCTGGTCGAGGCGGTCGAGGCCGCCTGATGGACACGGGTTCCCAAATCGCTGCGCGCGCCCGGGCTGCTGGCGCTGGCGCGCGCCCGGCAGGCTTGTGGGAGGTGCCCGAACTGCCCGTCGCCTTCTTTTCCTTCATGCTGCACTTCGTCTGGGAGTTCGTGCAGGTGCCGACCTATGCAGACATGGCCGAGATGGCGCATTGGGAGGCGATCAAGCTCTGCATGTCGGCAACTTTCGGCGATGTGGGTTTCGCCCTGACGGCCTTCTGGATCGCAAGCCTTGCCGCGCGGCGCCGGGACTGGCTCCTCCGGCCGGAACGCCTGCAAGTCTTGATCTTCGTGGGTGTCGGCATCGCCCTGACTGTCGGGTTTGAATACTACTACACCAATGTCAGCCTGCGCTGGACCTATTCGGACGCGATGCCGCTGGTGCCGCCGCTTGGCACCGGGCTGAGCCCGCTCATGCAATGGCTGATCATCCCGCCGCTTGTGATATGGCTGACCCGCCGGCACCTGCTGGGTGCGCGCGTGATCCGTGAAGGCGGTGCATGAGGAAACGCGATCTGCCTGCGGCCGAGCACCCGCTTCGGCGGATTGCTACCGCGATCATCGCAGGACTGGCCGAGTTGGCGGTTCGCAGAATGCCGAGTCTGCCGACAATCGACCGCGCCTTGAACTTCACTCGATCCCGCATGCGGTCCGATTGATCCCCCGCGAGATCGGTCACCCGCCAGCCGGCGGACTTCCTTGCAGACACCGGATCAGGCGCCCCTGCCTAGCACCAGCGCGAGGCCGGTAAGCAGCAGCGCCTGCAGTCCGAAGATGACCAAAGCCGCAAGCATCAGGGCTGGCGTCGTTGGCGTCCGCAGCCCCATGCTGTTCGCCGCTCCGCCAACCATCGCCATGTGCAGCGGCAGGGCGCTGATGAGCGTGGCATAGAGATAAACGCCGGAGAGGTTTGCGAAGGCCGCCGATTGTGCCAGCGTTGGACCGACGACGCGTAGCCCCTGCCCAGGGTCGCCGCCGAAAGAGCCGAACATGAGCGCCGAAGCCGGGTAGATCACCACATGAAGGGCGATGAAGGCGCCGATGCGGGCAGGAATGTCGATGGCCAGCGCGCGCACCGGGCTCAGTCGGCGGCTCCGCAGTTGCGCAAAGAGGATCAGGCCGAAGGCATTGATGACAAGGACAACCGGCAGGCCATTGGTCACGATCTGCCGCAGGAAGCGCGCCAGCGCAGCGTCTGTGGCCAGCAGATGGGGCCACAGTCCTGGCGACAGCGCGATGTAGAGTGCGAGGGTCGGCGCGAGGCCGGCGAGAGAGAGCAGAACGACATTTCGGGCAAATCGCAGAAAGGGCAGTTCGACCGAGAAATGCCGGTCGAGCCAGGCAAGCACAGGAGATTGCGGCTCCGTCGCCATGTCGTGTTGCTCCTGCCTTGCGCAGCGCTGCGGCTCGTAGCCGGTGCCAGACCTAGTCTGCACCCTCCGCTGCGGTGCGCGCTGCCTGAAACGCGCGTATCTGCTCGGGCCAGGTTGACCTGATAAAGGCCAGGATCGCTTCGATCTCTGCATCGCTGAGAACGTCGCCGAAACCCGGCATGCCGGAATCGAACCTTACGCCCAGATCGTCGAGAAAGGGCTGCCCGCCACGGCGCGTGTAATCGAACAGCATCGCGTCGCCATGATGCCAGGTGTGGCCGGTCTCGTCATGCGGGGGCGCGGGAAAGCGGCCATCCGGTCCGCGGCTTTGCCAGTCGGGGGCACCCTCCAGGTCTGCGCCGTGACAGGCTGCACAATGCTGGGCGTAAAGGGCACGCCCAAGGCCGATTTCCCCGGCAAAAGCCTCAGCACTGCACAGGGCAGTGATCAGGACAACCGCAGAGGAAGTGGCCCGGCGTCTCATGTACAGGCGTCTCCTTCACGTCGACGTGTTCTCTCACCAAAATAATGGCTTGCACTTGACCTTCCCGTAACAGGAAGCCCCATCTGTGCCTCATAGATTAACGGAGAGAGTACAATGGAACTGATCGTGAAGGGAATGACCTGCGGGCATTGCGAGGCGGCGGTTCAACGCGCCGTGAAACGGGTCGCCCCCAAGGCAGAGGTGATAATCGAGCGCGCCCGGGCGCGCGTTACGGTTTCAGGATCGGACGATGCGAAAGGCGTGGAAAGCGCCATCCGCGCAGAAGGCTACGAGGTCGCCGCAATCGAGTGATTGCTGGGTCGAACCAGAATTCGATCAAAAAGGAAGAGATCATGAACAAGACCAAATCGGCAATCATCGCAACGGCGCTCGTCGCTGGCCTCGGGTTCGCGGGGTGGGGCGCTATGTCCGTCGCCAGTTCCCACGGCGGGCACGGCACCCATGGCCAGATGGATCACGGGGCCATGCACGGTGCGGGCCACGGCGCGGGCCATGGTGCGCATGGCTCCATGCCCGCCGACGCCTCGCCATCGACCCGGGCCTATATGGAGGCAAACGATGTCATGCATGCCGGCATGGCGATCGAGTTCACCGGCGATGCCGATATCGATTTCGCCAGGGGCATGATCCCGCATCATGAAGGCGCCATCGCCATGGCGCAGATCGTTCTCGAACATGGCGAGGATCCTGAAATCCGAGCCCTCGCCCAGGAGATCATTGCGGCTCAGGAAGGCGAGATCGCTTTTCTGCGCGACTGGCTTGCAGCGCGGGGTCATTGAACCCGGCAACCGCCTGTCCCATTGAAATTTCCGCCTGGCTCGAACCGAAGTGCCGGGCGGAAGTGGCCCCTTCGGCATGGGGGCGTTTCACGCTTCGGGCTTCAAGGGCCCTGCCGGGTTCAGGCGCGGATGGGTCTCTTCGCCCCAAACAAGCAGCAGCGCGCCCGAGGCGAACATCGACAGCGCCACGAACCAGAAGGCGGCCTCCATCGCGCCGGTCAGATGTGCCGCCAGACCAAGCCCCAGAGCGCCGATGGCATAGCCCAGATCACGCCAGAACCGGTAGATGCCGATCGCCGAGCCGCGCCAGGCGGGCGGGGTGATGTCGGCCACCGCAGCCGAGAGGTTCGGATAAAGCAGCGCCATGCCGAAGCCCGCCACCCCGGCCGAGACCGACCACCAGAGCGCGCCGGTGCCCATGACAACCATCGCGACGCCCGCGCCGCAGATCCACATGCCCAGCACATTCGGCCAGAACCGGCCCACATGGTCCGACAGCCGCCCGGTGAACAGCTGCGACCCGCCCCAGACGAACCCGTAGACGCCCACGATCCAGCCCATTTCGGTCAGGCTGGAGCCCTTGGTCACCAAAAACACCGGAAAGATCACCCAGACCAGTGCATCGACAAATTTCTCCACCAGCCCGGCCTGCGACAGCGCCGCCAGCCGCCGGTCGCGCCAGCTCATCAGGGCTAGGATTTCTGCCGTGTTCGGATGCTCGGTCACGCCCGGCGAATAGCGGGGCGGGTATCGCGGCGGTTGCGTACGGTGCGCGGCCGACTCAGCCTTTGCCCATGGCAACGTGTCCTTGACCCAGACCACGGTCAGCACCAGCGCCAGAACCACGACCGCCATCCCGAACACCAGGAGCCCCAGCCGCGCGCCCAGCGCCTCGGCGGCATAGGCGGTCAGCACGCCGGCCAGCGCCACGCCGACATAGCCCGAGAACTCATTGAGCCCCATCGTCAGGCCGCGCTGGTCGGCGCGGGTGATGTCCAGCTTCGCGGTCTGGGTCATCGACCAGCAGAGCCCCTGATTGATGCCCAGCAGCACCGTGGCGGCGACGATCCAGCCCCAGTTCGGCGCGGCCCAGATCATCACCGGGATCGGCAATGCAATGACCCAGCCCCAGAACAGGACCCGCTGGCGCCCGATCCGTTCCGACACTCGGCCAGCGACGAAATTCATCACCGCCTTGACCAGCCCGAAGGCCACGACGAAGGCGGTCAGCAGCAGGAACGAGCCGCGTGCTACGCCGAACTCGCTTTCCGCCAGCGCCGGGATCACCGTGCGCATCATGCCGATGGCAAATCCGACCAGAAGCACCTGGACCAGCTGATGCGAGAACTGCTTCAGGTTCTCGCGGATACCAAATTGAAAGGCGGGGTCGGACATGTTCGGGGGCCTTGCCGCTGCAGCAATGCGGGTGTTATTCAAGTGATTTCTTGAATGACCTACGCACCGGAAACGACCATGTCAATCAGCCCTAAGATCGCACTACTCGAGGAATATGCGCTGGTCGCCCGCGCTCTGGCCGCGCCGGCGCGCATGATGCTGCTGGAACAGGTCGCGCAGGGCGAGCGCGGGGTCGAGGGCCTGGCGGAAAAGACCGGTCTGACCGTTGCCAATGCCTCACAACACCTGCAGCAATTGCGCCGCGCCGGATTGGTTGCCAGCCGCCGCGAGGGCAAGTCCGTGCTCTACCGTCTGACCGACCCGAAGACGCTTGCGCTGATGGACCTGTTGCGCCTTGTCGCCGAGCGCAATCTGGCGCGCGTTTCCGACATCCTGCGCGATCTCTCGGGGGGCGCCGAGCCGCCCGAGCCACTGGACCGCGATGAGCTGGCCCAGCTCATCGCAGATGGATCGGTCACGATCTTCGATCTGCGCCCGGCAGATGAATACGCGATGGGTCACATCCCTGGGGCGCGCAACCTGTCTGTGGCTGAACTTGAACGCATCGCGCCGTCACTCGATCAGGACACTGAGATTGTGGCCTATTGCCGGGGACCCTACTGTGTCTACGCGCATCATGCTGTTGCGGTGCTGCGGGCACAGGGTTTGCGCGCGCACCGCCTCGACGGTGGCCTTCCCGAATGGCAGGCGGATGGCAGGCGGACCGTCGCTGACGTCGGGTGATGCCGGGTATTGAAAAACGCAGACCTCCTTATGGTCGGGAGTATCGGGGCCGGCGGGGCCTGACCGGCGCGCGCTTCCGGTTACCTGATCTCGAACCAGCGTATGGCGGTCTGCAGCAGATGATTGTAATCTTTTGCCATGGCCTCGGCCATGAAGACGGCGATCTCGTCCTCGGAGATCCCGGCATCGCGAGCGGCCTCGCGGCAACGGCCGAGCACGGCAAAGGCGTTGCCGTCCTGGCCGGTCAGCGTGACGATGATCTCGGGGTGTTTCGGGGTCATTCCGTGCGGCTCCGTTGACGCGGCACAACGACAGCAGGCGTGGCCTGCTCGCATGGTCCAGTTGATTGTCGAAGTTGCGCGAGCAAGGGCCATCAGGACATTTGCCCCAACGCCTATCGTCCTCGAATGGGTCCTGGTCGGCCTGTCGCTGCGCTATTCCTGCCGGCGACTGAGCATCCGGTGATCGATTTCCGGCTTGTCCCACGTCGTCGCGGCGCCCATCCAGCGTTCGATGGTTGCCTGAAGCTTGGGATCGTCAGCTTCGAGATGGAAGGTATAGAGGCGGTTGACAATTTCCTGCATCAACTGGCGCATCTCGGCGTCGTCGAAGCGCGAGACCTCCGACCAGGGGATGCGCCTGCCTTCTGCGTCCACCACGAAGACATCCGAGTAGTCGCCGGCCCGGGTGATGGGTCCCAGTCCGGCATGCAGCGTCTCGAGCTGCGTGTTGCGCACGCAGAGCATGGCCATGATCCTGGCCAGCCTTGCTGCAACGCGCTTTTCGTCGTCCTCGTTCATCAGGCGAGAATAGCCGGATGCCCGCAGTCGCGCCATGATTTCGAATGGCGCTCGAGACTACCTCCTCGCACAGGCTCGCGCCTGGGCGCGCAGGACGGCGTAGTCGGCGAGCCAGTCCGGGATCAGCGCCCCCTCAGGCAGCGCGGCCACTTCTTCGGCGATGCGCGCTTGCTCACCCCTGCTGTAGTCCACCACGGGCGGGCAGGGGCTCGGCAGGGCGTCAGAACCCCCCGTCGCGCAACCGGTCAAGAAGATCGTCGCGGCTGCGAGGGCGGCGCGCGGCGGCGTCCAGCATCTGGCGGTGGATGGCATCGGTGCGCTCCAGTATTTCGAGCCGCTCGGAAGCGCGACCTGCGCGCTCGCCCTGGCGGCGAAGGTTGAGGATGAACAGGGCGATGGTGAGCGCGACGAGGGCGATGGCCGCCACTCGCCGCGCCCATGGCCGGGCGAGAAGCCCGACCGCAAGGCTGGCCCACATCAGCGCAGGCCCTTCTTCCAGTCGTCGAGCCGCGCCCAGACCGCCACCGCGATCCCGCCCAGCGCCAGGGCGATGAACAGCCAGCGGAGGGTGTCGAGATAGGGCACCAGCGGCAGGACGGCACCCTGCGCTTCGGCCAGAACCTCCTGCGCGACCTCGACGCCGGCAGCGCCCACGGTCGCCACGCCCGCTGCACCCGTCCCGCGCAGCGTGCGGCTGTCGGCCAGCACCTCGCGCCCGGGCGGGGCCTCGGCGGCAAACGGCACCGCGCGCACTGGGAAGCGCTCGCCCCATGTCCGAGCAGGCCCGAGATCGACATGGATGAACCCCGAGCGCGGATAAAATCCGAAGCCGAGGAACCCTACCTCGCGGGCCGCGGCCTCGAACGCCACCGGATCATGGTTCGACATGGCGATGTCGAAGGCCGTGCCATCCATGTGCTTCGAGCGCGGGGCGCCACCTATGCGCCGATTGTGCTCTGGGCTGCGATAGGCGGAGCGGACGATCAGCGGCTTGCCCAGCCGGTCGCGCAGGGACTGTAGTTTGTCCAGCGCTTGTGCGTGCAGCTTCAGCTGGCCCGTGCCGCGGCAGGCGATTTCCGCAGGCGAGAAGTTCGGCCAGCGCCAGAGGCCGTCGGGGACCTCGCGGAAATGGCGGAAGGTGCGGATGGGATCGGGCATTGAGGGGCTCCAAATGAAAAGACCCGCCGAGGGGCACGACGGGCTCAGGATGGTTGGTGTCTTGATGTTGTTTGCGCTCAGCCGCCGGGGCCGAAGACTTTGAGCTTCAGCGCGATCCCGGCGAGGAGTGCCAGGATGACGCCCGTTGTGATGATATGCACCGTGGTCTGCACAGCGGTGCGACGGATGAAGCGGATCGAGGCCAGCAGGCTGCGCAGATCGCGGACATCTATGGCGGCCTCGGTGCCATCGAGCCCAACATCGGCCAGCGCGCGCTTTGCGCCTTCCTCGGCCGCCCGAGCGAGAAGTTCCTCGAACTCGGCATCCGGCATACGGACATGGCCCTGCCCAGAGCGACGCGGAGTCATGCGGACAGGATCCCGACCTCGTTGGGCAAGGTCAGATCGCTCCAGGGGCTCGTATCGACCGGGTTCACCGCCCAGCTGGAATAAACCGGAACGGGCGCAAGACTTGGAACCGTCACCGGGGCGGCGTCATGGTTCACGCCACTCATGCGCAGAAACCCTGCCGTGGCGTCGGGTCCATCCGTACCCGCTTGCGCGATCTGCTTGAGATGCACGCCCGCGATGGCCGAGACCGAGGCCGGGCCGGTCGGGCCAGTGAGCGAGAAGGACATGCGCTGTCCTGCTGCGGTGCTGGCAACCCGCGTGGCGACGTCGCCGTCGCGCAGCGCGTCGATGCTGCCCACCATCTCGTTGAAACTGGCAATGGCGTTGGGGCTTCGGCGCACGAAGCGCCGCCCGATGGTCGAGACGCCGTCGAGGGCTGCAATATGGGCGTAGTACCAGGTCCGGTTCGCCGAAATCCCGTGCAGGGCCGTGTTGGCAAAGACCACGTGGCGGGGCTTACCCTTGGCATTCGTGTTCGCCGCGGTCGCCGTCGATTGCAGCACGCCCTCGACATAGAATTCGATGGTGATCTCGGCGCCGACGGCAACCCGCACATCGATCCATTGCGGCTGACCATTAGCGGCGGTGTAGGAGGAGCTGCCCTGCACGCTGGTGTCGCCAGCAGCGATGGCGTGATATCGATTGGTCGTCGTGATCGGCTTGATCTGGGCCAGCAGCACGTTGGTCGCGCTGTAGAATTCCAGAAAGCTCGCTTCGGACCGGTTGATGCTGTTGGCGTCGGCGTTGGGCGG
Organism: Paracoccaceae bacterium; assembly: GCA_050485905.1. GTDB lineage: Bacteria > Pseudomonadota > Alphaproteobacteria > Rhodobacterales > Rhodobacteraceae > JAWLCA01. Next base: position 2,628 of record JBJHCH010000041.1, on the reverse strand, counting down.
CACGTAGCGGAACCCCAGCCATAGATCGCCCGCTGGCTCGGGTACCGAGAAGGAGAACGGCGCTGAATAAGTGAATGTGCCGCTGTGCCGGATCGAATTGACATCGAGCGTCGGGTCGAACCCTCCGGCCACAGTGCTCAGGAGCCCGGAGATGCCGGCGATGTCGGTGGGCTGGTGGCCCAGATGCAGAATGTAACTCATGGCAGTTCCACTTCGATGTAAAGAGATGCATGGGCAGCGGAGAACGCTGTGCCCCCGCCGTGATCGAGAAATAGCGAGGCGTTTCCTGAGGTGAGGCGCGCGCCACCGCCGAGATCGAGCCAAGCTTCGAATTCGGCGAGGCTGAGGTCGCGATCCCAGCCGAGCTCGATGAAGGCCTGCGCCTGATAAATGCGCAGGTCAGGATCCTCGAAGCCCAGCGCCTGTACTCCGGGCGGCACCGGATAGCTGAATTGTGAGGGCAGTGAGCGCAGGGTGCCGCCATCGCCCGGATCGCGCCCCTGGATATGAGGATAAAAGGCGGCGCTGGGCACTGCAGTCCATGTCGGCGCGCCACTGACCGGGTCATCCCGCCAGACGCCATTCACCCCGACCCAGAGGCTGGCCGTGCCGGGATCAAGCACAAACATCACCACATCGCCCGCCCCGTGCGGCGCGAGCCCGGTCAGGCGCTGAAACGGGCTACTGGTGTTCGACGACCAGAGCGTTCCATTGCCGCGATACCCGATCGAGCCCAGCGTGATTGGATTGTTGCCGACATTGAATTCCTCGCGCTGGGCGTCCGAAACCATGCCCATGTAGCCGTCGAAACTGCTGGTCCCGCCGGGCGCGCAGAGCACTTCCCAATAGCGCCGTCCGTCCGTGGGCAGGATTGCCTTCGCTGTGGGCATCCAGCGGCGGTAATCGTTGCCGCCAGAGGTGTTCACCGCGGTCTGGTTGCCATCGGACAGCGTGTAGCCCGCTGGGCGACGGGTTGTGTCGAGCTGCCATGCCGAGCCGATATCGACCGGCGGAGCGACATCGCCGCCCTGCGCGAGGATCGCGGCGCGCATCATCAGCAGGCTCATGCGACAGGCCCCGCCAGTGCGCCCTGAATGACCCAGGCATCCGCCCCGCGCTTCACGAGGGCGACGCCCGACCATTGGCCATCGAGCGCCACCGATCCAGCCACCACGCCATTGAGCGACACCCCAGCTGCCGCCGTGACCGTGGCGATCCCCGCGCCGACCTGCGTGACATTGACCAGCGCGCCGATTTCGAACGGCACCGAGGCCTCATCCGGAATTGTCACGGTGACGGCGGACGACCCGGTCGTCTCGAGGATGCTGCCCAGATCGATCAATTCCAGTGTATGCGCTGTGCCAGTCAGGGTGCGGATGCGCACGACACCCGGCCGCGGCACCTCGACCCATGCCCCTCCCGTGAATCGCACATGCCGGGCTTCATCAGCGATCCAGACCTGCCAACCCTCTTGCGGGGTGAGATAGACCCAGTTTTCTGCCCCCGGTTCGCCGTCCCAGAGCGCCAGCGCATTGGCATGGGAGGGCGCGCCAGCCGGGACGATGCGGATATCACCGGAGCTGCCGCTTCCCGGCAAAGCCGCGCTGCGCGACAGCGCGCGGGCTTGCACCAGTACCGAGAGGGTGCGCAGGTCCTCGCTGACGCTGGTGCCCCAGTTGCGTTGGCCGGGGGCGTAGAAGGCGCGCAGCCCCAGCCCCGGCATGATCCGTTCCGACATGCGTGGTCTCGCTTGTGATCGTGATGAAAGGTTCGGCCTGCGCGGCGACCGTGCCGCGCAGCCGCTGGGAGCAGGTCAGCTGCCCCAGAGGAAGCCCCAGCCGCGATCCCAACCGGCGGCAAAGGGGGCGGTCAGGCGGATGTGTCGGGCATCAAAGTCGGTGAGCCAGGCGCCGCCGACCATCCGACGCGACCGGACGGCGATGTCGATCTCGGCCGTACGGTCAGGGGCGCCACTTTCCGGAATGTCGTCGGGCGCGAGGATCCAGCTGGTGCTGGTGCCGGCGTCGATCACGATGCCGGGCGTCTGGATGGCCGTGCCGGTATCGGGGTCGATCCAGCGAACCTCGACAGCATAGCCGACCCCTGGCTCGGGCCCGATCGAAGCGCCAGTGTGATCGACGATCACGGGGCTGGTCTGGGTCAGACGGTCGCGATGGGCCCAGGTCAGTTCAACGTCGCCCGCCACCAGCGCATCGACATCGGGAGCATAGCTGCCGTTTGCCTGCACTCGGCCGGGCGGCAGGGGCCGAATGGCGCGGCGGTCGAGCGTCACGCTGTCCTCGGGCGCGAGTGCGAAAGCGAGCGTGCCGCGCCCGGTCTCAGGTAGCAGCCGGATCGCAAGGGTCTCGCCTGCGGCCCAGCTGTCCTCCGTGATTCGCGCGGCGTCATCGAAGAAGATCACCGGCGTTCCTGCCGCATGCGCGCTTGGGACGGTGTCGAGGCAGCCCCGCCCGACAGTGATGGCTGAGGGGGTGATCCCGTCGATCCTCACCAACTTGTCAATGTGCATTCGAAATTGGCCCGGGATGATCATCCAAAACTGATCCACTCCGGGGGTAGCAAAGCCCACAGGCGAGCGGCCCCCAAGTAGCAAGCTCGTCTGTGGGC
>JBJHCH010000040.1:0-26728 GCA_050485905.1 Paracoccaceae bacterium | reverse complement strand
TGCCCGGCGGGGCATAGAACGCCTCCTCGAACGCCGAGCGGTCGACATAGAGCGGGGCAAAGGTGTTGGTCTCGGTGGCGAGCGAGGCAACGAAGACGCGCATGATCCGGGGTCCGTCTGCGGATGGGATGTCCAGCAGTCTAGGCCCGACCGGGCCACGACGGCGAGCGCCCTGCGTTTCGTCTGACGGTACGCGCCGCCGTTGCGGCAGCGGCCCTGCGATGATCACATCCGGCAGCCAATCCCATCGGGCGCGCAATGCGCCCATCACAAGGAGATCCGAATGATCGAATACCCGCTCGACCCCGACACGCCCCGCTCGCACCTGCCCTTCAGCCCGGCGGTTCGGGTGGGCCAGTTCGTCTTCGTCTCGGGGCAGGCATCGGTCGATGCGACCGGCAAGATCGTCGCCGACACGTTCGAGGGAGAGATGCGCCGCTCGATGGAAAACCTGTCCCGCGTCCTCGCCACCGCGGGCAGCGACATGGCCCATGTGATCCAGACCCGGAACTACGTCCGCGACGCCGAGCGGGTGGCGGAATTCAACGCGCTCTATCCCGAATTCTTCTCGGCCCCGTTCCCGGCCCGCACGACGATCACCAACTGTCTGTCCCCCGCGCTGCAGTATGAGATCGAGGCGATAGCCGTGGTCCGCGAGGGGTGAGTTCGGCCCGGCGGCGGGCCAGCGCCCGCCGTCCATGGCGCCTGACCGACAGCCTGCGCGTGCATGCTCAGGGGTTAAAATCCGGTAAACGAAAAATCATAAGCCGTTGAAATAAAAAGAAATCGAAAGTTGTGCACGCGTGCACAACGTGCACAAAGGGCGGTTTCGGGGCGGCCCAACCCGCGCCATCCAAGGGCAAACGATCCCCAGATCACCCTACCTATCGGCGACCTTCTCAGGCGGCTGCCCGGCCTCTATCTTCCAGAAGGCGTTTGCCGACAGGCCATGCCACGGGCTTTCCGACCCATCGGGCCACAGGACACGGATCTCCGCCCCGGCCTCGTCCCCCAGCCCGAAATGCTGCCACCCCAGAACCCCGCCCGCATGCCCGCCACCAATCGCCACCTCGCGGTGCTGGACACGGCCATCGGGCCGACGAAGCTCGATCCACGCGCCGATGGCATCCCGGTTCGGGCCGGGCATCGACAGGGCGATCTGAACCCAGTTGCCGCCACCTCCGCCGGTATTGCGCCAGACCTGCGCCGGCTCGTTGCGGTTGATGACGATCATGTCCAGCCACCCGTCGGCGTTCAGATCCGCCAGCGCCCCCCCACGCCCCTGCCGCATCGACACGATCCCCGCGCGGTCGCCCGCCTCCTCGAACGTGCCGTCGGGGCGTTGAAGCAGCAGATTGTTCGGGTCATCCTCGGCGAAATCCGGCATCTCCCAGACATTACCCTTCACCACGAAAAGATCCGACAGCCCATCGTTGTTCACATCGCCGAACTGGGCATGCCAGGCGGTCGACGGGCGGATATCGCCCCCCGTGTAGGGCCTGTGAGCCGTGACGCCGGATTTCAGCGCGATATCCACATACCGGGGGCTGGGCCCGCCATCCGCCGGGATCTCGGCCAGTTTCTGCAGCCGGTTGTCGGCCATGCTGGTCAGGAAGTATTCCGGGTAGCCGTCGAAATCGAGATCGTCCTGCGCGATGCCCATGCCCCAGATGCGCAGCCGCTGCCACCCGTCAGCCTCGGTATAAGCGACCGGCGGCTGCCCCGGATCAAGCCGCCAGAGTTGTTCCTGCCCGCCCTTGTAGTATTCGCGGTCATTCGACACGCGCAGGGCCGGCGTTCCGCTGCGGTCCCAGTCAGTGAACAGTATCGACAGCGCGCAAAAGCCCGGCAGCAGGGGCAACGGCGCATCGAAGCCGTTGCCGGACGGGCTGGGCCGGTAAAGCTGGTTCGCCGTGCAGTTGCCCCAGGGAAACGCCTCTTCGGTGCGGTCGATATAGGTGCCGATGGCAAGCGTGGGCCAGGCTTGCCCCTGCTCCCATGTCGCGGCGAAAGCGGTGGACCACAGGTCCAGCCCGTCGAAGCCCCAGCGCGCAGTCGCATCCTCGAACCGGCAATCGCCCAGACCGCGCATCAGGCGATCCGGGCCGACGCGCAGCAAGACAAGGTCAAGAATACCGTCGCCGTCGATATCGATGGCATAGGCACCGGCCACGTCGTTCTGTTCCAGGCCGCTCTCGATACGAGTCAGCGTGACAGGGCCGCCGGGTGTACTGTCATTCCGGAAAAGCGCAGCGGGTGACGTGCCGCCTGCCGCGAAGATATCGGGCAGGCCATTGCCGGAACAGTCGAAGACGGCCGCGCCGCCGCCCACCATGAATTCCCACTCGCCGGTGAAACTGTGATCGAAACCGGCAGAGACGGTCTCTTCGACGAAGTCGGGCACGACGGGCTTCTCTGCCCCAGCCGTAGCGGGCAGCGCGGCAAGCAGGGCGGCCAGGGCCAAGGCGCGGGCGGGCGTCATTTCCATGTCTGCAGCGCGTTCACATGGTCGCCCACGCAGGCGCCCTGATCCAGCCCGCGCTCGATGGCGGCGCGGAAATGGATGCCGCCGTAAAGGCGAGAGAATCCTGCCTCCTCGGCCGCAGCCCAGAAATCGGGAAAATCGCGGGCGGGCAGGCCATCATCTTCGTGCGTGCGATCCGTGAAGGGAAAGGGGTCGCCGAAGACTTGGGTCAGCACCTGCGCGGCCGCGCCCGACTGGGTGGAATGGCCCGACGGATATTCGGGAAAGGGGGGCGTGATCAGCAGCGGTTGCCAGTTCGGGTCGATGCTGGCGCGGATGTAGGTCACGGGGCGCAGCAGGTTGTAGATATACTTGTCACGCCAGCACACGACGAAGCTGTCCGACACAGCAAGGCCGACGCGCACCAGCGCATCGACCTGCCGTTCGACCGGAAGCGCGTCCCGTTCCGCGATCTGCAGGACGATTGCGACCCAATGGCCGGGGGGCGTGGGTGAGAGCATCGGATCGTCCGCCCAGAAACGGGCGACCTGCGCCTGATCCTCGGTCAGGGCGCGCGTCACCTCGTAAACCTCCAGCGCCTCGGCATGGAAGGACGAGACCGGGTCTTCGGAATAGGCGGGTGGCGGGGGCAGTGGGCAGGCAGCGCCATCGGGCAGCACGAGCGGGCGGTTGCTGCCCCAGCCGGGCAGAAGCGGGTGCTGCTGCAACCGGATCGTGCTCGTGGGAACCCAGTCGCCTGCCGTGGCACCGGCGGTGTAGGTGACAGGGAAGCCCAGGTTCTCCACCAGCGCGCCGCCGTCGTCAGCCGAGGCGGCAATGATCGCCTCGGCCAGTGCGGCGCCGTAAGCCTGCGAGCGGGCGAGCGTGCTTTCGTCCAGCCCCCCGGCAACCAGCGCATCGAGCCGCCGGGCCAGTGCCGCCTTGGCGCGCTGGCCTGTGGGGCCGGTGTTGGCGAAATAGACATCAACCGCGTGCCCTAGGGCAGCGTTCAGGATCACGTCCTCGGCATATTCCGACCCGAGTTCACGATCGGGCGGTGGCGGCAGGGCGGCCACCTGACCCGCCAGTGTCTGCAGCGGCCCGTCGCCCGACGCCGTGGCCTCATAGGCAACAAGCGCGGTGTAGGCAAAGGCACGGCTGGCGACCGGGGGCGTATAGGTGGGTGTGTGCCGAACCAGTTCGAGGATCATCCGGTACCAGTTACCCAGAACCTCGGACCGATGATCCGCCCCTGCCACGCCCGGGGCCGCCGTCGAGACGATGGAGGCCAACGCCAGCACGCGTACCAGGTTACGTCCGATCCACTCCATGCTTTACGAGCCCCTCCAGCCTCGACGCTTGGTCCGATGAGACTGAACGGTAGGCGATCAGTCGGGGAGTCGCCAGATTCAAGAGACAAGCGGCAGCACTTCGGCGCATCGCGCTACATCGAACAAGACGGCCGGCAACCCTCCGGTTGCCGGCCTTCCTGGATGGTGACCCTGCCCGGGTAGACTCGCTATCCGCGCGCTCGCGTCAGGCGACCAGGTCGAAGCGGTCCGCGTTCATCACCTTGGTCCAGGCCGCCACGAAGTCGCGCACGAACTTCCCGGCATTGTCGTCCTGCGCATAGACCTCGGCATAGGCCCGCAGGATCGAGTTGGACCCGAACACCAGGTCGGCGCTGGTCGCCGTCCACTTCACCGCGCCGGTCTTGCGGTCGCGGAGTTCGTAGGTGCCGCCTCCCGCAACCGGGTGCCAACTGTAGGCCATGTCGGTCAGGTTGACGAAGAAGTCGGTCGTCAACTGACCTTCACGGTCGGTGAACACGCCATGCCTTGATCCGCCATGGTTCGCACCCAGAACGCGCAGCCCGCCAACCAGAACCGTCATTTCGGCGGCCGTCAGGCCCAGCAGTTGTGCCCGGTCCAGCATCAGTTCCTCGGCGCTCACCGCATAGTCTTGCTTCTGCCAGTTGCGGAACCCGTCGGCCACAGGCTCCAGCACGCTGAAGCTGTCGGCATCTGTCTGTTCGTCCGTCGCATCGCCGCGTCCGGGTGCAAAGGGAACCTCGACGTCGTGACCCGCAGCCTTGATCGCCTGCTCCAGACCGACATTGCCCGCAAGAACGATCACATCGGCAACCGACGCACCGGTTTCCGCCGCGACTGGTTCCAGGACACTCAGCACGCGGGCCAAGCGATCCGGCTCGTTGCCCGCCCAGTCCTTTTGCGGCGCAAGGCGAATGCGCGCGCCGTTCGCGCCGCCACGCTTGTCCGAACCGCGAAAGGTGCGGGCGCTGTCCCAAGCGGTGGCGATCATCTCGGCGGCCGACAGGCCGCTCGCTGCGATCCTCGCCTTGACGACCGCAACGTCATAGCCAGTCGGGCCAGCCGGAACGGGATCCTGCCAGATCAGGTCTTCCTTGGGTACGTCAGGACCGTAGTAGTTGACCTTCGGCCCCATGTCGCGATGGGTCAACTTGAACCAGGCGCGGGCGAAGGTATCGGCCAGATAGGCCGGGTCCTTGTGGAACCGCTCGCAGATCTCGCGGTAGATCGGATCGACCTTCATCCCCATGTCGGCGTCGGTCATGATCGGGTTGTGCCGGATCGACGGATCTGTCGCGTCGGGCACCTTGTGCTCCTCGGCGATGTCGATGGGCTCCCACTGCCATGCCCCAGCACGGGATTTCCGAGGCTCCCATTCATAACCGAAAAGCAGATCAAGATAGCCGTTGTCCCACCGGGTCGGATTGCTCGTCCAGGCACCTTCCAGACCAGATGTATGCGCCCGATTCGCCTTGTTCTCGAACCCGGGATTGTTCCAGCCAAAGCCCGCCTCGGCGATGGGCGCGCCCTCGGGCGCTTCGCCGATCTCGGCTTCGAACCCGTGGCACTTGCCGACGGTGTGCCCCCCGACGGTCAGGGCGGCGGTCTCCTCGTCATTCATCGCCATGCGCGAGAAGGTCATGCGCACGTATTTGGCCGTCAGCGCCGGATCGGGATTGCCGTTCACCCCTTCGGGGTTCACATAGATCAGGCCCATGTGCGACGCGGCAAGCGGGTCGTACATCGTGTTGGGGTCGTTGATGTCCTCGACACGCTCGTCCGATGGGGCAAGAAGCTGGCTGTCGTTACCCCAGTTGATGTCGATCTCCGGCCCCCAGATATCCTCGCGGCCAAAGCCGAAGCCAAAGGTCTTCAGCCCCATCGACTCATAGGCGATGGTGCCGGACAGAACGATCAGATCGGCCCAGGACAGGGCATTGCCATATTTCTTCTTGATCGGCCACAGCAGGCGCCGCGCCTTGTCGAGGCTCGCATTGTCGGGCCAGGAATTCAGCGGCGCGAAACGGATGTTGCCCGACCCTGCACCACCGCGACCATCGCCTAGACGGTAGGAACCTGCCGCATGCCATGCCAGCCGGATGAAAAGCCCACCATAATGGCCCCAGTCAGCCGGCCACCACTCCTGGCTGTCCGTCATCAGCGCGTGCAGATCGGCCTTCACCGCCTCGAAATCCAGCCCCTTCACCGCCTTGCGATGATCGTAGCCGGGGTCCATCGGGTTGGTGCGGGCGCCATGCTGGTGCAGGATGTCGATGTTCAGTGTGCTCGGCCACCATTTGGTGACGGGCTGAGCCACCGTCGTATTGCCGCCATGCATCACGGGGCAGCCCCCGGTGGGCTTCATGTCATTTCCGTCCATGGGATTCTCCATTTGCTGAGAGCATCAGGCTGGTGAGGCCGATGCATCGCTACCAAGGCAGCATAGCTCGCAGATACCATAAACACCAATTGAATAAACTAAATGGCGCGATAAGCTGAGCAAATGACCAATCTTACGCTCAAGCAGCTCCGCTATTTCGATGCACTCGCGCGGTACGAGCATTTCGGACGCGCGGCCGAGGCATGCTCTATCTCGCAGCCTGCGCTCTCGCTTCAGATCAAGGAACTGGAGCGGATGTTTGGCGCACCGCTCGTCGAACGCAGCGCGCGCAAGATCCGCCTGACCGCAATAGGAGAGGACTTTGTCCGCAAGGGGCGTCAGATCCTGCTTTCCGTCGAGGAGTTGGAAGACCTCGCACGGGCATCCAGCGGGCCGCTTGCCGGCAGGCTGCGGCTAGGCATCATTCCGACCGTCGCGCCTTATCTTCTCCCCGAAATCATTGCGGCACTGTCCCGGCATTTCCCGGAGCTGGAGCCTGAACTGCGGGAATCCGTAACCAGCGCGCTGATCGACGATCTGTTGGGGGGGCACCTCGATCTTGCCATTGTCGCGCTGCCGATTTCAGAACCAACGCTCAGGGAGTTTGCGCTTTTCGACGAGGATTTCGTGCTGGTACGCCCCGCGGAGGATGCCGGAAAGCCTGTGCCCAGCCCCAAGGCGCTGCAGACGATGCGCCTGCTCTTGCTGGAAGAGGGACATTGCTTCCGCGATCAGGCCCTGTCGTTCTGCCAGTTCGCCAAGGCTCAGCCGCGCCACTTGATGGAGGGAAGTTCGCTTTCCACCCTTGTCCGGATGGTCGGAGCGGGCATCGGGGTAACACTGATTCCCGAGATGGCGCTCGCGCTCGAAACGCGCTCGGCGGATGTATCGGTCGCCCGGTTTCCGAAGCCCGGCCCGTCGCGCACCATCGGAATGGTCTGGCGAACGACCAATCCCCTGTCGACCCAGCTCATGCAGATCGGCGAGATCGTGCGAGAGGTGGGCAGAGAAAAGAACGTTGGACTCAATGGAAGCGACTAACGCGGCATAAGGCGAAGGTCTTCGGTCATCGCCCCAAGGGCGCAGGCACTTCTCCAACAGTGCGCGGACGCACTAACGGTTGCGTCGCAGATAAACATAGTAGGCGCCCGCGCCTCCGTGGCGGACATGGGCCTCGGTGATCTGCAGCACCAACGCCGAAAGCGGGGGCTGGTGCAGCCAAAGCGGTACCTGATGCTTGAGCGCACCGGGGCGCTGAGGGATCGGGCCGTCGTCGCTGCCCACACGGCCCTTGCCCGTGATCACGAGGACCAGCCGCTTTCCCTGCGCCGCCGCCGCGAGCACGAAGCGCACCAGCGCTGGCTGAGCCTGCGCCAGCGTCATCCCATGCAGGTCGATCCGAGCCTCGGGCGAAAGACGACCGCGGGTCATGCGCTGATGCGCCTTGCGGTCCATCTGGAGCGGCATTGCGGCCAGTTGGTCAGGGATTGGTGGCGCCAAGTCGTGGCCGCGCATCGGGGGTGCGGCCTTTGCGCCGATCTGAAAGACGGGCATCCGCTTGCGTGGCGGCGCGGGGTGCTTGGCGCCCTGAGGAGCAGCGCGTAGTTCGTCCTTGGCAGCCGCAAGTGTTCCGGGCGGCGGCTGGTGGTGGAGTGGCGCCGCGGTTTCGGCGACGCTGCGCCAAAGCCGCTCCTCCTCGGCGCTGAGCCGGCGCCGCCGGCTCATGCCCTGCCGGGCCTTGGCACCCGGCCGATCCGGGAGATCGTCACTCGCCGGTGGCGACAAGCTGCCAGTTCGGATTGTCGGCGCCCATCTTGCGGGCAAAGGTCCACACGTCCTTCTGCCGCTTGATCTCGTTCGCGTTGCCTTCGACGACCTCGCCCGCGGCATTCTTCACGACGGACGTCAGTTCGCCAACGAAGCGCACCGTGACCTCGGCCTCTTGCGTGTCGCGGTTGAAATCTGCGGTGACAAGTGACAGCTCACGAACGCCAACAAAGGTCGCATCGACCTTCAGCCCCTCGCGTTCGCGCAGTTCGACCACCTCGGCAAAGGTCTCGTACACGTCGCGCGACAAAAACGGCAGGATCGAATCCAGATCGCCGTTCTCGAAAGCCATCAGGATCATCTCGTAGGCGCCACGAGCACCATGCAGGAACTCGCCAACGTGGAAGCCTGGCTCTGCCATCTTCATCGCCGCCAGAGCCTTGGCGGCAGGGCTGCCGTCCGGGACGTGATCGGTAATATCGGTATCCACCCCGCCCTCGATCACCTCGAAATCACGCCGGGGGCCGCGGCGGCCTTCACCCTCGCCCCCCATCGGCAGCGGCGGTTTCTCGAACCCTTCACGCGTGCCAAGAACATTGCGCAGGCGCAGGATCAGGAAAATCGCAATTCCTGCGAGAACGAGAAGCTGGATCACGGCAGAACTCATCGGCGCCTCGGAAAGGGTCTTACACGGGTTGGTAACCCACGCGCTTTGTTCCTATGTAAGGCAGCGGCGGGGTCAAGTCCACCGCAGCACCCACCAAGAAGGAGATGCCGATGTGGCTTCTGGTCCTGCTGATCGCCGTGCCGCTGATCGAGATCGCCCTGTTCATTCAGGTGGGCGGCTGGCTGACGCTGTGGCCGACCTTGGCGATCGTCGTTGCGACCGCGCTTCTGGGCGCCTTCCTTTTGCGCCAGCAGGGGCTGCGCGTACTGGCAGAGTTGCGCCGGTCGCTGGAGGATCTGCAGGATCCGGCACCCGCGCTGGCACATGGCGCGATGATCCTCTTCGCTGGCGCACTGCTGCTGACGCCGGGGTTTCTGACTGATGCCGTGGGGCTGTCGCTGATGGTTTCGCAAGTGCGCATGGCGCTGTTTGACTGGACCCGCCGCAACGTTCGAATTCACGCAAGCGTGATGGCCGGTGAAGTCAACGAGACCGGGCGCCGGCCGCGTCCGGCGCATCGGCCTGACCATGACATCATCGAAGGTGTCTACGAAGAAGCCGAATCCGACCCCACCCGCCCACCCTCGGGCTGGACGCGGCACTGACGATAACCCCTATCGGACGACGAATTCGGCGTGAAGCGCCCCGGCGGCGCTGATGCTCTTCAGGATATCGATCATCTCGCGCGGGCTCACGCCGAGCGCATTCAGCCCCGAAACAACCTCGGACAATGTGGTGCCGCCGATGACCTCGGCGAGGCCCGTCGTCTGCGTTTCACCGATCTCGGCGCGCGTGCGTGGCACGATTACCGTCTCGCCGGGTGAGAACGGGTTGGGTTGCACCGCGATCGGCGCCTCCTCGATCCTGAGTGTCAGATTGCCCTGGGCGACCGCGACTCGGCTGATACGCACGTCATTGCCCATCACGATGGTGCCGGATCGATGGTCTACCACGACTCGGGCACGCGATTCGGGCTGTACGGCAATATTCTCGATCTGGCCCAGCGCGTGGGCGGGCGAGGGCGCACGGCTGGCGCGCACGTCGAATACAACTGTTCCGGAATCCATCATCGCGGCGACCTGACGGCCATAGGCGGCATTGATCGCCCCCTCAATCCGGGAGGCGGTCGTGAAATCGGGGCTGCGCAGGGCCAGACGCACCTGGTTAAGCCCCGTGAAGTCGAACTCGATCTCGCGCTCCACCCGTGCGCCGCCGGGGATCAGCCCTGCGGTGGGAACACCCTGCACAACCGTTGCCGCGTCACCCTCGGCCGAGAATCCACCTGCAATGATCGCACCTTGGGCCACGGCATAGATCTGACCGTCCGCACCGTTCAGGGGTGTCATGATCAGGGTGCCGCCGAGCAGGCTTTTTGCATCGCCGATGGCGGAAACTGTCACGTCGATCCGTCCGCCGGCGCGGGCAAATGGCGGCAGTGTGGCCGTCACAAAGACGGCCGCCACGTTACGCGGCCGGAACTGCTCGCCAGTAACGTTCACGCCGAGCCGTTCCAGGATGTTCGACATGATGTCTTCAGTGAAGGGCGAGTTGCGTAGACCGTCGCCAGAGCCATTGAGGCCGACGACAAGGCCATAGCCCACCAGATCGTTGCCGCGCACGCCGTCGAATTCGACCAGATCCTTTATCCTGACCGGATTGGCCAGGGCGAGTGCAGGCATCAACAGCCCCAGCATCAGGGCCGCGAGAATTCTTCTCATCTAAGGTAATCCGCAAGGCTGAGGCGCGACAGGCGCGCGGTGATGGCGAAAAGCGATTCGAGCCGGGTCTGGGTCTCTTCCAGTCTGACCGCAGCCTCATATGGATCGACGGCGATTAGGTCGGACAGCGCGCGCTGCAACGACACCCGCTCGCTCGTCAGGCGGGTGTCGGCCTTGTCGATCTGCGCCTCGCCGATACCCACGGCGGCGCGCAGGTCGGCCAGCGCAGGCTGCGCGCCAATCATCGTGTTCGCCGCGCCCTGGGTCAGTTGGAAGCGCACCATATCGTCGCCGGCCATCAAACCCTGCGACAGCAGGGCCATCGTTGCCATGCCCTTGAGCAGTTCGGTCAGTGCTGGCTCGTTCGCGGTGGGCGGCGGCGCCATCGTCTCGCCCGTGGCCAGTTGATAGGGCGCCAGCGCCGTTGGGCTGCCGAGATAGGCGTTTCCCGCATCGAACCAATTCGAGATGACGGCACTCACATCTGCAGCGGTGGTCGCACCAGCAAGCGCGATCTCGGACTGCAAATTTGCAAGGATGGTGTCGCGATCCATCATCGCCGGGCCATCGGTGGCAATGCCGGCGAACATGGTGCGACCGCCAATCTGGCTATTGAGCATGCTCAGCACGGTTCCCATCTCTTGCCAGACGGTTTCCGCCTCTCGCTGCAGCAGGATCGGCTGGCTCTGCGTGGTAATGAATAACAAGCGCGTGCCGCCCTCGGTCGTCAGGGTGTCGATCTTGTCCAGGGCATGCTGCATCGTCGTGTAGTGAAGATCGGCTTCGGCAATGATGTTGCGATAGCTGTCCACCTGGGCCAGCGCGCGCTGAACGCCCGCCAGCGCGGCAAAGTCGCCGTTCAGCTTCCTGCCGGGATCTGTGGTTCGGCCCGTGGTCATCTCGGTCGAGTGCCGGGCGGTCGCGGTCTTCAGGTCGGCCATCTGGCGACGCAGCATCATGGATCTGGCAAGATCGCTGTTATCAACTCGGAACATGGGATCAGATCCTTAGGATGGCCATCATCATTTCATCCACTGCGCTAATGACGCGGGCATTGGCCGCGTAGGCGCGCTCGATCAGCAGCAGCCGCTGCAACTCGTCGTCGGTATCGACGCCGTTGCGCGCCTCCAGCATGCGTAGTTCGCCCAGTCGAGCGGCCTGATAGCCCTGATCGGCCTCGGCCAGGTTGCGGCTCGTGCCCACGACCGAGATCAGCGCCCCGGCCAGTCCGCCGAAGCTGCGTGATCCGGGCCCGAAGGGGCCGCTGGCGGCGGCCAGAGATTCAGAGAGGGCCGCCACCATCCGATCCAGTTGCCGGCCTTCACCTACCGGGCCGGGCGCGGCGGCGCCGATCCCGTCGCGTAGCCGCCACAGGTCGCCGCCCTGCGCCGGATCGACCAGTGCGTTGATCGCCAGCCTGCCCGCCAGACCAAGCTCGTCCAGAGGATCGAAGGCACCGCCGCCATCGGTAAACAGCCCCGCGGCGCCTGGCGTTAGAGTGGGGTCCGTGGCCGGATCCTGGAACCGCATGACGAGATCGCGCGCAACCGCATCCAGCGCAGCCTGCATGGCAGGCCCGTCGTCGTCGCGCAGGGCAAAGTTCGCAGCCAGACGGCCACCGGCGATCTGATTGTCCGTCATCGCCCGACCGTTCAGTGTCAGCCCCGAAAGCGCCCCGTTCGCAAGCGACATATCGGCCATGACGGCATTTACCGGCGTGAAGCCGATCTCGGGGGCAGGTCCATCCAGCAGCAGCGCACCACCGGGCGTATAGAGCGCGACGCGGCCGAACTCCCGTTCGATCTCCCGCACCGGGACGATCTCGGAGACCCGGTCGATCAGTTGCTGTCGCTGATCCAGCAGGCCCGAGGCATCGCGCCCCGAGTTCAGCGTCTTGGCGATTGTGCGATTCAACTCCTCGATCCGCGAGAGCGAGTCGTTCAGCGTAGCAACGTCGCGGGCAATCGCCTGATCCGCTGCGCTACGCTGGGCCTGCACCTCCTTGCCCGCCGCGTTCAGCGCCTGGATGACGTCCTTGGCCGAGCTCAACACGACTGTCAGTCGCGCATCGGATTCTGGGCGCGCCACCGACTCCATCAGCGCAGTTTCCAAGCCCGCGACGCGCGCGGAAAGAGATCCGGGCTGATCCGGCGTGCCCAGCACCATCTCCATCCGTGCATAGAACCCGGCGGTGACAGAGACCCCGGCCAGCGCGCCGTCTGATATCCGGCGCGTGGCCATCAGGGCGGCATCAACGACTCGGTGCACGCCATCGACTTGCACCCCCGATCCGATCCCCCCGATGGAGCGTGACGAGAGAAGGATCTCGCGCCGCGCGTAGCCTTCGGTCATCGCATTGGCGACGTTGGTCGAAACCACCTCGGCCGAGCGGGCGGTAGCGGTCAGGCCGCTGACGGCGTTGGAAAGCGAGGTGGAAAGCGACATCGGTCAGCCCCTGTTGCGCCTAGCGCTTGATATTGGTGGTTTCCTGCAGCATCTCGTCCACGGTCTGGATCACCTTGGCGTTCGACGAATAAGCGCGTTGGGTCTGGATCAGCTGGGTCAGTTCCTGCGCCACGTCGGTCGTGGACTCCTCGCGCGCGTAGCCCTCGATTGTGCCGGTCGGGCCGGCGCCAGCATCCCACAGGAAGAAAGCGCCCGAGGTGTTTGTCACGCGATAGGTCTGGTTATCCAGCGCCTGCAGCCCGTTCGGGTTGGGCACATCCACGATCGGGATCTGATAGAGTCGCCGAGTGATACCCACATCGTAGAGCGCCACAAGGAATCCGTTCTGGTCGACTTCGACCTGGACCAGGCTACCGACCGGCGCACCGTCCTTGCCGATTGCACCCGGCGCGAAATCGTCGCCGAGTTGAGACATCCCGCCGGGATCGAGCAGAGAGCCGATGCTGATGTTCATCGGACCGCCGGTCGCGGGTGGTGCCCCTACCTGAAGCGCCAGCAGGCCCGTTGCGGGGTCATAGGCCGGGCTCCCGCCAAGCGCGGTCACCGCAGCCAGCGTGCCGCCCGTCCCGGCAGAGGGAGAGAACTGCAGCTCATATTCGCCGATCACGCCACCCGACAGCGAGTCGACGATCTCCATCACCCATTCGTTCGGGTTGGCCGTTCTGGTGAAGGTCACGTCCAGACGCTCGGAATTGCCAAGGTTGCCGAAGTATTCGATCGACAGGAACTGAGTGTCACCCGGCGCCGAGGTGGCAGGCAGGTTGACGCCCAGCGAGATGTTCTGCGTCGGCTCGCTGATGAACTCATTCGGATTGATCCGAACGGGCACAAGACCAGATGAGCTGTCCCGTGCGAAAGGCGGGACCGTGCCGTCCGGGTCGACTGGCCAGCCCATAAGCACCTCGCCGGTGGGTGTGCGCAGATAGCCCTCTGCATCCGCGCGGAATGAACCCGATGTCATCAGCATCATGGGCAGATTGCCCGTTCCCGCCCGCACCGCCGCGCCCGAGGTGACGGGGATAAACCCGCGGCCTGAAACGGCAATGTCGGTCGAGTTGGCGCTGGCACTAAGAGAGCCACGTTGGTCAATCAGGCGGTGCGTGGTGGTGCGCACCCCACCCGCGGAGTAAGCGCCGGTGCTACCGCCGCCGGAATTGACCACCATAGAATGAAAATCCGCGCCCGCACGCTTGTAGCCGAATGTCGCCGAGTTCGCGATGTTGTCGGAAATCGTCGCCAGGCGGACCGCGTTGGCCCGCAGCCCGGTAACGCCCGCGTTGAGGGCGGAGGAAA
The DNA here is from genome assembly GCA_050485905.1 of Paracoccaceae bacterium. Taxonomy (GTDB): domain Bacteria; phylum Pseudomonadota; class Alphaproteobacteria; order Rhodobacterales; family Rhodobacteraceae; genus JAWLCA01. The sequence continues at coordinate 12,642 of JBJHCH010000040.1, read as the reverse complement.
TCGTCATGGTTGCGCCTTTCTGATGCAATGACACACTGTCTGAAGGCAGACTGCGCGGTTTGGCCTTAAGATCGGGCTAACAATGAAAATTCGGCACAATTTTCGGATCAGGACTCAGTTCATCCGGCGCAGCAGGATGACTTCCAGCCGGTTGTTGCGCAGCGCCATCGGATTGTCCGTCGCCGGCTGACGGTCGGCCTTACCAGTGATGCGCTGGATTCGAGATTCAACCAGACCAGCGCCGACGAGCATCGTGCGCATCCGCTGCGCCCTTGTCGCGGAAAGATCCCATACCGGGTTATTGACGAGCACGATGGGATAGCTGCGGGTGTGCCCGTTCACGGCGACACCGTTCCGCGTCAGGTCGAAGACCCGCGCCAGCATGCCGGCAAGCGCCTCGGCGATCCATGTCGGCGTATCGCTTTCGGGTTCGAACAGGGGCGAGCCTTCGATGTCGAACAGTTCGACGATCAACCCCTCATCGGTGATTCGGGTTATGACGTGGCGCAGCAGGTTCTCCATCTCGCGGCTTTCGCCACCAAGCGCCATCAGCGCCTCTTCCAGCGCCGCGAGATCTGCCTCGCCCGTCCCGCTTCCATCCGCGGTCTCGGCACCGCTGTCGCCGCGCGCCTGGCGGTTGGCCATCGTGGCGCGGTTGGTGGCGCCGGTGCCGCTCTGCGCCAGGGTGTTTTCCGACATGATACTGTCGCCGCCGAACACCCCCTCGCCGCCGCCCGAGGCGCGTATCAGCGGCACGGACGGGCTGAAGAAGTCGGCAAGCCCCTTGCGCTGGGTCTCGGTCGTGGCGTTGACCAGCCACATGAGCAGGAAGAAGGCCATCATCGCAGTGACGAAATCAGCATAGGCGACCTTCCAAGCGCCGCCGTGATGCCCGCCCGCAACCACTTTCTTGCGCCGGATGATCACCGGCGGCATGTTCGATGGCCCGTTCATCGCAGTTCCCTTCTTCACCCGCTTCAGAGCTAGCAGTCACGGGTGAATGCGTTCTTAACCCGCAGCAGCGGGATAGGGCGGGCGATGCCGGGAAGGGCGGGGTCAGAAGTAGCTTTCCACCAGCGCGCCAGAGACCAGCGCCCAGCCGTCTGCCACGACGAAGAAGGCCAGCTTGAAGGGCAGCGACACTATGGCGGGCGGCACCATCATCATGCCCATCGACATCAGCACCGCCGCCACCACGAGGTCGATGATCAGGAAGGGAAGGAAGATCAGGAACCCGATCTGAAAGGCCCGCGCGATCTCGGACAGCATGAACGACGGCACGAGTATAGAGAGTGGCGATTCGGGGCCGGGTGCCACGACCTGCTGGTCGGGGCGCAGCGCGGCCAGCGCGGCATAGGTGTCGTCGCCCACCCGGCCCGCCATGAACACCCGGAACGGCTCGATCGTCGCTTGAAAGGCCGCAACCAGATCGTCGCCGCCATCGATCAGCGGCTGTATCCCTTCGGCATAGGCCTGCAGGAACACCGGCTCCATCACAAACCAGGTCAGGAACAGCGCCAGGCTGACGATCAGCATATTGGGCGGCGATTGTTGCAGTCCGATGGCCTGCCGCAAGATCGCGAGAACTGTAACGATGAAGGGAAAGCAGGTGACCATGATCGCCAGCCCCGGCACCAGGCTCAGCACTGTGATCAGTATCAGAAGCTGCACCGCCCGCGCGGCGAGCGATGCGTCGTCGCCGAGCGACAGCGTGATCTCCTGCGCCATGGCAGGGCCGGCCGCGAATAGCAGCAGTGCCGGAAGGCCAAGACGCAGGACGGCGATCATTTCAGAGACCGTCCTTCAGATCCGCCACCTCGGTCAGCCGTACAGCAAGCTGGCCGGTCTGATCGCCGTCCAACTCCTGCAACTCGCCCCGCGCGATCAGCTTGTCGCCGATGTAAAGCTCGACCGGATCGTCCACGCGTCGATCCAGCGGCAACACGGCGTCACGGCGCATCCGCAGCAGGTCACGCACCAGAGGCCGTGCGCGGCCGACCGAGACGCAAATTTCAATCGGCACCTGAGTAAAGGGATTGGCGACGGCGGGATTGGGGGTCTGGCTCTCATCCATGGCTGCGGCGCTCCTGTTCCGGTGTGTCCTGGGTCGCGAGATAGTCGGAAACGGCGCTGGCGATAGTCGTCAGCGCGGCATCGATGTCGATGCGCTCCTCGGTTTCGTCGAAACGCAGATAGACCTGCCCGTCACCCAGCGATGGTTCGTCGATCAGCGTCAGCGGCAGGGGGCTGTTCGCCACGGCCTTCTCGACCGCGGCGCGGTTGGCGGGGCTGACAACCAGCGTCATCGGCCGCGCCGCGGCGGCTTCGGCATGGCCCTCCAGCGCCTCGGCGACCAGCGCCGGAAGCGTCTCGCGCGCAATCGTCGGTAGCACGCGCCCGGCCATTTCGCGCAGCAGCGGCGCCAGCGCGCGGATCACATGGCCACGCGCCTCGAAATAGGTAAAGGACAATGCCTGAAGGTTGCGCGCCAGATCGGCACGCAGGCGATCCTGCTCTTCTGCCTGGGCAGTCATCGCATCGTCCCAGCCCGCGCGATAACCCGATTCGAAAGCCTCCAGCCGGACCTCTTCCATGGCCAGTTGTCCGGCATCGGCCGCGTCCTCCGGCTCCTGCGGGTTCTCGAATTCCTCAAGGCGCAACGGTTGCGGCATCAGACGCGCTCCTCACCCTCTTCCATCCAGTTGCGCAGGATCTCTACGGTTTCGTCCTGACGCTCCTCGATCAGGCGGCGCAGGCGGGCGACCGGGTCATCCTCCGCCGCGGACCAGTCGTCCTCGCCGGGCGCCACCACCGACACGGCCGGGGTCGCCACCGCTGGTTCCTCGGTTGCTGCTGTTAGGGCGGCGCGCGCACCACCCGCCCGCAGATCGTCTGCCCCGCCCGCGGTGAGCGCCGCACGACCATCGGGCGCGGGCAGGCTGGCGGATTTGAGGATCGGGCGAACAACGAACAGTCCCAGTGCCAGCGCGACCAGCGCGAGGACGAGCATCTGAACGAGCCACATGATGTCGAGCGCCGCCAGCAGCGAGGTCTCGGCGAGCGTACCCGCCTGGGCAACCGGCTCGAACACCAACGAACGCAGGGTGATCACGTCTCCCCGTGCCTCATCATAGCCCACGGCCGAGGCGACAAGTTCTCGCAGCACCTCGAGCTCTTCAGCGCTGCGGGCGACCACGGTTCCCGTCTCGGCATCACGCACGCCGTCCACCAGCACAGCGACAGTGATCCGGCGCACCGCGCCGGGTTCCCGTAGAAGCTGGCGCTGGGTTTCGGAAACCTCGTAGTTGAATCGCTCACGCGTTTCGGTGCTCTGGCTCTGCGATTGCTGGCCGTCTGCCGCGGCATCACCGTCCGGCAGGTTGCTGGCAACGGTGACTGCGCCACGGCCTTGGTCGGTTGCGTTGGAACTGCGCTCTTCGGTCTCGGCACTGATCGCCACACGACTTTCAGGGTCAAACCGGCGCTCGGTAATCTGTTCGCGCTCGGTCACCGTCTCCAGGCTCAGTTCGACGACCGCGCGGCCCGCCCCGACGCGCGCTTCCAGCAGGCGCTCAACGTTGCGCTTCATCTCGCTGGCCCGATCCTCGGACGCACCCGAAGGCGTAGCATCTTCGGCCGTGGCGATCAGACCGCCGGTGCCGTCGATTACCGCCACGTCCTCTGGCTGCAGACCGGCGACCGCGGCGGCGACAAGGAACTTCAGCGACCTAGCCTGCTGGGGATTCAGCGTGCCCGAACCGGTGGTCACGGTGACCGATGCGGTCGGGCGCAGCTCGCGCCGGAATGGCTGCCCGCCAGCATGGGCGATGTGGACGCGGGCTGCACGGATGTGTGGGCTGGCAATGATGGTGCGCGCCAGTTCACCCTCTTTCGCACGCCAGTAGGCGGCGTCGAACATTTGCGATGTGGTGCCGAAACCGGAAAGGCCGTCCAGCAACTCGTACCCGCCGGCGCTGTTCGCCGGCAACCCTTCGGCGGCGAGCGTCATGCGAAGCGAATCGCGCTGACGGCTTTCAACCCAGATCGAATCGCCGCGCACCTCGTGCCGGGCGCTGCGCTGTTCCAGCGCACGGACGATTTCGCCCGCAGCGCCGGGTTCCAGCCCGCCATAAAGGAGCGCCATGCCAGGTGCCGTTGCCAGACGGATAATGGTTGCGAAGGTTATCAGAAGTGCCGCGGCACCAAGCACGGCGATGATCCGGCGCTGCATTGGCAAGGCGGACCAGAGCGATAGAAGCTGCGGCAAGATAACCTCCTGTCGTCGGGACATTCTGCCCCGGCGCGGCCATGCTTCGCGCATCGCGCTTAACAATCGGTTAGTTCCCGCCGGGCTATAGACCGCGGGTGACGCAGCAGAGGTGACCCCATGGCAGAGGCAGAAGAAACGGCGGCCGCCGAGCCGGAAAAGAAACGCTCCAAACTGCCACTGATTCTGGGCCTCGCGGGCGCACTCGCTGCGGGTGCCGGGGGATTCTATGCGGTTTACTCGGGTTTGATTGCGACAGACGGCTTCAAGGCCGATTCGAAGGCAATGGCCATGCCCGATGTCGAGTTTCTGCCGGTCGATCCGCTGGTCATCACCCTCGGGCCGGAGTCGCGGGGCCAACATCTACGTTTCGGGGCACAGCTCGAAGTCGACCGCGGTTATCGCGCCGATGTCGCCAAGCTGATGCCGCGGATCGTCGATGTGCTGAACGGCTATCTGCGCGCAGTTGAGGCGCGAGAGTTCGAGGACCCCGCCGCACTTGTACGGCTCAGGGCGCAGATGCTGCGCCGCGTACAGATAGTCACCGGCGAAGGGCGCGTCCGCGATCTTCTGGTGACCGAATTCGTTTTGAACTGAGAGGGCGCTCCGATGCAGATGATCGCAGATATCCTGCTGGGGGCCGGCGCGCTGGGCGCGGCCTTTTATTGTCTGGTGCTGTCGCGCCGGTTGAAGAAGTTCACCCGGCTGGAGAACGGCATGGGCGGCGCGATCGCCGTGCTCTCCTCGCAGGTCGACCAGATGACCAAGGTACTTGAGGCAGCGCAGGCCGCGGCCCGCAATTCCGCCGACACGCTGGAGGCCAAGACCGCGCGCGGCGAAAAGGTTGCGGAGCGTCTGGAGCTTATCCTTGCGGCGATGCACGACTTGCCGGCTGGCGATTCAAAGGGTCGGGCGCCAGCAAAGTCCGGCAAGTCGACCGGTACAAAGTCCTCGAAGGGCGGCGCGCCGTCAGCCGTGCGTGTGACGGAGGATTCCAGCCCTGAGAACGAGTTTGCTGTCGCAGACACCGGCACTGGTGAAAAGTCCAAGGCGGGGGTGAAAGCTGCAACGGACGCTCCTGCGACCCGTGCCCGGTTCGTCCGTCGGCGGGTCGGCCGCAATGAAAGCGAGGCGGCATGAGCGCCCCGGCCCCGCAAAAACCCGCACGAAGACGTCGCCGTGCCGGGACACTTCTGGTGATTGCAACGCTTCTCGCCGCTTCCGGTTCGATCCGCCTTGGGGTCGGCGTGGCGGAGGCACTGGTACGCGACAGTGGTGAAGCTGTTGTGGAGGCCGCCGCGACCCTGCCCTCTGCCCAGACCTGTACCGACTCCGCCGGAGTAGCCTCTTTGCTCGACGCGCTTACCGAGCGCGAGACGCGTGTAACCGCGCGCGAATCAGCGTTGGAAGAGCGGCTTCAGGCTCTCGCATTGGCCGAAAGCCGCCTTATTGCCCAGCACGGGGAACTGACCCGGATCGAAGCGGCGCTGGCTGCGACCCTCGCCTTGGCAGACCGGGCAGCAGAAGAGGATCTGCTTCGTCTGACAACGGTTTACGAGACGATGAAGCCCAAGGAGGCGGCAATGCTGTTCGAGGAGATGGATCCGAACTTTGCTGCCGGGTTCCTTGCCCGTATGCGCCCCGAGGCCGCGGCCGGTGTGATGGCGGGGATGACACCGCGGGGGGCCTACACGCTCAGCGTTATCTTGGCCGGGCGCAACTCGGGCGTGCCGACGCAATAGCGCGGGCGGAAGCAAAATGCGGCGACAGACAAGGGCCGCCGACAAGGTTTCTTAACCCGCGTTTGCGACTGTTCGAGACAGAAACTTCCGGCAGATGAGGCAGAAATGATCGGAATCGTGGGGATTGCCGTCGTTATCGTCATGGTATTCGGCGGCTATCTGGCCGCCGGTGGCAAGCTTGGCATCATCCTGCAGGCGCTTCCGTTCGAACTTGCCATGATTGGCGGTGCTGCCGCCGGTGCCTTTCTGATCGCAAACGACAAATCCGCTGTTCGCCACACGCTGAAGGAAGTTGGAAAGGTGTTTCGCGGCGCACACTGGAAGCCCGATGACTACCGTGACCTGCTGTGCTTGCTGTTCGAGTTGATCCGCGTGGCGCGCCAGAATCCCGTGGCGCTGGAAGAGCATATCGAGGCACCCGGAGGATCGGCGATCTTCGCGCGCTATCCCCGAATTCTCGCCGATCACGAGGCGGTCGAACTGATCTGCGACACGATGCGATCGGCAGGCATGAACTACGACGACCCCCGCCAGGTTGAGGACGTGCTGGAAAAGCGGCTGGAAAAGCACGAGGCCCATGCGCTGCATTCCAGTCATGCCTTGCAGACTGTCGCCGACGCGCTGCCGGCGCTGGGAATCGTCGCGGCCGTGCTGGGGGTCATCAAGACCATGGCATCGATCGACCAGCCGCCCGAGATTCTGGGCAAGATGATCGGCGGCGCGCTAGTCGGAACGTTCCTTGGTGTTTTCCTGTCGTATGGTTTCGTCGGTCCCTTCGCCAACCGACTGAAGACAGTGACCGAGGAAGATGCCCACTTCTACCGACTGATCCGCGAGGTTCTGGTCGCGAATCTGCATAACCATGCGACCAACATCTGCATCGAGGTCGGCCGCCAGAACACGCCGCACCATGTCCGACCCAGCTACGGTGAACTGGAAGAGGCGCTGAAGACGGTCAAGCGAGAGGCAGCGTGATGCGCGCAGCGGCTTTTCTGCCCGCCTTGATCGCGTTGGCCGCCGGAGCGGGTGCGCAGGCGCAGACTGTCGAGGTTCTGACCGGCGAGCACGGCTCCTTTACCCGTCTGGCCATGGTTCTGCCCCCTGCCGTGCCTTGGTCGCTGGAAGAAGAAGATGGCGATCACACGCTGCGTATCGACAGGGTCGGATTGTTTCTGGACGCCAGCCGCGCCTTCACCCGGATTGATCGTGCGCGCATCGCCGCGCTTGAGCCGCTCGATGACGGCACGGGGCTGCTGATCCGGCTTAACTGTGACTGTCCGGTCGTCGCCTTCGAGGATCGGCCCGGGATCCTGGTGATCGACGTGCGCGCGGGTGCGCCGCGCGATCCTGCCCCGACAGAACTTGCCGGTCCCCTACGACCCGAGGCCCCGCCACGCAACCCGCGTCGCGCGCTGATGCCGCTGACATCGGTGCCGACACAGCGCAATGTCGAGCCTGCGCTTCCACGCTTCTCTGCCGCACAGACCCAGTGGCAATTCGACGCGCTCGACCGGATCGCTGCAGAACGTCCGACCGAAGGCCCCGCGCAGCCCGAGTCCCTGCCCTTCGGCCTGTCTGTCGGACCCACCCCTGACGAAATGTCGCAACAGCGGCGCGAGGTCGCAGCCCCGCCGCCTCTGCCCCTACCGCCCGACGACGCCGCCATCGCCGCGCTGCAAGAGGCCGAGGCGGCATTGCTCCGCCAGGTTGCGCGCGCCGCAGCGCAGGGACTGGTCGAACCCCGGCAACCTCGCCGCGACGGCACTATGGAGGGTGCAGTCGAGGTCGGCAACGATGCCGAGTTCGACCAACATATGGCTGTCAACGCCAAGACAGGGTTGGACCGGGAACTGGGCCTGATGGCCGACGCCTTGCGAGCGGGGGCGGGCCGGCGCTGTCTGTCCGAGGGTGACTGGGCGGTGGCGGACTGGGGCGACTTCCGCCCCGCGGCCGAACAGATCGCAGCGGCCCGCGGCCGCCTTGTCGGCGAGTTCGACCGCCCCGATCCAGAGGCCATTCTGGCTTTGTCCCGGCTCTACCTGCATCTCGGCTTCGGGCTGGAAGCGAAAGAGGTGCTCCGGTCCTTCCCGGTGGATCTTCCGCAGGCACCCCTGCTGACGACGCTGGCAGAGGTGATGGACAATGGGGTTGCTCCGAACGCGACGGATCTGCATCGCTTGACGGAATGCGACACCGGCGCGGCGCTTTGGGCCGTGCTGGCCCGCCCGCATCTGACACCAGCCGACCCGATGAACCGCGACCGCATTCTGCGCGACTTTGCCATCCTGCCGCCGCATCTGCGTCAGCATCTGGGACCGCCCCTATCCGAACGGTTTCGCGAGGCCGGCGATGAACAGGGCGCGCGCACGATCCGTGATGCTATTCGGCGCATCGACCTCGCACCGACGCCGAGCGTTGCATTGATGGACGCCCGCGTTGATCTGGCGGGCGGCGCGGTGGCCGAGGCCGAGGCGCAGTTGCAGTCTGTGGCGGCGGGTACGAGCCCAGACGCCGCCGAGGCGTTGGCGATCCTGATCGAAGAGCGGCTGGCACGCGGCCAGCCCGTCGATGCTGCGACGGCGGCCCATGCCGAGGCAATGGCATTCGAACGCGGGACCAGCCCCATCGCCAGCCGCCTTGCGCGCGGCAATCTGCGTGCACTTGCGTCGCTGGGTGATTTCGACGCGGCCATGACGGCTTACAACCGGCTGGACAGCGAGTCCCAGACCCAGGTCCTGCCGGACCTGCTGGCGGAACTGACCCGCACCGCCCCCGATGCCGCGTTCCTGATCCATGTCTTCGCCCTGCGTGACCGGCTTGAACAACCGCTTCCGACTGCCTTGCGACTGACGATGTCGGATCGCCTGCTCGACCTCGGGTTTCCGGCCGAGGCGCGGCTGCTGCTGGCTGCTGCGGCCACGCCGGGACCCGAGGGCGCGCTGCAACGCGCCCGGGCGGCGCTGTTGCGTCAGGATCCGCGTGCGGCGCTGCGCGAGATCGCCGGGCGGACGGATCCCGAAGCAGAAGCGGTGCGCGCCGCGGCCTTTCTGACCCTTGGCCAGCCATCGCAGGCGGCCGAGGCCTATCTGGCTGCGGGCCGCGAGACCGATGCGGCGAACGCCGCATGGCGGGCGGGCGACCTGACCATGGCCGGGCGCCTTTCTGATCCAGACCGGGGGGCAGCGATTGATGCGCTGGCCGTCGCAGCGGCGGAAGCGGAAGTTGAATCCGAGGGCGGTGGTGAAACAGGGGCCGTCGCTGACTCGTCCGTCGCGCCCGCGCCCGAACCAGCCGATGCCAGCGGCGGCCCGCTCGCAAATGCGCGCTCGCTTCTGGCGCGGAGCGCCGAGACGCGCGGGGCTGTCGACGCGCTGCTTGCCACCTTCCCCGCGCCCCAGTGACGCCGCGGCGGGGTTGACCCGCCGCCTTGCACCCGCCGATCCGCGCCGCCATATAGCCCCGAACACCGGAGGGCGCATGGCAGAGACAGATTTTCCCGGCTGGCACGGCACAACCATCGTAGCGGTCCGCAAGGGTGGCGCCGTGGTCGTGGCGGGCGACGGGCAGGTAAGCCTGGGCCAGACCGTGATCAAGGGCAGCGCCCGCAAGGTGCGCCGCTTGTCGCCCGGCGGGCACGAGGTTGTTGCGGGCTTCGCGGGTTCCACCGCCGATGCCTTCACCCTGCTGGAGCGGCTGGAGCGGAAGCTGGAAGCCGCCCCCGGTCAGTTGCAGCGCGCCTGCGTGGAACTGGCCAAGGACTGGCGCACCGACAAGTATCTGCAGAAGCTGGAGGCGATGCTGATCGTCACCGACGGAGCGGAGCTTTACGTCATCACCGGCGCGGGCGATGTGCTGGAACCAGAGCACGACGTGGCCGCCATCGGATCGGGCGGGATGTACGCGCTGGCGGCCGCGCGGGCGCTGATGGACAGCGACCAAGACGCCGAGGCCGTCGCCCGCCGCGCCATGGCGATTGCGGCGGATATCTGCGTCTACACCAACGGCAGCCTGACGGTGGAGGCGATCCGCAAATGACCGACCTGACCCCGCGCGAGATCGTCTCGGAACTCGACCGTTTCATCATCGGTCAGCGCGATGCCAAGCGAGCGGTTGCCGTCGCGCTGCGCAACCGCTGGCGGCGGCGGCAGTTGGCGGATGACCTGCGCGACGAGGTCTATCCCAAGAACATCCTGATGATCGGCCCCACCGGCGTGGGCAAGACAGAAATCTCCCGCAGGCTGGCAAAGCTGGCCAAGGCGCCGTTCCTGAAGGTAGAGGCGACGAAGTTCACTGAGGTGGGCTACGTCGGCCGCGACGTGGACAGCATCATCCGCGATCTGATGGATGCCTCAGTCGCCATGACCCGCGAGGCGATGCGCGACGAGGTGAAGGCCAAGGCGCACGCGGCGGCCGAGGAGCGGGTGATCGAGGCGCTGGCCGGCCGCGATGCGCGCGAACAGACCCGCGAGATGTTCCGCGGAAAGCTGAAGCGGGGCGAACTGGACAATACCATGATCGAGTTGGAGGTATCCGACACTTCGAACCCGATGCCGATGCTGGACCTCCCCGGCCAGCCGGGAATGGGGGCGGGGCCGATCAATCTGGGCGATATCTTCGGCAAGGCTTTCGGCGGACGCAAGGTGCGGCGCAAGATGACCGTGGCCAGCAGCTATGAGGTGCTGATCGGCGAGGAGGCCGACAAGCTTCTGGACGACGAGACGGTCAACCGGGCGGCGTTGGCGGCGGTGCAGGAGAACGGGATCGTCTTCATCGACGAGATCGACAAGGTCTGTGCCCGGTCGGACGCGCGCGGGGCGGATGTCAGCCGCGAGGGGGTGCAGCGTGATCTGCTGCCGCTGATCGAGGGGACGACGGTTTCCACCAAATACGGCCCGGTGAAGACCGACCACATCCTGTTCATCGCCTCGGGTGCGTTCCACATCGCCAAGCCCTCGGACCTGTTGCCGGAGCTTCAGGGGCGGCTGCCGATCCGGGTGGAGTTGCGGGCGCTGACCGAGGAGGATTTCGTCCGTATCCTGACAGAGACCGACAATGCGCTGACCCGGCAATATACCGCGCTGATGGGGACCGAGGAGGTGGCGGTCAGCTTCACCGAGGACGGGATCGCGGCGCTGGCGCGGATCGCGGCGGAGGTGAACCGGGCGGTGGAGAATATCGGGGCGCGGCGGCTTTACACGGTGATGGAGCGGGTGTTCGAGGAGCTGTCCTTTACCGCGCCGGATCGGGGGGGTGAGGCGGTGACGGTGGATGCGGATTTCGTCGAGGCGAACCTGGGAGAGCTGTCGCGGTCGGCCGATCTGAGCCGGTATGTGCTGTAAGGGGCCGATGTGCACGCGTGCACAAAAAATCAAGCTGTTGAAATAAAATGATTTCCGATTTTTTGTTTACCTGCACTTAATCTTTGGCACACCGCTGTGCGGGTATCGCAGGCCGCCCGGGATTGCCCGGTCTGAGGGCCGGTGCGGTCGCCTGTCCTGGCCTCTGCGCGGTCGATGGCCGATCTGCGGACGGAGCGGACACTCGCCTCAATGCAGCAGGCTGGTTGTTGCTAGGTGTTCCTAATGTCAGATACTCGTCTGATTAAGGTAGGTGGCGAGAGATGAAACGATGACCGACACTTGGAGCCCCTCCAGTGAGGAGCTTGAACTACTCGCAACGTCTGACGAGGACATACTGAAGAGGCACCAAACCTTCTGCTTCGATAGAGGGGACTTCTACAAGAGAGTCCAAAGCGGAGACCGTTGGCAGCAACTCATACAGGCACACCTATACTTTGAGCATGTGGTGGCACAGATTCTCTCAGAGGCTCTTGCGAAGCCCGAGGCTATCTCCCTGTCACGAATGGGCTTCGGACAACGTCTTGATCTAGTCTTGGCAATGGCTCTGTTGCCAGACGAACTGGTGACGCCGATTCGCAGGATCAGTGGCCTTCGCAATAAGATCGCCCATGACCTGAAATTTGAAGTCGCAGGCCGCGATATTCTGGACTTGGAGAACTGCACGCCTCTGAAACTCCGCGACGCTATGCAGGCGGAAGCGGGAAGAGAGGCTGGGCCCTTGGAACTACATGAATTACTCACCGTGATCCTGCTGAAAGCTGATCTTATTCGCCAGCAAAGCGCAGCAAGTCGAGAGATTGGTAGAAAGTCAGAACTAAGGCTACGAACGGTCCTCCTGCAGACCCCAAACGTGAAATATGTTCGCTGAACTTTTGCTGTCCGCAATCGACGCCAAGCAGATATTAGCGATGCCCACCATGAATCAACGCAAAAGGCCCCCGCGCGGGGGGCCTTTCATCCGATCCGGCGGGGGATCACAGCTTTTCGGTCAGTTCCGGCACCAGCTTGAACAGGTCGCCCACCAGCCCGTAGTCGGCGACCTGGAAGATCGGGGCTTCCTCGTCCTTGTTGATCGCCACGATGACCTTTGAATCCTTCATCCCCGCAAGGTGCTGGATCGCGCCCGAGATGCCGACGGCGATGTAAAGCTGCGGGGCCACGACCTTGCCGGTCTGGCCGACCTGCCAGTCGTTCGGCGCGTAGCCGGAGTCCACCGCCGCGCGGGAGGCGCCGACGGCGGCGCCCAGCTTGTCGGCCAGCCCCTCGATCAGCT
>JBJHCH010000039.1:0-26956 GCA_050485905.1 Paracoccaceae bacterium | reverse complement strand
GGAACACGATCAGGCTGATGATCAGCACGGTCGGCACGGCAAAGGCGAGACGGCGGAGGGTATAGGTCAGCATTTCGGCGGCCTCATGCTGCAGCGGTCGTCGAAGATGGGGTCCGCCCCGGCGCGCTGGCGCCGGGGCAGGTAGCGGTCAAGACAGGATCACTCCTCGATCCGGTACCATTCCGCCTGGTTCCAGTGCTCGGAATCCCAGACGTTCAGGATGACGCCGCCCAGCGTGTTGGACTTGGCCGAAACCCGGCCACGGGCCACCAGCGGCAGATGCGCATAGTCCTGAACGAACATGTCGTTCAGCGCGATCACCAGCTCGTTGCGGCGGTCCGGGTCGGGCTCGCGGTTCAGCTCTGCCCACAGCGCGTCATACTCTTCGTTGCAGTAGCGGTTGATGTTCTGACCCTGCCACTGGGTTTCGGGACGCGGTTCGCGGCCACAGCGGCGCTGTTCCAGATGCGGGGTCGGATCCGTGCCCTCGAAGAGCGAGGCATACATCTCCACATCGGCCCAGAACTTCACATAGGTATCCGGGCTTGCCGGGTCGGAGCCGAAGAACACGCCCGCGTCGATGTTGCGCAGCGTCGTGTCCACCCCGATCTCGCGCCACCACTGCTGGATCAGCGCCTGGAAGTCCTGGCGCACGGCGTTGGTCGAGGTCTGGAACAGCAGTTCCAGCCGCTTGCCGTCCTTCACGCGGATACCGTCGCTGCCGCGCTCCCAGCCCGCTTCGTCCAGCAACTCGTTGGCGCGGTCGATGTCCTGCACCAGACAGTCGTCGTTGTTGGTCGAGGCGACAGCCGGCGGGGCGACGATGAAGTTGCAGGTGGCGCGTCCCATCGGGCCAAAGCCGATTTCCGTCAGCAACTCGCGGTCGATCGCCCGGCTCAGCGCCTCGCGCACCCGGATGTCGGTCAGGATCGGATGCGGATGCAGCCGCGTGCCGCGCTCGTTGTCGGGCAGGCTGGGCGACGGATCGGTGAAGTTCAGCTCGATCCGCTCCATCAGCGGGCCGAAATCGACCAGCAGCTCACCCATGCCGCCGGCTTCCATCTGCGCGATCACTTCCGGCGCCAGCTGCAGGTTCCAGGCATAGTCCATCTCGCCGGTCTGGAACACGGCGCGGGCCGCCCCGGTCGCATCGCCGCCACCAGCCCAGGTGATGGTCTGGAAGTAGGGCTGCGTCGGCACGCGGTAGTTCGGGTTCGCCTCGAACTCGACCACATCGTTGGGGCGGAAGTTCACCACGCGGTAGGGGCCGGTCCCGATGGGGGCAAAGTTCGCGTCGGTGCATTCCGGCGCACGCGCACCCATGCAGTTTTCGAACTGCGCCTTCTGGATGATCGGCGATCCCGCGCCCACGAAGGGAATGTAGGGGTTCGGCGTCGCATCCTCGAAGTTGACGCGCACCGTGCGCTCGTCCACCGCCTCGACCGATTCGATGGCGGCAAAACGGTCGCGATAGGAACATCCGCCCTCGGGATGGGTGCAGTATTCATAGGTGAACACCACGTCCTCGGCGGTCACCGGCGTGCCGTCCGACCAAAGCAGACCCTCCTGAAGACGCCAGGTGATCGTCTTCAGGTCTTCCGAAACGCCGCCATTGTCCAGCGTCGGGATCTCCTCGGCCAGCCAGGGCACCAGCTCGCCGTTGTTGTCGAACCGCGCCAGCGGCTCGATGACGATGGAGGCGGCATTCATCTCCTTGGTGCCGCCCGACAGGTAGTTGTTCATCGTCGAGACGGCCTGCCAGTAGATGACGTTCAGATGCCCGCTCGACCCGCGCTCGCGCTCCTGGGCGAGTGCCGCAGCCGGTGTCAGCAGCACCACTGCAGCAGTGCCCATCAGGGCAGTTCTAAGTTTCATGTAGTCTCTCCTTGTTGCATGCGCTCGTTGGCCTCACTGGCGCCGGTCAGCCCGGCGTTCTGGGTATCGTTGTAAAGGTGGCACGCCACGAAGCGGCCCGGCCGCACCTCGCGGTATTCGGGGTCGATCTCGCGGCAGATTTCCATCACCTCAGGGCAGCGCGTGCAGAAGTTGCAGCCCTTGGGCGGGTTCGCGGGCGAGGGGACGTCTCCCTGCAGGATGATCCGCTCGACCTTGCCCTCGATCCACGGATCGGGTTCCGGCACGGCCGACAGCAGGGCGCGGGAATAGGGGTGCAGCGGTTCGGCATAAAGCGGGTCGCGCGGCGCCAGTTCCACGATCTTGCCCAGATACATCACCGCCACGCGGTCAGCGATGTGGCGCACCATGCTCAGATCGTGGCTGATGAACATGTAGGTCAGGCCGAACGTGTCCTGCAATTCCTCCAGAAGGTTCACCACCTGCGCCTGAATCGACACGTCCAGCGCGGCGATGGGCTCGTCGCAGACGATGAACTTGGGCTTCAGCGCAAGCGCCCGCGCAATGCCGATGCGCTGCCGCTGCCCGCCGGAGAATTCATGCGGATAGCGGTTGGCAAAGTTCCGGTTCAGCCCGACCGCATCCATAAGTTCATAGATCCGGTCCAGCTTTTCCTTGCGGCTCAGCTTGGTGTGTTCGTCCAGCGGCTCACCGATGATCGCGGCAACGGTCATCCGGGGGTTGAGGCTCGCCTGCGGATCCTGGAACACCATCTGCATCGTCGGCCGCAGTTTGCGCAGCTTGTCTTGGCCCAGCTTGCCGATCTCTTGCCCTTCGATGCGGATCGCGCCCTCGGTGATGTCGTAAAGTCGCAGAACCGCGCGCCCGCAGGTGGACTTGCCGCAGCCGGATTCGCCCACCACGCCCAGGGTCTCGCCCTCGTAGACGTCGAAGCTGACGTCATCCACCGCCTTGATCGCACCGACCTTGCGCCGCAGAACACCGCCCAGGATCGGGAAATGCATCTTCAGGCCCCGCACCTCTACCAGCTTGCGGCGCCCGTTGGCGGTGGTTTCAGGCATGGGCCGCCTCCGTGCGGGTGGCCTCGGCCGCGGGCGGATCCCAGAAGCAGGCGACATCGTGCCCCGGCCCGACGGGGCGGCGCGCGGGGTTTTCCTTGCCGCAGATTTCCATCGAGTGGGGGCAGCGGCTGCGGAACGGGCAGGCGCTGGGTACCGCGCGCAGGATCGGCGGCTGCCCCTCGATCACCTGCAGCTTCGGCGCGCGGTCGCCGCGCACGCCCGGCACGGTCTTCAGCAGCGCGCGGGTATAGGGGTGACGGGGGTTCTTGAACAACTCCTTCACCGGCGCGGCCTCGGCCACCTGACCGCCGTACATCACCATCACCCGGTCGGCGATGCCCGCGATCACGCCCAGATCGTGGGTGATCCAGATGATCGCCATGCCCAGCTTCTCGCGCAGCTCCTTCACCAGTTCCAGGATCTGCGCCTGGATCGTCACGTCCAGCGCTGTGGTCGGCTCGTCCGCGATCAGCACCTTGGGGTCGCAGGACAGCGCGATGGCGATCATCACCCGCTGCCGCATCCCGCCCGAGAACTGGTGTGGAAAGTCGCGCAGCCGCCGCTCGGCATCGGGAATGCCGACCAGTTCCAGCAATTCCTTCGCCCGCTTGCGCGCCGCGGACCTGTCCATCCCCATGTGCTTGCGCAGCGTTTCCATAAGCTGGAAGCCCACGGTGAACACCGGGTTCAGGCTGGTCATCGGGTCCTGGAAGATGAAGCCGATCTCGCGCCCGCGCACGCGCCGCAGCTCTTGGGCCGACGCTTTCAGCAGGTCGCGCCCGCCGAACCGCACCTCGCCCTCGCGGATTTCCGCCGGCGGCATCGGCAGCAGGCCCAGCAGCGACATCATCGTCACCGACTTGCCCGACCCGCTTTCACCCACGACGCCCAGCAACTCGCCCGGCCGCAACGCAAAGCTCACGGAATTGACCGCGTGAACCTCGCCCCCGCGGGTGCGGAACACGGTCTTCAAACCCCTGACGTCAAGGACAGGTTCGGCCCCTTCGGCCATCGCTTACGCTCCCCAGCGGTCTTTTTCGTTTTGTTGCCGGTTGTTCCAGCTTTGGGGTCAGGTTAGCGAGTTTTCGCATCCCCGCAACCGCCTTTGTCGCCGGTCGGCACAATCTGTGCGTGAGTGCGGGATTTCCCCGCCGCCCCTTGACCACGACCGCCCGCGCGTCACACCCTGCGCCGTCCCGTTCCGGAGAAGATGATGCCCAGCCTCCTTACCGCCCGCGAGATCCTCGAACGTCTCGTGGCCTTCCCCAGCGTCAGCCGCGACAGCAACCTCGACCTCGTGAATTGGGTCGAGGAGTATCTGGACGGCCACGGCGTCACCGCCCACCGGGTCTTCAGCCCCGACCGGACCAAGGCGCATCTCTATGCCCATGTCGGCCCCGATGTTGAGGGCGGGGTGATCCTGTCGGGCCATACCGACGTGGTGCCGGTGGACGGTCAGGACTGGACGACCGATCCCTGGGCGCTGACCGAACGCGACGGGCGGCTTTACGGCCGCGGCACCTGCGACATGAAGGGATTTCTGGCGCTCGCCCTCGCCGCCGTCCCCCGCGCGCTGGAGGCGGGCCTCGCCCGGCCGCTGCAACTGGCCTTCAGCTATGACGAGGAACTGGGCTGCATCGCCGTGGTGGACATGATCGAGGAGATGGCGGGCCGCCTGCCGCGCGCCGGGGCCGTGATCGTGGGCGAGCCGTCGATGATGCAGGTCGTCACCGGCCACAAGGGCGGCATCGCCTTCGACGTCCAGGTAAGGGGGGTGGAGGTTCATTCCTCGGCCATGCACCGCGGCGTCAGCGCGGTGATGGAGGCCGCGCGCCTGATCGACTGGGCCAACCGGCAGAACGCCGACAGCGCCGCCGCCACGCCCGGCGTGCTGGCCGCGCCCTTCGATCCGCCATGGACCACCGCCCATGTCGGCACCATCCAGGGCGGCACGGCGGGCAACATCACCGCCCGCGACTGCCGCTTCGGGATCGAGTTCCGCACCGTCCCCGGCGACAGCGACGCCGACTGGGAGAGCCGCTTCCGGGCCGAGGCCGCGCGGGTGGAAACGGCGATGAAGGCCATCCAACCCGACGCCGCGATCACCGTGGCCGAGGGTTACGGCCTGCCGCCCCTCACCCCCGAACAGGACGGTGCGGCCGAGGCGCTGGCCCGCAGGCTGACCGGCGACAACGGCAGCCATGTCGTCAGCTACGGGACCGAGGGCGGGCAGTTCCAGATCCGCGGCTTCTCCACCGTGGTCTGCGGGCCGGGCGACATCGCCCAGGCGCATCAGCCCGACGAATACCTCGACATCTCGCAGCTACAGGCCGGCGAGGCGTTCCTCGACCGCCTGATCGCGGAGCTTCGGGATTGAGCGCGCCGATCACCGCCGCCACGGCCGCCGAACACACCGCCCCGCCCCCCGACCGCGCCCGCGTCGTGGTGATCGGCGGCGGCGTGGTCGGCGTGATGACCGCCTGGCATCTGGCGCGGCGCGGCCTGTCGGTGGCACTGTGCGAAAAGGGCGTGATCGCGGGCGAACAGTCCAGCCGCAACTGGGGCTGGGTGCGCCAGCAGGGCCGCGACCCGGCGGAACTGCCGATCATGATGGAAGCCAGCCGGATGTGGGACGACCTGTCCGCGCAGGCCGGGGCCGACCTCGGCTTCCGCCGCACCGGCGTCCTTTATCTGGCGCGCAACGAAAAGGAACAGGCGGCGCATGAGGGCTGGATGGACCACGCCCGCGCCCATCAGCTCGACACAAGGCTGCTGACCGCGCAGCAGGTGGCAGAGATGATCCCGACGGCAACCGGCGGCGGCTGGGTCGGCGGGCTCTGGACAGCCAGCGACGGGCGGGCGGAACCGGCGATCGCGGTCCCGGCGCTGGCCCGCGCGCTGGCCCGCACCGGCGCATCGGTCCACGAACATTGCGCGGTGCGCGCACTGGACATCGCGGCGGGCCGCATCGCGGGCGTCGTGACCGAAAAGGGCCGCATCGCCTGCGATGCCGTGGTTATGGCCGGCGGTGCCTGGTCGTCGCTGCTGGCCCGCGCGCATGGGGTAGAGATCCCGCAGCTTTCGGTCCGCGCCACCGTCGCCGCCACCGAACCCCTGCCAGAGGTCTTTGCGGGCAATGCCGCCGATCACGATTTCGCCTTTCGCCGCCGGCTCGATGGCGGCTACACCATCGCGCCCGGCAGCTTTCACGAGCTGTTCGTCGGCCCCGACGCCTTTCGCCGGTTCGGAAAATTCCTGCCGCAGCTTCGCGCCGATCCCTTCGGCACCCGCTTCCTGCCCGCCGCCCCGCGCGGCTACCCGGATGCATGGTTCACGCCGCGCCGCTGGTCGCCCGACGCGCCCTCGCCGTTCGAGCGGCTGCGCGTGCTGGACCCCGGACCCAATCGCGCCGCCGTCGAGCGCCTGCGCCGCCGCTTCGCCGCCGTCTTCCCGCAGCTTGGCCCGCCCGCGATCCGCGCCGCCTGGGGCGGGATGATCGACACCATGCCCGATACCGTGCCGGTGGTGGATCACGCGCCGCTGTCCGGCCTCGTCATCGCCACGGGGATGAGCGGCCACGGCTTCGGCATCGGCCCCGCCATCGGCCGCATCGTCGCCGACCTTGTGACCGGCCGCGCGCCGGGCCACGACCTGACCCGCTTTCGCTACGGCCGCTTCACCGACGGCTCATCGATAGAGCCGGGCGGGGCGCTGTAACCTCGATGGGCGGCGAAAGCCGAGGTCCGCTCAGTCGATCCGCAGCGCGATCACCCGATCCTCCAGCATCAGCGGCACCACTGCCAGACGCTCGCCGGGGATATAGGCATGGTCGGCGCTGCCCATCGGCAGGTCGGCCAGTTGCTCAACGCTGCCATCCTCCGCCACGCGCAGCAGGCCCCCGGCGATCCAGTCCGTCACCAGCCAGCCGCCATCCCCGTCCGGTTCCAGCCCGTCCAGGTTGCCGACCGGATCGCCCGATCCCAGCGCCGCGATCTGCCGCGTCTCAAGGTCAACCGACAGCAGGTGGCCGCCCCGCAGCGTGGTGAAATCCTCCTGCATGTCCTGGCCCCAGGGCGCCACGATCAGCCGGCCCTCGTGAACCCGAAGCCCGTTGGGATGCTGAAGCGCCGCATCCTCGATCCAGACCGAAATCCGGTCATCCTCCAGAACGTAGATCGCGTGCCGCAGCATGTCCGACACGAACACCCGTCCGTCCGGCGCAACCGCCGGATCGTTCAGGAACTGCGCCCCCTCGACCGGCCAGCTACCGCTGACCGCGTCCACCTCGACATCGATGGCGACCAGCCGGTCAAGGTCGGCGACGTAAAGCGTCGATCCGTCCAGCGCGAGGCCCTTCGGCGCGTTCAGCCCCGTCACCCAGTCGGCGCGCAGCATCTCGCCTTCCGGCGACACGATGGACAGGAACCCCAGCCCGTTGCCATCCAGCGGATCGCCCGCGATGTTCGACACGTAAAGCACACCGCGCGCCTCGTCATAGGCGACGCTTTCCGGCACGCTGAACCCGTCCAGCGACCAGACCTGGGTCGCGGCGCCCTGCGCCAGAACCCCATGCGCCGGCAGAAACGCCACCACCGATCCCGCCAGCACCCAGTCCGAATTCTTCATGACCGCCTCCCCCCTGCAGATCAGGCATTTCAGCCTGCGCCTCTGTCCGTGACCTGTCAATCGCGGTCAGGGGCAGGGGCCTTGGCAGGGGACGGCGGCGCAGCCAAACCCGGCACGCCGGGGCGGCGCATGGGCGTGCACGGGGTTAAAATCCGGTAAAGAAAAAATAGGAAATACAGCTATTTCAATAGCTTGACTTTTTGTGCACGCGTGCACACCCCCCGATCCGGGGCTCAGACCCTTGGCACCTGCCCCTCGCATTTCAGGTTGTCACTGGTTTCTTCCACCTCGACCAGCGGCGCCTCCGCCGGATCACCCGCGAACCGCGCCCGGACGCCCCTGTCGGTCTGAAAGAAGGTCCAGCATTGCGGGCTCGGGTCATGCTCATAGACAAAGCAGATCTGCCCCTCTTCCTCGTACCAGACCCCGCGGCGGCACTGCTCGCCCAGGAACTGCCAGATGACCTGGCGGCGCGGCAGGTATTCCTCGATCCCGTAGGGCCGACCGCCAAGGCCGAAGGTCAGGGTCTTGCCCCTCGAATAGTTATCGAACTGATCGGCCGTCATCGGCGTCTCGGCCGCCATCGCGGGCAGCGCCAGCGTCACGGCAAGGACAGGCAGAATGGTTCGGATCGACATGACACCCCCGGCTGATCACGGCCCGGGCACACTGGCAGATCAAGCAACGGCTGTCACGCCCCGCCGCCCCACCTCACCCCGCGCCGAACCGCCGAAGCGTCGGCGGGATCGCCCGGAACTCTGCATGCCGCCCCGGATCGCGCTGCAGGGGCCGCGTCAGCGCCCCGATCCAGCGCAGCCGCCGGCACCACTTCTGCGCCAGCGGCCAGATCCCGGGCGGCGCAGCCTCGCGGTAGGCATCGCAGGCCGCGTCAATCTCCGGCCGCTCCTCCCCCGCCGCCGTATAGGCGCTGAGCACGAACATGATCAGATCCTGCGCATGGCCCGACGGCCGGTTCCGCCGCGGCCGGTAGCGTTCCAGATCGATGAAGGTGACGCTGCTGCCGTCCCAGCAGATATCGCGGATCGACGGCCGCCCATGGCTCAGCCCCTGGCGATGAAAAGCCGCCAGCCCGCGCCCGGCCGCCGCAAAGGCGGCAATCCGCTCCGCCTCGGGCACGGCATCATCTGCCAGAAGCCGGTTGAGCGTTGCGCCCTGATCGGCCGTGGCAAAGAAATCCGGCCCCTCGGCCACGATCTCCGCGACAGGCAACCCACGCCCGGCGAGCGTATGAAGCGCCGTGCGCTCCGCATCAAAGGCGCGCGCCGGGTCACCCTTTTGCAGCCGCAGCCGTAACCCCAGCCTCTCGCGCTGCTTCACCCAGTAGGCCGCATGGCCGATCTCGACGCGCCGCACCCGCCGCGTCGCGCCGTCGATGGCACGGCCTACCTCGACCGCAAGGTCGGGCGCCAAGGATGCAGATGACGGTTTCATGTCATTTCCAGATATAGGATGTGACGGTTGCTCCGTCCATCAGTGGCCGCGTGCCCGCTGCTGCGCGCATGGCGGAAATGCCCTCTGCGGGCTTCCATCCCGATGCAGCCTGCATTAGCTGGAACGAAACAAGCGCGGGCAGCCATGTCGTTCTTCAAGAAGCTCAAGGACCGGATGTTCAAATCCTCCTCGAAGATCGAGGAGGGGCTGGAGGCGATGGTCGAAGAGGCGCGCCAACCGGCAGCGCCGACGACCGCCCCCGAACCGGCGCCCGAGCATGTGGCGAAACCGGGTTTGCTCGATCGCCTGATAGGCCGAGACGAACCTGCCGCCCCGCGCCGCGTGCTGGACGATGAGATGCTGGAAAGCCTGGAGGATCTGCTGATCCAGACGGACCTCGGCGTCGATACCGCGCTGCGCGTGACCGCCAACCTGGCCGAGGGGCACATGGGGCGTCGCCTGTCGGTGGTCGAGATCAAGGGCCTGCTGGCCGGCGAAGTGGCGCGGATCATGGAGCCGGTGGCAAAGCCGCTGCCGCTATACGGCGCACGCCCGCAGGTTGTGCTTGTGGTCGGTGTGAACGGATCGGGCAAGACCACGACCATCGGCAAGCTGGCCAGCCAGTTCCGCGCCGCGGGCAAGTCGGTGGTGATCGCCGCCGGCGACACCTTTCGCGCCGCGGCGGTGGAGCAGTTGCAGATCTGGGGGCAGCGCGCCGGCGTGCCGGTGATGACCGCGCCCGAGGGGTCGGATCCGGCGAGCCTTGCCTTCGACGCGATGACCAAGGCACAGGCCGAGGGGGCGGATCTGCTGCTGATCGATACGGCCGGGCGGCTGCAGAACCGCGCCGATCTGATGGAGGAACTGGCCAAGATCGTCCGCGTGATCCGCAGGAAGGACCCCGAGGCGCCGCACAACACCCTGCTGGTGCTGGACGCCACGACGGGCCAGAACGCGCTGAGCCAGGTAGAGACGTTCCGCAAGCTGGCCGATGTGACCGGGCTGGTGATGACCAAGCTGGACGGGACGGCGCGGGGCGGGGTGCTGGTGGCGCTGGCCGACCGCTTCGGCCTGCCCATTCACGCCATCGGTGTGGGCGAGCAGATCGACGACCTGCAGCCCTTTGACCCCGAGGATTTCGCCCGCGCGCTGGTCGGGCTTGACTGAACTGGACCCCTGCGCGTGACAGACTGGATCGTCTCGCTGGAAGGCACGCCCGAGGGCGCGCGGATCGCGTTGATCCTCGCGCTGACCTCGGCGCTGGCCCATGCGATCTTCGGCGCGCTGCAGAAGGGGCGGCACGATCCCTGGGTCACGCGGGGGTCGATCGACATCTGGATCGCGATTTTTGCGGCGCCGATGGCGCTGTTTCTGGTGCCTTGGCCGCAGGGCTTCGAGTGGCTGGTGCTGCTGGGGGCGCTGGGCATCCACTTTGCCTACAAGCTGACGATGGCACTGGCCTATGAGCGCGCGGCCTTTACCGTGGTCTATCCGGTGGTGCGGGGAACCGGGCCATTGGCGACACTGGCCTTTGCGGCGCTGTTTCTGGGCGAACGCTACACCGGGCTGCAATGGTTCGGGGTGGCGCTGCTGTCCGGCGCGATCCTGTCGCTGGCGGCGGTGAACCTGCGGGGGGTGTCGCTTGGCCGCCATACGCTTCAGGTCGGGCTGGCCTGGGCCTTTGCGGGCGGGCTGCTGGTGGCGATCTACACCACCTATGACGCCTGGGGCATCCGGCTGACGCCGGATCCGTTCACCTTTCTCGCCTGGTTCTTCTTCATCACCTCTCTGGACTTCCCGATTCTGGTTGCGGTGCGGCAGCATCGGGGGATCGGGCTGCCGCTGCCGCCGCTGCGCCCTCTGATACTGCGGGGGATGATCGGGGCGCTGATCGCCTTTGTCAGTTTTGGAGGTGTGATGCTGGGCACGCGGATCGGCAAGGTGGGCGAGGTTGCGGCGCTGCGCGAAACCTCTACCCTGTTCGCCGCGCTGATCGGCTGGCTGGTGCTGAACGAACGGGTGGGACCAATCCGCGCGGGTCTTATGGCCTTTGTTGCACTCGGCGCGGTGCTGGTTCAGATGGGACGCTAGAGTTTGGGGGAATGATGGCCGAGAAAAAAGTGTCGCCTGCGGTGAAGATGGGGCTGGAACTGGGGCCGGTGCTGGCCTTCTTTGCCGGCTACATGTGGCTGCGCAACGATGACTTCACCATCGGCGGCACGGAGTATTCAGGCTTCATCGTCGTGACCGCGGCGTTCATTCCGCTGCTTCTGGCCTGCACCGGCATCCTGTGGACACTATCGGGCAAGCTGAGCCGGATGCAGGTGACGACGGCTGTTCTGGTGGTGCTGTTCGGCGGCATGTCGGTCTGGCTGAACGACGAACGGTTCTTCAAGATCAAGCCCACGATCATCTACCTGCTGTTCGCGGGCATCCTGACGGTCGGGCTGCTGCGGGGGCAATCCTGGCTGCAATATGTGCTGGAAGAGATGATGCCGCTGAAGCGCGAAGGGTGGATGATCCTGACAAAGCGGCTTGCGATCTTCTTTGCAGCACTCGCCGTGGCAAACGAGTTGGTGTGGAGGACCATGTCCACCGACGCTTGGGTGAATTTCAAAACATTCGGCCTCACGCTGGCGCTGTTTGCGTTTTTCATGGCGCAAGGCAAGCTGATGCAGGACTACGGGTTCGAGGAAGACGACAGCCAGAACTCGTAAGTCGGTCTTGCAGTATCCCGATCAGGTCATAGAGCCTTGGTCGCTACAGCGGCAGTTTCCTAGACACTACGGGGGGCTTGTTGTAAGCGCCGCCTATGGTCGAGCGAAACAGTCAGATACCCGCTACCTCTCGCGCGCAGACCCGGCTGGCACGCGGGATGTGGGCCTGCGCCGATCCCTGGACGCTGGCGGCGGCGGTGATTGCGGCGCTGGCGCTGATGCCCATCGCGTCGGTCATCTGGCTGGCGTTCAACCCGACCGAGAACATCTGGCCGCATCTGATGGCCACCACCCTGCCGCGCTATCTGGGCAACACGGTGTTCCTGATGCTGTCGGTCGGGGTGATCACGGCTGTCGTGGGCACGGTCACGGCCTGGCTGGTGACGATGTACCGCTTTCCGGGGTCGCGGGTGCTGGACTATGCGCTGCTGCTGCCGCTGGCGGTGCCGGCCTATGTCGGGGCCTATGCGCTGGTCGATCTGCTGGATTATTCCGGCCCGGTGCAGGTGGCCCTGCGCGAGGCGTTCGGCTGGGCCGGGGCGCGCGACTACTGGTTCCCGCGGGTGCGGTCGCGCGGGTTTGCCGCCGTGGTGCTGGCGGCGGCGCTGTACCCCTATGTCTACCTGCTGGCGCGGGCGGCGTTCCGCGAGCAATCGGGGGCGTCCTACGAGGTGGGGCGCGCGCTGGGGGTCGGCCCCTGGGGGCTGTTCTTTCGCGTCGGCCTGCCGCTGGCCCGGCCCGCCATCGCCATCGGCGCGGCGCTGGCGATGATGGAGACGGTGAATGACTATGGCGTCGTGGCCTATTTCGGGGTGCAGACGCTGACCACGGGGATCTTCTCGGTCTGGCTGTCGGCGGGCAATCCGGGCGGGGCGGCGCAGCTGGCCATGGTGATCCTGGGGCTGATCCTGCTGCTGGTGGCGCTGGAACGGATCAGCCGCCGCCGCCAGCGGGTGCATCAGAGCGCGCGTAACACGCGGCCGGTGACCCAGGTGGCGCTGGGTGGCGGGACCGGCTGGGCGGCGACGCTGGCCTGCGCGCTGCCGTTCGTGGCCGGGTTCGTGGTGCCGGTGGTGGTGATCGCGCGCCATGCGCTGGGGTCGCCGCATGTCTGGCTGGCCCCCGGGCTGGGCCGGGCGCTGATGAACACGCTGGTGGTGGGCGGGTCGGCGGCGGTGCTGACGGTCGCGGCGGCGCTGTTCCTGGTCTATGGCGTGCGGTTGACCGGGCGGGCCAGCCTGCGGCTGATGATGCCGGTGACAACCATCGGCTATGCCGCGCCCGGCGCGGTGCTGGCGGTGGGCATCCTGATCCCGCTGGCCGCGTTCGATCATCGGCTTGCCGACGCGATCGAATGGATCACAGGGCGCGATCCGGGGCTGCTGCTGACCGGGTCGGCATTCGCCATCATATTCGCCTATTGCGTGCGGTTCTTTGCCATCGCGCAGGGGGCGGCGGATGCGGCATTCGGGCGGATTTCCCCCAGCCTGCCGATGGCGGCGCGGTCGCTGGGCCGGGGGCGGGCGGGGACGCTGCGCACGGTCTATCTGCCGCTGATGCGGGGGACGGTGGGCACGGCGCTGCTGATTGTCTTCGTCGATTGCGTGAAGGAACTGCCCGCGACGCTGCTGCTGCGGCCGTTCAACTACAACACCCTTGCCACGCGGGTGCATGAAAAGGCCCATGTCGAGGCGCTGGCCGAGGCGGCGCCGGCGGCGGTGCTGGTGATCCTGGTCGGGCTGGCGGCGGTGGGGCTGCTGGCGCGGGCGAACCGCTGAAGCTGAAACACGGGCGCGTCACGCAGGTTTGAGCCGGCGTGGCCGGTTTCGGGAACCGGATGGCGGCGTCAGGGGTTAGAATGGGCACCAGAGCAGATCCGGCCCCGCAACGCAGGGCTGTTGTAGGAGGATTTCACGATGACCCGCAGTCTTTTGCGCGCCACAACCGCGCTGACCCTGTCGCTGTCGCTGCTTCAGCCCGGCTTTCTGCCCGCGCAGTCGCTGGGCGAGGCGCTGGAGGATCTGGAGGCGCTGGAAGCGATCTGCGCCGACGACCCGGATGCCGAGGGCTGCGACGAGTTGCTGCTGCTGCAGGAAGAAGCGGAGCCTGAGGCGGAAGCCGAGCCGGAGCCGGAGGTTGAGCCGGAACCGGAGCCGGAGCCGGAGCCTGAGGTCGCGCCTGAGCCCGAGGCCGAGCCCGAGGTCGAGGCGGAGCCTGAAGCCGACATCGAGGCGGAAGCCGAGGATTTGATCGAAGAGCCCGCCGACGCGCCCGCCGAGGCCGCGGCCGAGGAGCCGGAAGCGGCACCCGAGGCCGACGTGGCCGAGGAGGTGATCGAGACGCCGGTGGAAGACAGCGCGGAAGACACTGCCGAGTCGCCGCTGGACGCCCTGCCGGACGAGGATGCGGTCGTCGAGGAGGCCGAGGCTGAGTCCGAGGCGCCGGTCGAGCTGGAGGCCGAAGCCGAGGCAGAGGCTGAGTCCGAGGCGGAGATCGTGACCGAAACCGAGGAGCCGGTGGACTCCGAGGCAGAGAGTGCCGCCGAGGCAGAGGCGGAAGCGGAAGCCGAAACGGCAACCGAGGCAGAGGCCGCAGAGGCGGATGCAGAGGTCGTGGTCGAAGAAAGCGCGCCGGTGACGGAGGAGGACCTCGACGCCTCGGCCACGCTGCTGGAAGACCCCGAGGTCGCCGCCGCCGCCGAGACGCTGATGCAGGCGCTGAGCGCGGCGGAAAGCGACGATGCCGCGACCGATGACGCCGATGCGCCGCTGGCCGGCGCCGCCGCCGCGCTGGCCGCGATGCTGGCGGGCGAGTCGGGGGCGGAAGCCGAAGCCGGGGCCGAGCCGACCGAGGTCGAGGAAATCGAGCTGACCGAGGAAACCACGCGGTCGAGCGCCGAGGAATTCGCAACCGGGCTGACGGCGCAGGTCGATACCAGCCGCAGCCGCGACAGTGGCCGTGGCCTGTCGGATCTGGAACGCGCGGGGCTGGTGGCCCTGGGCGGGCTGGCCGTTGGGCTGATCATGTCGAACGGCAACCGCGTGGTGGCCAGTTCCGGCGACCGCGTCGTGGTCGACCGGGGCGACGGCAATCTGGCGATCTGGAAGGACGACGACGCGCTGCTGCGCCAGCCGGGCGCGAACCAGCGGATCGAACGCTATGCCGACGGATCGACCATCACGCGGCTTGACCGCGCCGACGGCACCCAGATCGTCACCATCCGCGACGCAACCGGCCGGGTGCTGCGCCGGGCGCGGGTCGAGGTGGACGGCAGCCAGACCCTGCTGATCGACGATACCCAGCGGTTCCAGCCGGTCGAGGTCAGCCAGCTGCCGCGGCCACGCACATCCGAGGTGCGGATCACCGAGGGCAGCGACCCGGAGCTGATCCGCGCGTTGCTGCAGGCCGCCGAACAGCCCGAGATCGGGCGGAGCTTCAGCCTGCGGCAGGTGCGCGAGACCCAGCCGCTGCGCGAACTGGCCCCCGAGATCAGCGCCGACCCGATCCTGTTCGCGACCGGATCAAGCGCCGTTCGGGCCGACGAGGCGCGGAAGCTGCTGCGACTGGGTCGGCTGATGCAGGATCTGATCGCCGACAACCCGCGCGAGGTGTTCCTGATCGAGGGCCATACCGATGCGACGGGGCCTGCGTCGTTCAACCTGGCCCTGTCGGACCGGCGGGCGGAATCGGTGGCGCTGGCGCTGAGCGAGTATTTCGGGGTGCCGCCCGAAAACATGGTGGTGCAGGGCTATGGCGAGGATCACCTGAAGATCCCGACGCTGGAGGCCGAGCCGCAGAACCGCCGGGTGGCGGTGCGCCGGGTAACCTGGCTGCTGGCCCAGCGTTGATCCGGCAGGGCGGCGCCTGTCGGTCTTGACGCAGATCAAGGCCAGCGGGGCGGCGATGGGGCAGGATCACGGTGCAGGATGACCGGCGGGTTCACACCGCACCGCGTTCCCCCCGGCTGTTCCCGCCGGACGTGCGGTCGCCCGGTCTTCCTGCCCCCGCTGCCTGAGGTGCGGGCGCGTTGTTGCGGGGCGTGCGCGCCGTGGGGTTCACCCCGCCGCGCGTTTTGCGTCAGAGCTTGTCGCGTTCATTCGCATTCACGCGACAAGCTCTATCTTGGTATTCTCGCATGTCCGGGAAGCGCAGAACCGGTTCCCACTTCTGCGCGACAGGCGCTAGGCCCCCCGCAGCGCGTCGATCAGCAGCCCCAAGGCGTGATCGGTGCTGCGCCACCGCACCTGATCGCGGCCCAGGGCGCCGAAGTCCACCGTCTGGGTCACTATCGTGCCACCGTGCCGGGCGAGGCCGAAGCAGATCCGCCCCTCGGGCTTCGTCTCCGACCCGCCCGGCCCGGCGATGCCGGTGACCGAGACCGCGAGCGTGGCGTCGGAGCGGGACAGCGCGCCCGCCGCCATCTCGGCCGCGACGGGTTCCGACACCGCGCCGTGGGCGGCAAGGGTTTCGTAGCCCACGCCCAGCATCTGCACCTTGGCGGCGTTGGAATAGGTCACGAAGCCCCGGTCGAAGATGTCGGACGATCCCGGCACATCGGTGATCGCCGCCGCAACCATGCCGCCGGTGCAGCTTTCTGCCGTGGCGATCACCGCGCCCCGGTCGCGGGCGAGGGCCAGCAGGTCCGCCGCGGTCACATCAGCACCCCATGCGCGATGGCGGCGAGGATCACGACGCCCACGGCGGCCAGTGCCCCGGCGATCACATCGTCCAGCATCACGCCCATCGGTCCCCGCATCTGGTCAGCCCAGCCGACGGGGCCGGGTTTCCAGATGTCAAAGAGCCGGAACAGCAGAAAGGCCGCGAGGATACCGGGCCAGAGCCGCAGCACATCCGCCCCCATCATCCAGGCCCCGAACGAGACCGGCAGCAGGGCGACCCACTGGCCCGCGACCTCGTCTATCACGATCTCGGACGGGTCGTGGTCGGCCTGGCCGGCGATCTCTCGTTCGGTCGCCCAGAGGCCGATGTAGAACACGGCGATGGTGGCGAGCAGAAAGACGAGCGGCCCGCCCAGCACATGGATCGCCCAGCCGACCGGCAGGGCGGCCAGCGACCCCCATGTGCCAGGGGCGGGGCGTATCGTGCCGACATAGCCGAAGGTGGCGAGCGAATAGGTGAAATGGGTGGAACGGGTCATGCGGATACCAGTGTTGCGGTGGCGAGGGCGGCGATGCCTTCCTCGCGCCCGGTGAAGCCCAGCCGTTCGCTGGTCGTGGCCTTGACGCCGATGCGGTCGGCGTCGGTTTCAAGGATCGCGGCAAGGGCCGCGCGCATCGCGGCGGCGTGGGGGCCGATCCTTGGCGCCTCGCAGATCAGCGTCACGTCGGCATTGCCAAGCGTCAGGCCACGGTCGCGGGCGAGGCCGATGGCGTGGCTGAGGAAGATGTGGCTTGCCGCGCCCTTCCACTGCGGGTCGCTGGGCGGAAAGTGTGTGCCGATGTCGCCCGCCGCCAGCGCGCCATAGATCGCATCGGTCAGCGCGTGCATGCCCACATCGGCGTCGGAATGGCCCTGCAGCGCGCGGCCAAAGGGGATGCGGACGCCGCAGAGCCAGAGATGGTCGCCGGGGCCGAAGCGGTGCACGTCGAACCCGTTGCCCAGCCTGATCTCCATGCCGATCCTCCCCTTACTTCAGGTCCCGCGCTGCCCTGTCAGGCTCCCTGCGCCGTGATTACTTGATACTGCTTTTCCCCGCCGACACCCATGAGGTCAAGGAGCGTGACTTCGGCGCATTGCGCCGTGTCTCGCCCTGCTAACGAGAAGAGCTAATGGGCGGGAACATTCGCGGTTAAGTTCTGAGGGGTGGATACGATCATTACGAAATATGGGATTGTCTTGTAGAAGATGGCTTCAGAGTGGTTGGCTGATCGCCATTGGTGACAACGTCACACCAGTGGCGCATCATGGCGAGGCAGATGTGCCCGAATATCGTGCAGTTCGATAAAATTGCTCCCCCCGACGCTGCGGTTGATTTGCCATCAAGGGCCAAAGTCGCTAGCTGGAAGCTCGTGACGCACAAGGATTGGGCAATTGGCCATTCGGCTGGCAAATATGAAGCTGTCGCCCCCGGTCGTGCTGGCGCCTTTGTCGGGCATCACCGACCTGCCTT
This sequence comes from Paracoccaceae bacterium, assembly GCA_050485905.1. Taxonomy (GTDB): domain Bacteria; phylum Pseudomonadota; class Alphaproteobacteria; order Rhodobacterales; family Rhodobacteraceae; genus JAWLCA01. The sequence continues at coordinate 9,095 of JBJHCH010000039.1, read as the reverse complement.
TCCGGCGCGCAATCGCGCGGTTCGGGGCCGGGCTGGTTGTGTCGGAAATGGTCGCGAGCCGAGAGATGGCGCAGGCCAAGCCTTCTGCGCGCTCTCGTGCACGGGCGGAATTGGGGCTTGGTGAAGCGCGGACTGCTGTGCAACTTGCCGGCTGCGAGGCGCACTGGATGGCTGAGGCAGCGCGGATCGCAGAGGATGGCGGCGCGCAGATCATCGACATCAATATGGGATGTCCGGCGAAAAAGGTGGTGGGCGGATTGTCCGGATCGGCGTTGATGCGCGACCCGGATCATGCGCTGCGGCTGATCGAAGCGGTTGTCGGCGCGGTGGACGTGCCGGTAACGCTGAAGATGCGCCTGGGCTGGGACGACGACATGCTGAATGCCCCGCAGATCGCCCAACTGGCCGAGGGCGCGGGGGTGCGGATGATCACGATCCACGGCCGCACCCGCTGCCAGTTCTACAAAGGCCGCGCCGACTGGGCGGCGATCCGCGCGGTGAAGCGAGCGGTTGGCGTGCCAGTCATCGCGAACGGTGACATTGTCGATGCGGCCAGCGCGCGGGCCGCACTCGCTGCGTCGGGCGCCGATGGGGTGATGGTGGGCCGGGGAGCGCAGGGGCGGCCGTGGCGTCTGGCCGAGATCGCCGAAAGCCTGTGGGGCGCCCCCGCACCAACAGTGCCTTGCGGCGCGGCGTTGGCCGATCTGGTGGCGACCCACTATCAGGAGATGCTTGGGTTTTACGGCCGCGATCTGGGTCTGCGGGTCGCGCGCAAACATCTGGGTTGGTACGCAGAAGCCGCGGCCAGCCCGCATAGCTTGCGCGCATTGATGCTGACCGAGAATGATCCAAACAGGGTCATGGAGCTGATTGCGCACGCATTCGTCGACAGCCGAGGCATTGCGGCATGATCGGCGGGGGACACGCACCGCGGACTGGGTTGATTTGGGCATCCCTACCCACCCCGGCGTTTCTGATCGACGCGCAAGATCGCATTGTGGGAATCAATCCGGCGGCAGAGCTTTTTTTCAACATCTCGGCCAAGGCCGCCATTGGGCAACCGGCCTTTGACAAGCTGGTGATCGACGCGCCGATGGACGAGGCCGCAGCACGCACCCGTTCGAATCAGGCGGCGCTGTTCATAAATGATGTTGATGTCGGCACGGGTGAGAAAGCTCCTGTCCTGTGCAACATCCAGATCGCCCCGCTGGCCGATGAACCCGACATCATCCTGCTGCTTATCGCCCCGCGCGAGATTGCGGGGCGTCTGGGACGCTCGCTGCAGGTCAAATCCGCTGCACGTTCGGCCATCGGCATGGCGGAAATGCTGGCGCATGAGATTAAGAACCCGCTGGCTGGGATCACTGGCGCGGCACAACTGCTCTCGATGAACCTGACTGCGGCCGACCGTGAACTTACCGACCTGATCGTCGAAGAGACGCGGCGAATCGTGAAGCTGCTGGAGCAGGTGGAGCAATTTGGCAACCTGCGTCCGCCTGACCTGCGCCCGGTGAATGTTCACGATGCGCTGGATCGGGCGCGGCGGTCTGCACAGATGGGGTTTGCCGCGCACCTGCAGATCATAGAGGACTACGATCCCTCGCTGCCACCGACGCTCGCCGATCCGGACCAGTTGCTTCAGGTATTCCTCAACCTTCTGAAGAATGCGGCCGAGGCGGCGGGGCCAGATGGCGGGATGATCCGACTGCACACCTATTACGACATTGCCCTGCGCCTGCGTCGTCGGGACGGAGCGGGTCGGGCCCTGCCGCTGACGGTGGAAATCATCGACGACGGCCCCGGCATCCCGCCCGACATCGCGTCCGAGGTGTTCGAGCCCTTCGTCTCTGGCCGCGAGAATGGCACCGGGTTGGGGCTGGCGCTGGTGTCGAAGATCATATCGGACCACGACGGCTGGATCGCGGTGGAAAGTGTTCCCGGCCGCACCGTTTTCAGAATCTCGCTGCCCTTAGCCCCGAAAGACATGGAGTAAGACCCTATGGACGGAACCGTTCTGGTAGCTGACGACGACCGGACGATCCGCACCGTGCTGACCCAGGCGCTGACGCGCGCCGGCTGCAAGGTGCACGCGACATCCAGCCTGATGACGCTGATGCGCTGGGTTGAGGAGGGTAAGGGCGACCTGGTCATCTCGGATGTGGTCATGCCCGACGGCAACGGGCTGGAGATGCTGCCGAAGATTGGCGAGGCGCGGCCTGGCCTGCCGGTTATCGTGATCTCGGCGCAGAATACGATCATGACGGCGATTCAGGCGGCAGAGAAGGACGCATACGACTATCTCCCCAAGCCCTTTGATCTGCCGGATTTGATGAAGCGGGCGGCTCGGGCACTGGATACAAAGCGCCGCTTGCCGAGCCGAAAGACCCCTTCGGGTGAGGCGAATGACGATCTGCCGCTGGTCGGTCGCACAGCAGCAATGCAGGCACTGTACCGACTGGTCGCGCGGGTGATGAACACCGATATTCCCGTGTTGATCGTTGGGGAGTCCGGTACCGGAAAGTCACTGATCGCACGCGCGATCCACGATTTCTCAGACCGGCGCACGCAACCCTTTGTAGTCGCCTCTGCAGCCGATCTGGCAGGGGTGGATGGGCCGTCCTCCTTACTCGCTCGCGCGCGGGGCGGGTCGGTTGTGCTGGACGAGATCGCGGATTTCGACGACGAAACTCAGGCGCGCATCGTGCGGATGCTGGATACGCTGACCGACACCGCGCCACGGATCATGGCCACAAGCCAGGCCGATCTGACCCGGTTGATCGAGGCCGGGCGGTTCAGGCAGGATCTTTTCTACCGTTTGGGCGGTGTAACCATCAACGTGCCCTCGCTGCGAGAGCGTGTGGATGACATCCCGCTGCTGGCCAGCCACTTCCTGAACCGGGCCGAGCGTGACCTGGGCAACGTGCGTCGCCTGTCCGACCCCGCGACTGACCTGATCCGCGCCTACACTTGGCCGGGGAACGTGCGGCAACTGGAGAATACCATTCGTCGTCTGGTCGTGACCAGCCCGGAGGAAGAGATCGGCCGTGCGGATGTGGAGACCGTTCTCGGCAATCAACCGGCGATGGAGCCCTTGCAGGGCGGGGGGGAAGGAGAGAAGCTTTCGGCTTCGGTCGCGCGACACCTGAAACGATATTTCGACCTGCATGGCGGGCAGTTGCCTCCACCAGGGCTATACACCCGCATCCTGCGCGAAATGGAGATGCCGCTCATCGAGATTGCGCTGGATGCGACGGCGGGCAATCAGGCGCGCTGCGCCGATCTGCTGGGGATCAACCGGAATACGCTGCGAAAGAAGATCACGGATCTGGATATTCGCGTGACACGCCGCCGCAAGTTGATGTAAAACCGCAACACAGGTCGTTGCAGTTCGGTTCGTTGCCGGACTTCAACACAAGATACGGCGGTAAGCCGCTGAAAGCGGCGCAGCAAATAGGGCAGCCCCGGTGCAGCGGGCGGAGCGACATGCAACATGGCAGCGGTTGAACCGGCTGCGTCGTCTGCGCCGCGTTCAGAATGGCGCGACGATCGGGCTGGTGCTGTTAGGCCCCGCGTTGGCGCTTGCGACGTTGATGGCGCTGGGACCGTTCGGGCAGGGTGCGTCGTCACCGGCGTTGCGGCTCGTCCTGCTGGCAGATCTGATCTACGTGCTGGCGGTGGCGGCGCTGGTCGGCGCCCGGATCGCCCGGATGATCGCCGATCGCCGCTCGCAGTCGGCGGGATCGCGGCTGCATTTGCGGTTGACCGGCGTCTTTGTCAGCGTGGCGCTGGTGCCGACGATCCTTGTGGCGATCTTTGCCGGCCTTACAGTCAATGTCGGACTGGAAGGCTGGTTTTCCGACCGGGTGCGACAGGTGGTCGGCAATTCGCTTGAGGCTGCACAGGCCTATGAGGGGGAGCACCGGCGCAATCTGACGCAAGATACCGAGGTGCTGGCGGCCTATCTTGATCGTGCTCGGCAAGGCACCTTCCTGATGTCAGAGGGTGAGGTTCGGCAGCTACTGACTCAGGGCCAGGCGCAGATTCAGCGTGGCCTGCGAGAGGCCTTTGTCATAGACGGGGGCGCCAATATCCGCGCCCGAGGTGAGCGGTCGTATCTCTTCGACTACGATCCCCCGCCTCCTGACGCGCTTGCCCGCGCAGACCGGGGCGAGACGGTCATCATCGAGGACTGGGATGACAACGAGTTCCGCGCGCTGATCCGGCTCGACAGCTTCGTGGACCGCTACCTCTATGTCAGCCGCGAGGTGGACGGGGCGATCCTGAGCCTTCTGGACGAGACGCAGGAAACGATCCGGCTCTATCAGCAACTGGAGCGGGAGCGCGGGCGCATCGTGTTCGAGTTCGGGCTGCTCTACCTCGGGTTTGCGGTCATCCTCATCCTCGCTGCGATCTGGATGGGCCTGTGGTTTGCCGAGCGCCTGTCGCGCCCGGTCGGCAGGCTCGCGGGCGCGGCGCAGCGAGTCGGTAGCGGTGATCTGGACGTGCAGGTCGTAGAAGAGGATGGTGACGACGAGATCGCCATGCTGGGCAGGGTGTTCAACCAGATGACGCGCCAGCTTAAGGGCCAGCGCGAGACCTTGTTGGAGAACAACCGGCAGATCGAACGCCGACGGCGCCTGTTCGATTCTGTGCTGAGTTCGGTGACGGCGGGGGTGATCGGTCTGGATGCCGAGGGGCAGGTGGCCTTTGTCAATCGGTCGGCGCAACGACTTCTGGACCTGCCCGCAGCGACGGCGACGGGCGGGGCGCTTGCCGGGCTTGTGCCCGAGTTTGCTGCGCTGTTCGAGCGCCTTCGCGACAGCGGCCACGCTACCGTCCAGGAAGAGATTCGCCTGTCCCGCAGCGGCCGACTGGAAAGCCTGCTTGTGCGAATGGCGGTGCGGCGCACCGACGACGGCAGGTTGGAGGGCTATGTGGTCGCCTTTGATGACGTGACCGATCTGGTGAGTGCGCAGCGGATGGCGGCGTGGGGCGATGTGGCACGACGCATCGCGCATGAAGTGAAGAACCCGCTGACCCCGATTCAGCTTTCGGCCGAACGCATCAAGCGGAAGTTCCGCCCGCTGGTTGGCGATGCCGCCGCGGATCTGGAACAGTATACCGATGTAATTGTGCGACAGACCAATGATCTACGCCGGATCGTGGATGAGTTCTCGCGCTTTGCCCGAATGCCGGAGCCTGATCGGCGGCCACATGACCTTGCCAAGATCCTGCGGGACGCGGTGGTGCTTCAGGATGGTGCCTTGGGTCCCGCCCGGCTGGTGGCGGATATCCCGGTGGAACCGCTGGTGCTGGAGGTGGATGCTACGATGCTGAGCCAGGCGTTCACCAACCTGATCAAGAATGCCGGAGAGGCCATCGAGAGCCTCTACGAGAAAGGCAGACCGGAGGGGCATGATCCACAGGTGCATGTCAGTCTGGAACCAGGTGCAACCTCGGTCGTCATCCGGATCACCGACAATGGGATCGGCTTGCCTGCGGATCGGTCGCGGCTGTTCGAACCCTATGTGACGACGCGCGAAAAGGGGACGGGGCTAGGCCTGCCGATTGTGAAGAAGATCATCGAAGAGCATGGCGGTACGCTGGTTCTTACCGACGCACCGCCCTTCGACGGCGCCGAGCATCAAGGCGCCATGGCAGAGATACAATTGCCGCACCTTACGCAAAGGCGGCGAGAGAGAAACGGACACTAAGGGGGCAGACAGCATGGGCGACATTCTTATCGTCGACGATGAACGCGACATTCGGGAACTGGTCGGGGATATTCTGCGTGACGAGGGGTTCACAGTGCGGCTGGCAGCAAACTCTGACGCCTGCATGGCCGAGATCAATACCGAGCCGCCGGCGCTGATGATCCTTGATATCTGGCTGAAGGACAGCCGGATGGACGGGATCGATATTCTGAAGGCGGCAAAACGCGACAACCCGGATATTCCTGTCGTCATCATTTCGGGCCATGGCAACATCGAGATCGCGGTCGCCGCGATCAAGCAGGGCGCCTACGACTTCATCGAGAAGCCGTTCAACATCGACCAGTTGCTCGTTGTCATCCGCCGGGCGATGGAAACCTCGCGGTTGCGCCGGGAAAATGCTGATCTGCGCCGCCGGGATGTCGTCTCGGCCGAGATGATCGGCGCGTCGCCGGCGTTTCGAACGCTGAAGGCCAACCTCGACAAGGTGACGAAGTCCAATGCGCGTGTGATGCTGACAGGCGCGCCGGGTGCGGGGAAGGAGATCGCGGCGCGCTACATTCATGCGCAGTCCAACCGTGCCAGCGCACCGTTTGTTACAGTGTCTTCCGCGTCGGTTGAGCCGGAGCGAATGGAGGAGGTGCTGTTCGGACGCGAAACCGGCGAGCGGGGGATCGAGCCGGGATTGCTGGAACAGGCACATGGCGGCGTGGTGTATTTCGACGAAGTGGCCGAGATGCCGCTGGGCACACAGTCGAAGATCCTGCGCGTGCTGGTGGAGCAGCAGTTCATGCGTGTCGGCGGGTCCGACAAGGTGCGCGTGGACCTGCGGGTCATCAGTTCCACAACCCGAGACCTGAAGGCCGAGATTGCGGCCGGGCGCGTGCGGCAGGAGCTTTACGACCGGCTGAACGTCGTTCCCGTAGCGGTACCGAGCCTGTCGGAGCGGCGCGAGGACATCCCCGGACTCGCCGGTCATTTCATCGAGCTGTTTAACCGCACACAGGGCCTGCCGATCCGCTCTCTGTCGGCCGAGGCAGAGGCGCTCTTGCAGACGATGGATTGGCCCGGGAACGTGCGCCAGTTGCGCAACGTGATCGAGCGTGCGCTGATCCTGGGCGAGGGCAGCGGGCCGATCGAGCCCCGGGAGGTTTCGGGGCAGGAGGCTGCGCCAGCCGAGGACGGGCGAATTGTTCTTTCCGGTGGCCTGGCTACGTTGCCATTGCGCGAGGCGCGGGAGCTGTTCGAACGCGAGTACCTTCTGACGCAGATCAACCGCTTTGGCGGCAACATCAGCCGCACCGCCAGTTTCGTGGGAATGGAGCGCAGCGCGCTGCATCGCAAGCTTAAATCACTGGGGGTCGTCAACACCGGCAAGAACGGTCAGCGCGCGCCGCACCCTGAAGAGGCGCTTGAGGACTGAGACACAGGCCGCTGCCGATTGACCGCCGCAGCCCCTTCTGCGATGCAGGGACGCTGGATCGGCGGTTCCGGGCTGGATCAGAGGCGGGCAAATGAAAGTCATCATCTGCGGCGCGGGTCAGGTCGGCTGGCAGATCGCACGCCAGCTGTCCGGCGAAAAGAATGATGTCACCGTCGTGGACAACAACCCCGACCTGGTGCGTCGCGCGACCGATACACTTGATGTGAAGGGGATCACCGGCTTTGCCAGTCATCCGGACGTTCTGGATCGCGCTGGCGCCCGCGACGCCGACATGATCATAGCTGCGACCTATTCGGACGAGGTCAACATGGTGACCTGCCAAGTCGCGCATTCGGTGTTCGACGTGACACGAAAGATCGCACGAATCCGAGCGCAATCCTATCTCGCACCTTCCTATTCCGATCTCTACCGGCGCGATGCGATGCCGATCGACGTGATCATCAGCCCCGAGCGCGAGGTCGCGGAAGCGGCGCTGCAGCGGCTTGCGGCGCCCGCGACCTTTGACACAGAGAGCTTCATGGGCGGCCGCGTGCAGTTGGTCGGGATCGCGCTGGACGCGGATTGCCCCGTGCTGAACACACCGTTGCGCCAGTTGACCGATCTGTTCTCGACCCTGCGCGCGATCGTCGTCGGCGTCCGGCGCGAAGAACGGCTTTTTGCCCCCGATCCCGGCGATCAATTGTTCGAGGACGACCAGATCTACGTACTGACCTATGTCGACGATGTGAACCGCACTCTGGAGATTTTCGGAAAGTCCACCAAGCGGCAGGAACGCATAGTGATCGTGGGCGGCGGCAATGTCGGTCTCGCTGTGGCAGAGGCGCTGGAGCGTCGCGCGTCGCGTGTCAGGGTCAAGATGATCGAACGCAATCGGGCAAGGGCCGAGGTCGCCGCCGACCGGCTCGAACGGACCATCGTGCTCAACGGCGATGGGATGGATATCGATCTGCTGCTGGAAGCGAACGTGGACCGGGCAGATGCCATCCTTGCGGTGACAGACGACGACAAGACCAACATGCTCGTTGCGGTGCGCGCAAAGTCAGCCGGCTGCCCCATGGCGATCGCGCTTGTGAACGACCCGACGCTGGTACCGCTGTTGGCGGCGCTGGATATCGACGCCTATATCAATCCGCGCGCCACGACCGTCAGTTCGATCCTGCGACATGTCCGCCACGGCCGGGTGCGCGCGATCTATTCCATCGGCGACAGCGAGGCGGAGGTGATCGAGGCGCATGTGCTTTCCACGTCGCCGATATCGGGCCAGATGATCCGCGACATCGATTTCCCAGAGGGCGTCCTGGTTGGTGCTCTTATGAAGGGCGAGAAGGTTGTGAAGCCCACTGGTGATACAAGGATCGAGGAAGGCGACGTCATCGCGCTTTTTGCGATGGCAAAGGATGTGCCCGAGGTGGAGCGCCTTTTGCAGGTCTCCATCGATTTCTTTTGAGCGCCGGCGTGTCGATCCGGCTCCACGATCTGCCCTTCGTGGTGATCCTGATGGGGATCGGCGCATTGGCGATGTTCGTGCCTGCCATGCACGGAATTGTGGTGCGAGATATGCACGTGGCTCGGGTGTTCCTGTATGCGGGCACTCTGTTCCTGATCCTAACCGTGATGCTGGCCATTGCCACGATCACCTATCGTCCCCGCGACGTCGCGCGCAGCCATCTGGCGGCGCTCATCGGGGCCTATCTGTTCCTGCCTCTGATGCTGGCGGTCCCCTTTGCTGCGGGCGTGCGCGACACAAGCTATCTGAATGCCTGGTTCGAAATGGTGTCGTCGTTCACGACCACGGGCGCGACGCTGTTCGACACGCCGGGGCGGCTGACCCCGTCCCTGCATCTGTGGCGGGCGCTGGTTGGCTGGCTGGGCGGGTTCTTCATTCTACTGACCGGGTTGGCGATCCTCGCGCCGCTCAACCTGGGAGGCTTCGAGGTGTC
>JBJHCH010000038.1:0-27309 GCA_050485905.1 Paracoccaceae bacterium | reverse complement strand
GTCCCGCTCGCCCGAGTTGTTCTTTCGAACGGATGTAGCGGGCAACATCGAGACCTGCCCCATGAAGGGAACAAGCCCGCGCGACGACGATCCCGAGCGCGATGCGCGGCTGCGCCATGACCTGCTGCATAGCGCGAAGAACCGCGCCGAAAACCTGATGATCGTGGATCTGCTTCGCAACGATCTGTCGCGGATCTGCGCCGTGGGTTCGGTGCGCGTACCCGCGCTTTACGAGATCCAGAGCTACGCGACGGTCCACCAGATGGTATCGCGCGTGACCGGGAAACTGCGCCCCGGCGCCGGGCTGCCTGCGATTCTGCAGGCGCTGTTTCCCTGCGGCTCTGTCACAGGTGCCCCGAAGATACGGGCGATGGAAGTCATCCGTGAACTCGAGTCGGGGCCGCGCGGCATCTATTGCGGCGCGGTCGGTTGGGCGGCGCCGGACGGACGGTCGGAGTTCAACGTCGCGATCCGCACCCTAAGCCTGTTTGACAGTAGTGAGGTTGTCCTCAATGTCGGTGGTGGCATCGTCCACGACAGCACCGCAACCGGTGAGTACGAGGAGGCGCTCTGGAAAGCCCGTTTCGCCCGTCCGATCTGACCGACCCCGCACTTCGCGTCATCGAAACGCTGCGCTGGGACGGCGCACAGTTTCAGTGGCGTGACCGTCATCTCGCGCGCGCCTGGCGAACCTGCGAGGCGATTGGTTTTCCGTACGACCCGACCGAAATAGCGCGCGCGCTATCCTCGGTCGTCGGGCCTGAGCCATTGCGGGTGCGGCTGACGATTGATCGCCAGGGTCGGGCGGATGTGACCACCGCGCCGCTTCTTCCTTCGCCTGAGAAATGGAACGTCGCGTTTTCACCGCACCGGCTTGATCCGGGCGACCCCTGGCTCGCCCACAAGACCACGCGACGCGCGCTCTACGACCGCACCCGCACCACCCTTCCGGCGGGGGTCGATGAGGCACTGTTTGTCAACAGCGAGGGAGAGGTCTGCGAGGGCACGATCACAAATGTCTTCTTTGATCTCGGCGATGGTCTCTGCACACCGCCTTTGTGGTGCGGCCTATTGCCCGGGGTGCTGCGATCCGCGATGCTGGACGACGGAAAATGCCGCGAGGCGGAGCTCCGCCAAACCGAGATCAGGCACGCGCGACTTTGGGTCGGCAACTCGCTGCGGGGCCTCGTCCCGGTGCGCATGATGCTTGAAACCTTGCCATGCCTGCCGCATAAGTGATGATACGGGCGGAAAAAATCGGCACATGGACCCCTCTTCATCCCTTCTGGACACGGCATTCTGGATCACTGCATCGGCGATCGTTCTGCTGCTCGTCATGTCCGCTTTCTTCTCTGGTTCCGAGACTGCGCTCACAGCATCCTCCCGCGGGAAGCTGCGGGCAAAGGCGGACAAGGGCTCGCGCGGCGCCGATACGGCGCTTGAGATCACCGAGGACAACGAACGCCTGATCGGCGCGGTACTGCTGGGCAACAATCTGGTCAACATTCTGGCGGCATCGCTCGCCACGGCGCTGTTTACCCGGCTGTTCGGGGAAAGTGGCGTCGCGCTGGCTACCCTGGTGATGACGCTGCTTGTGCTGATCTTTGCCGAGGTGCTGCCGAAAACCTATGCCATCACCAACCCGGAGACCGCCGCCTCGCGCGTTGCGCCGGTAATCAAGGTGGTGGTTATGCTGTTCTCGCCCGTCGTTGCGGCGGTGCGTGCGCTGGTTCGGCTGATGCTGCGCGGATTTGGCGTGCGGACCGATCCGGATAGCCACATCCTGTCGCTGCGAGACGAGATTGCGGGGGCAATCGCCCTCGGACATTCAGAAGGGTCAGTCGAAAAGGAGGACCGCGACCGCCTGCTCGGTGCGCTGGACCTGTCGGAGCGCACGGTCGAGGAGATCATGCTTCACCGCCGGGAAATCGAGATGGTCGATATCGAAAGCGAGTCGGAGGCAATCATCTCTCAAGTTCTCGCTTCGCCCCATACCCGGCTACCCGCCTTTCAGGGTGAGCGCGAGAACATCGTGGGCATCCTACACTCCAAGGACCTGCTGCGCGAGGTCGACCGGCTGATCAGGTTGAGCGAAGGGCGGATGGAAGCAATCGCATCACTCAAGGTCATCGACATCGCCCGCGAACCCTACTTCGTCCCCGAGACAACCCCTCTAGATGAACAGATGCGGCAGTTCCTGCGCCTCAGGGCACATTTCGCGCTGGTAGTTGATGAATATGGTTCTCTGCGAGGCCTGATCACACTCGAAGACATCCTAGAGGAAATCGTGGGGGAAATCACGGATGAGTTCGACACCGATGCCGATATCACGCTCAAACCCAGCGAAAACGGCGACTATCTCGTCGATGGGGCAATGACGATACGCGACCTGAACCGCGCGATGGACTGGAACCTGCCGGATGACGAGGCCAATACGCTGGCTGGGCTAGTAATCCATGAGGCACAGATGATCCCCGCCGAGGGGCAGGTGTTCTCGTTTCACGGCTTCCGGTTTGAAGTAGTGAACCGCAAGGAAAACCGGATCACGAAACTCCGCGTACGGCCACTGTAACCGGCGGATCTGTCACCGCTGTCACGCGCCGGATCGCTTCCACCAGATCCTCGCGCCGGAACGGTTTGGCGACATGGGCGGCAAATCCGCATGCGAGGTATTCCTCGACCTGATGGGCCATCGCATTCGCAGTGATCGCCACCGCAGGTGGCAGGCAGACACCCAGTTTCCCGGCCTGATCGTCAAGTCTGGCCAAAGCGGTGATGCCGTCCACTTCCGGCATGGAAATGTCGAATAGCAGAACATCGAAAGCACCCGACTGCCAGTTTTCTATTGCTTCGCGGCCATTGTTTACAATCACGCAGTCGACACCAAGGCTGCCAAGCATTGCCTTCAGGATCAGCCTGTTCGTGGCATTATCCTCGGCCACCAGCGCGCGCAGGCCAGAAAGCGAACCGACAGCCGTCGCGGCCGGAAGGCGGGTCACGGGTTCGGCCGCCGGCGCGGTCTCGGCTTCTGGAAGCGGGAGAGTCAGCCGAACAGTGGTTCCACGATTCGGCGCGCTTTGAACCGCGATCTCCCCGTTCATCAGATCTACCAGGCGTCGAACGATCGAAAGGCCCAGCCCAGTGCCGCCGAACCGACGAGTCACCGTGCCGTCCGCCTGTTCAAACGCATCGAACACACGCTGGGCCTGATCCTGGGTCATGCCAATCCCTGTATCGCGCAGTTCAAACACCATTGGCTGACCGGTACGGCAATCGACGGTCAGTGATATCTCGCCCTTCTCGGTGAACTTGACGGCGTTGCTGACCAGATTGTGCAGGATCTGAAGCAGTCGGTGCGGATCGCCCATCCGCGGTCTTTCGGCCATCGGCCCAGTGAGTACTGAAAGAGATATGCCTTTCTCCTCGGCGCGCAGACTGTGCAACGCTTCGACCCGCCTGGCCAGATCAGAGGGGCGGAATGATACTTCTTCCAGAGACAACTTGCCGGCCTCTATCTTGGAGAGATCGAGGATATCGTTGAGGATACTCAAAAGCGCCTCTCCCGACTCCCGGATCGTTCCGATCATGCGCTTATGCTCGGGTTGGCTGACTGCGTCGTGCAGCAGTTCGGCCAGACCGAGCACGCCGTTCAGGGGCGTACGGATTTCGTGGCTCATGTTTGCCAGGAAGACTGATTTCGCCGCATTAGCCTCTTCTGCGCGACGCAGAGCGCCGTAGAGTTCAGTGATGTCGGAGCCGACGCCGCGATAGCCTGCAAAGCTGCCATCGGGTGCAAAATATGGCGCCCCACTGATCTGAACCCACAGGTTCCGGCCATCCCTGGCGCCGAAGGCATAGACGAAACCGTTGAACGGCTCGCGCCGGGCAACCTTTGTGTCAATCTCAGTCCAATCGGCCGAGTTGCGCATCTCTGGTCTGCGCGCGAGGTAGTCCTCTCTCGTCTTGCCAAGATAGTCTTTCGGATCGGCCCCCGTCGCCATCTGAAAGCTCTCTGACAGGTAGGTGAAGCGCAGGCCTGCGTCCTGCTCCCAGAACCAGTCGCTTGAAACTGCTGCGATATCCAGAAACCGCCGTTCTGCCGCGTCACGCTCAGCAAGCGCAAGCTGCAACTCGGCATTGGTCGCCATCAGTTGCTCTTCCTGCTGGCGCCGTTCGTTGATGTCCATGTGAACACCGGCCATCACCGCCGGTTTTCCATCGGGACCCCAGTGGGCGACGCGGCCGCGGGACATCACCCAGACCCAGCGACCGTCCTTGTGTCGCATGCGGAATTCGTAATGGAACTGCTCGCGTCGATGCGAGAGAACCTCATCAAGGCGTTTCTCGATCAGTTTCAGATCGTCGGGATGGATCAACCCGCGCCAGACTTCGATGCCGACCGGTTCCAGTTCGGACTTGGTATAGCCGATGATCTCGGCCCAACGGTCGTTGATGATGTTGGCGCCGGTCTCCATATGCCATTCCCAGGTGCCGACCTCCGCCCCCTGAATGATGTCTGCCAGCCGTCGCTCGGCGTGCTTCAACTCGGTGACGTCTACCCGCATCCCGACACGGCCACCGTCAGCCGTGGATTTCTCGATCGCGCGCAGCCAACGCCCGCTGTTCAGTTGCAGTTCCGTTTCGTGAGCGGGCGATCGATGCGCAGCGAGAGCCTCTGCACGCCACTCATCCTCTCGCCCAAGTGCAGTCGCGTAGACCCCAAGGCGCAGACCCTCATCGATGATTTCGTCGAATCGCGAGCCGGGCACCATCAGGTGGGCAAGCTCCGGGTAGAATTCGCGATAGCGGTTGTTGCAAAGCAGCAGACGATCATCGGGATCAAAGTAAACAAAGGCGTCGGGCAACGACTCCACCGCCGCTGTGAGCTGTCCGCGTGCGCGTGAGGCTTCCTCGGCCAGACGGGCCAGCGCGGCCTCCTGCACCTTTCGCTGGGTGATATCCGTCTCGACCGAGACATGACCGATGATCTGGCCTTCAGCATCGCGCAGCGGGTGAATGTTCATGTCCACCCAGTAACGCGAACCGTCCTTGGTGCGATTGAGGATCTCGGCGCGCACAGGCCTGCCCGCAGCGACTGCAGCATCGACGCGTGCCGCCGTTTCCAGGTCAGTATCCTCGCAGCGGGTAATGTCGCCGGGATGCCTGCCAATAATCTCTTGCAAGCTGTAGCCCGTGCGCGCTTCATATGCAGGGTTCACCCAGGTGATGCGCCGCTCGGCATCGACCATGATCACGAGATTGGTCATGTGGGTGACGATGCGGCTCAACCGCTCGACTTCCCGTCTCTGCTCCTCTTCGGCAGTCGCATCGCGGACGACGAAGACGAAACCAGGCGCCCGATCCGGCCCATCAGGCTGCCGCCGCGCGCCCGACAGAGTGAAGGCGCTCTCGCCGAGAGTGTATCGATATATTCCCGATCTGCCGCCCGACGAAACCTCTTTCATGATCTTGCGACCCAGGGCCGCGACTTCGGGTGGCAGAACCTCCTCCAGCTTGCGGCCCAGAAACGCATTTGGCGGAGCCAGCAATGTATCAGGCACAGAGGTGTGGACGTCCACGAATCGACCTTCAGAATCCAATTCGAGAAGGATGTCTGGCATCGCATCAAGCGTTGCGCGCAGGCGGTCATGTGCATCTGCAAGAGATTGTCGCACCGCGGCTTCGGCCCGGGCGGTATCAAGACGCTGGAGCAGCGTGGCGATTCCGTCTGCGACCGAGCGGAGCAACAACACCTCGGCGCAGGTGAAATCGCGGGTGCCGCGCACTGAATCGTATCCCACAAGGCCGAAGAAGGTGCCCTCGTGCATCATTGGCACGTTCAGCACCGACCGGATATCCTGCATCATCAGATGGGCGCGGATCGGCAGTTCCTCTGGCAATGCAGAGACATCTGCCACATGCACGCCCTCGCCCGCCTCAAGCCTTTCAAGCCACTGCTCGACCATCTTGACCGGAACAGCCTGAAGGCTGTCGATCATCGGAACCACGCCCTCACCGACCCATTCATGGGTGTTGCACATGGTCTCGCCCGAGCGCCGGAACACATAGGCGCGATCGACGCCTGTGAATGTCGCAAGGCGCGCCAGGGCGCGATCAATGGCTTCGTCAATTGACTCGACGCGCGCGCGCAGCAACGCGCCCATGATATCCACGACAAGGGCCTGCGCCTCGATCAGGCGGGCCTCGCCCCTCGCGGAAACCGTCGGGTCAAACTCCATTCCGCCGTTCCTCTGGCACTGAGAGCGCTCTCATGCCTGAACATACCTTGTATTCCTGAAAGCGCCACCGCGGCCAGGCAGGCTCTACCGCCTTGGTCGACAGTAGTGACCAAATGGTAATCTAATGGTTACCAGAATGATGAAGTCATGTGACGCACCGTTCGATGCTAGCTCGTACGCCAGCTTGTCCAAGCAGAGATACCCGGCAACGACGAAGCTATGAACGCGACAGAGAAGACAGTCGCATCACTTGTTTTGGACCGCCCTGTGCACCGCTCGTTCGCACGTGACGGTCAAAGCGCGGCTACGCCGCTTTGCTGCGAACCAGAACCTCCGCCATGGTCGATCCCATCTCCGACGGCGTAGGCGCGACCGTGATGCCGGCGGCGCTCAGTATCTCCACCTTCTCCTGCGCACTTTCGCCGAAGGCCGAGATGATCGCGCCCGCGTGCCCCATCTTCCGACCCTTTGGCGCAGACAGGCCGGCGACATAGGCAACCACCGGCTTCGTCATGTGATCGCGCACGAACACCGCGGCCTCGGCCTCTTGCGGTCCTCCGATCTCCCCAATCATCATGACTGCATCCGTCTCCGGATCGGCTTCGAACAACTCCAGAATGTCCCGGAACGAGGAGCCGTTGATCGGGTCACCCCCAATGCCGACACTGGTCGATACGCCGATACCGAGCGCCTTCATCTGGCTGGCGGCTTCGTAGCCCAGCGTTCCGGAGCGACCGACTATGCCGACGCGGCCAGGCATGTAGATATGCGGGGGCATGATACCCATGAACCCCTTGCCCGGACTGATGATCCCGGCGCAGTTGGGACCGATCAGCCGCATCTTGCGCTCGCGCGGATAGCGGCGAAGGAACCGCTTAACACGCATCATGTCCTGCGCGGGAATCCCGTCGGTCACGCAGACCGCCGTCCTTATCCCCGCGTCCGCGGCTTCCATCATTGCATCGGCGGCAAACGGTGGCGGAACAAACAGCAGGCTCGCCTCGGCCCCCGTTTCGCGCACTGCCTGGCGAACGGTGTCGAAAACCGGGCGTTCCAGTACCCGCTCGCCGCCACGGCCCGGCGTAACGCCGCCCACGACGTTCGTGCCGTTTCGGATCATGTCGGCGGCGTGGAACTGGCCGATGCGACCCGACATTCCCTGGACGATGACGGGCGTCTTCTCGGTGATCAGAATTGCCATGGTGGTTTCCTTAGTTCAGGCGGCCAGTGCTGCACGCGCGGCGACGGCCTTCTGCGCCGCGTCAGCCAGCGTGTCGGCGGTGATGATGGGCAGGCCGGACAGATCCAGGATACGCCTGCCCTCTTCCACGTTGGTACCAGCAAGGCGAACCACCACGGGGATCTTCACATCCACTTCGCGGAACGCCTTCACGATCCCCTCTGCCACCCAGTCACAGCGATTAATTCCGGCGAACACGTTCACCAGCATCACTTGGACGTTGCGATCGGCCAGCACGGTGCGAAAGGCGCGTACCACACGCTCCGGGCTCGCCCCGCCACCGATGTCGAGGAAGTTCGCGGGCTCTCCGCCTGCCAGCTTGATCATGTCCATCGTTGCCATCGCAAGACCCGCCCCGTTGATCATGCAGCCGATATCGCCGTCGAGTCCGACGTATGAGAGGCCGTAGTCCTCTGCTGCGCTCTCACGCGGATCTTCCTGCGCACGGTCGCGCAACTCTGCCACCTGAGAGCGGCGAAACAGCGCGTTGGTGTCGAAACTCATCTTTGCATCCAGTGCGACCAGATCGCCTCCGCCAGTGATGACCAGCGGGTTGATCTCCACCATCGTCGCATCCATGTCGCGATAAGCCCGATAGCACGCGCGGAGGATCGTCACCATCTTTGCCACCTGACCCGCATTCAGCCCCAGGTCAAATGCCAACTCGCGCGCCTGAAATTCCGCCAACCCCACAGCCGGATCGATCACCATGCGACGAAGGCTTTCGGGATCTTTCTCCGCAAGATCCTCAATCTCCATGCCGCCGTGGCCAGAGGCTACGATCATGATCCGCTCGGATTTCCGATCCAGCACGAAGCCAAGATACATCTCCTGCCTGATGTCCGACGCTTCTTCGACCCAGATGCGATAGACGCCCTTGCCCTGAGCATCCGTCTGCTTGGTCACAAGCTGTTTTCCGAACAGGTCGGCGGCGAAGTTGCGCACTTCTTCCTCGGATCGGCAAAGCTTTACACCGCCTGCCTCGCCCCTGCCGCCAGAGTGGACTTGCGCCTTCACGACCCAAGCATCGCCACCCAACTGCCGCGCATGATAGCCGGCCTGTTCCGGGCTGTAGGCAAGCCCGCCCCGCGGGACCGGAACGCCAAAGCGCGCAAGGATCTCCTTGGCCTGATATTCGTGAATGTCCATTCTCCACCCCGCCCTTGCTACTCTGCTGCTATGAGAAATGCTCCCGCGAACGACCGATCATCTGTCCCAAAGCGCGCCAAAGCCGCGGCCAACCCCGCGTCGGTGTCGACGCCCGCCCCCAGATCCTCCAGTGTTCGACCAAGAGCCATCAAGATAGCTAGACAGTCGTGAACATCCGTTGCACAGCCGTGGTCGATACAAACAACCTGTCCAGCCAGATCGCCAAGGCCGTCCTCAAAACGGACCCCATGTCGTGCCGTGGCCGAGTCGATGACATCTCTGGCGTTAACCATCTGCGGCAACCGGACGGTGGTCGTCGCCGACGACGCGATCCTCGGATGCCGCGCGACAATACCAAGTCCCATTGCCACGAGGCCGTGGCGCAGGCTATCGGCAATCTTGTCGCAATCTGTCACCTGCCGGTTCGAGCAATCGTCGTGCAGTAGGTCATGCTTTGATAATGTCTGCATTGCGGGCAACGCATCAGCCAGTCGATCACCCAGCGCGACCACAGGAGAGCCATACTTTCCAGACGCCGCCAGAACAGCAAGGTCTGCCCCCCAGAGGTCAGACGGGATGGGACGCGAGTCCGCTGCTCTGGAGGCATCAACCAGAAGCAGCGCCTCGTGAAAGCTTTCATCCATTGCCGGTCGAACCGCAGCAAGGTCCGACCTAACACCAGTCGAAAGTTCTGTTTGCAGGACCAGAACCGCGTCGACCTCGTCGGAAAGGTCTCGACCAAGACGCCGTGCCAGCGCGTCGAGCGGCAGGTCTTCGCCCCAAGCGGCCGATATCACATCGACCTCATGCCCAAGTCCACGAGCAAGTTCGGCCAGTCGCTCCGAAAAGTGACCGTTACAAAGTATAACCAACGTGGAGCCGTGTGGGAGGACACGTTGCAGGATCTCACACCAAGCTGAGTCGAGCAGACCTTGAACTTGGTCGAGCGAGAGCCCGGCGCCATTGGCCGCGCGGCCCGCGCGCTCCCCGCTATTGATCCACTGAATGGTCGTGTCTAGCATCTCGCCACCCGAACTTCCGCAACACCGCCATGCCAGCCTGGGTCGACGTTGCAAAATGAAACCGGGTTCTGCTGTAAACGCGAGAATTTACACGTTCTAATATTTGTAATACTGTAAACATCACAAAATCAGTGATCGGCCCTCGGGATCATGCAGAAAACGTTCATCGGCCCCCATCTGCGCCGCCTCAGGCTGGCACGCGGCGAAACTCAGGGCGCGATGGCCAAGGCGCTGGGAATCAGCGCGGCATATGTGAATCTGCTGGAAAACAACCAGCGCAGCGTCTCCGTGCCTGTCATGCTGCGGCTGTTCGAAGTATATGGCGTCGACTGGCGCGACATCGCAGAGGATGACGGGTCGAACCAGTTGGCGGACCTGAGGGCTGTCATGCAGGATCCGCTGTTCGACGACGCGCGCCCCGACCTGCAACAACTCAGGGCCGCACTTGTCCACAGCCCCGGTCTCGCCTCGGCTTTCCTGTCGCTGCACCGGGCCTATCAGGCGGCGAGCGATCAGTTGATGACCCTGGCGACCGGGGTGGATGGCGCCGAACCTGTGCTGGCCTCCTCGCCCGAGGCGCTGGTGCACAACTACTTCCGCCGCCATAGAAACCACTTCCGCGAGTTGGAAGAGGCGGCCGCGGATTTCTGGCACGACGGGATTCCGGAGACTGATGAGGTCTACCCGGCGCTGAAGGCGCGGCTGCGTGAGCGCATGGGGATGCAGGTGCGAGTCGTGCCCGTGGCCGATCTGCCCCACACCCTTCGTCAGTTGGATGAGGGGCGCAATCAGGTGCTTCTTTCCGAAGCGATGGATCATCCCAATCGGATTTTCCAGCTTGTTCATGTCGCCGGACTTTTGGAACGCGGGGATGTGCTGGACGGGCTGATCGCACGCTCAGGCATCAGCGACCCGCGCGGGCTAGCGCGCCTGCGTGTGGAACTGGCAAACTACTTCGCCGCCGCGGTTCTGATGCCCTACGATCGTTTTCTGGCAGAAGCCAAGGCGGCAAAATACGACTTCGACCATCTCGCAACCCGGTTCGGCGTCAGCTTCGAACAAGCCTGCCACCGCGCCACCACGCTTAGTCGCGAAGGGGCGCAGGGCGTATCTTTCTTCTTCTTGCGAATCGACAAGGCTGGGAACGTGACCAAGCGATTTAATGCAACAGAGTTTCACCTGGCCGAATACGGCGGCGCTTGCCCGCGGCTGGAACTCCACATGACCTTTCGCACCCCGGGCCGGATCGTGCCTCAATTCGTCGAGATGCCGGACGCCAGCCAGTATTTCGTCTTCTCTCGCACGGTGGATCGGCCAAGCTTCCAACGGCAAGCCCAGGACATCCGGCTTGCGGTCGCGCTCGGCTGCACGATCGAGTCCGCGGCCGAGATCGGCTATGCTGAACAGTTCAAGCTGTCCGGTGCGCCGATGACCGAAATCGGGATCAACTGTCGCGTGTGCCCGCGCGCGAACTGCGATCAGCGCGCCCATCAGGCCGTGATCCGCTCGCAACCTGTCGATGCGCGCAGGCGTGGCGCCACACGTTTCGAAAGTTGATCGCGGCATTGTGCTTTCTGCAAAAGGCGAACCAGCCACCTCTTGGCCTTTCCTTGGCTCGTCTGGAGAAGTATGATGCCGACAAGAAACGACGCCGCAAGGACCAGACGTCCGAAAGCAGGCGACTAGGCGGAGGCGAGGGCGGAGTGCACGAACAATTCACGACGCTGTCTGCGGGACTGCGGTTCAACCGGGGGGCGTTTGCGGGCGCCCTGCTAGGCGTAACTTTCGCGCTGGCAGGTTGCGGCGAGAACGGGCTGTCGCTCCCCTTTGGTGCCCGCGGCGACGCCGACCAGCCGGTGACCGCTACCCCGGCCACGCAGCTCGGCTCCGAAGCCGAAGCACCGCAGGTGTTCTCCCTCGCGGCCCAGGGATTATGGGACGGCCGCCCCTCGCTCGGCGGCGTCTGGGTGGCCGCGCCGGGCGTCAGAGATCCCGAACGCGTGGTGATCCGCCACGCCGAAAGCGGTGCCGAGGTTATCGGTGCATTGTTCCGGCGCGAGCGCGAGAATCCCGGCCCACCAATCCAGGTCTCATCCGACGCGGCAGCGGCGCTGGGGCTGCTGGCTGGCCAGCCAGCACGGCTGGCAGTCGTCGCTCTACGCCCCGTCGATCCGCCCGCCAGCACCGCCGCCGCTGCCACCGGCACCCCTGCCGAGGCGACCCAGGAAACCGCACTCGCCCCGGCGCCGGCAGCAACCGGCGGCGCGATGCTCCAGGTCGCCACCCTGACCTCTCAAATCGCCGCGGACGCGGTGGTCGCTCGACTGCGCGCGGAAGAGCTGACAGCAGAGGTCCGGCCACGCCAGTCGGGCGAGCGGACATTCTACCGTGTGCTCACTGGTCCGGCCGCCGGCGCCGAGGCGCGGACGGCGCTTCAATCCCGCGTCGCCGCGCTTGGCTATGCTGATGCGTTCTTCCTCAGCAACTGACCCGTCCTGCCAGAAAGGATCAGACCCCTTGCCCCGACTCCTTCGCCGCATCGCCCTGCTGGCCCCGCTGCTCGCGCTGCTGGTCGCGCCGGTCGCGGGCGCTTTCGAGACGCGCGCCTCTGGCGCCTGGGTGATCGACCAGAAAACCGGCACGGTGCTTCTGTCCAAGAATGCCGACACGCCGTTGCCGCCTGCATCGATGTCAAAGCTGATGACGCTTTACATGCTGTTCGAGGCGCTGCGCGATGGCCGCGTGACGATGGAAACCACATGGACGGTATCGACCCGCGCCAAGGAAATGCGCGGTTCTACGATGTTCCTGAACGAACTCGACCGCCCGACCACGCTGGAACTGATCCGTGGCATCATCATCAATTCAGGCAACGACGCCTGTGTGGTAGTCGCCGAGGGCCTTGCCGGGTCCGAGGAAGCTTTTGCCCGCCAGATGACGGAACGCGCGCGCGCAATCGGGCTGACGCAGACGAACTTGGCGAATTCAAGTGGCTGGCCGCATCCTGACCACAGAATGTCGATGCGCGATCTTGGCGTGCTCACTGTTCGACTGGTGGAGGATTTCCCCGACCTATTCCCTTACTTTGCCGAGACGGAATTCGATTACAAGGATCGTTCACCAGCCAATCGCTTCAACCGCAACCCCCTGTTCCGCGTGTTCCCGCCTGACCAGAGCAATCCCAACGAGATACGGACAGAGGGCCTCAAGACCGGTCACACGAATGAGGCGGGTTATGGCTTCGTAGGTTCGGCAACGCTGAGTGATCGACGGGTGATCTTTGTCGTGAACGGGTTGGAGACAGAACGCGACCGGCTGGAGGAATCGCAGCAGATCGTCAACTGGGCGTTCCGCCAGTTTGTCGAGCGCACGGTAGCGCGGCCCGGCTCACGCATCGCCGAGGCGCAGGTTTGGCTTGGCGAGATGCAAGCGGTTGGGCTGGTCCCAGCGGAAGAGACCGTGGTTCTTGTTCCCGCGATCGCGCAGGAGGGTTTAGAGGCACGGGTGGAATATCAGGGGCCGATCGAGGCGCCGATCACCCGCGGTCAACCACTGGCAGAACTGGTGCTGACGCACCCCGACATGGAAACCCGGCGTCTGCCTCTACTCGCCGAAACGGACGTCCCTCGAGGCGGCTTTCTGGTGCGCATACGCGCCTCGGCCGAGGTGCTGCTCAACAGAGCTCTGGAAGCGGGCACCGGCGCGGCTGGCAGCTGATGCCTGGCCGAGGGGTCTTTTTCACACTGGAAGGTATCGACGGGTCGGGCAAATCCACGCAGGCCCGCCGATTGGCCGAGGCTCTGACGACCGATGGCCATGACGTGATCGCAACCCGAGAGCCGGGCGGCAGCCCCGGGGCCGAACAGATCCGCCGCCTGCTGGTCGAGGGCGATGCCGCCCGCTGGTCAGCCGAGACCGAGATCCTGTTGTTCACCGCCGCACGCCGCGACCATCTGGAAAAGACCATTCGCCCCGCACTCGATGCCGGTCGGATCGTAGTCTGCGACCGCTTCGCCGACAGCACCCGCGTCTATCAGGGCACCGCGCGCGGTGATCTGCGCGCACTGGTGGACCGGCTCCACGCCGACCTGATCGGGCAAGAGCCCGACCTGACCTTCGTGATCGACATGGAGCCCGCCGCGGCCCTGGCCCGCGGGCTGGCGCGGCACAGCGGAGAGGACCGGTTCGAGGGTCTCGGCGTCGCGTTCCAGACCCGGCTGCGCACGGGGTTCGTTGCGCTTGCCCGCGAGTTCCCCGACCGGGTGCGGCTGATCGACGGCAACCGCCCGCCCGAGGCTGTCGCGGCCGAGATCGCCGCAATCGCCAGGGCCGCGCTATGACCGACGCGGCGCCCGAGGCTGACCGCGCCCCCGGCGCCGCCCACCCGCGCGAGACCGCCGCGCTGTTCGGCCAGCAGGCTGCCGAGGCCGCGTTCCTCACCGCCGCCGCCACCGGCCGGCTGCACCATGGCTGGCTGCTGACCGGGCCGCGCGGTGTCGGCAAAGCCACCCTTGCCTGGCGGATCGCGCGGTTCCTGCTGGCCGAGGCGCCGGCCGAGGCCGGGCTTTTCGGCGCGCCAGAGCCGCCCTCGACGCTGGAGATCGCCCCCGACCACCCGATCGCCCGCCGCGTTCAGGCCCTGTCGGAACCGCGGCTGTTCCTGCTGCGCCGCGCCTGGGACGATGAGCGCAAGCGGCTGAAGACCGTGATCACCGTGGACGAGGTGCGGCGGCTGAAGTCCTTCTTCGGCCTCAGCGCCACCGACGGCGGCCGCCGCGTCGTCATCGTCGATGCCGCCGACGAGATGAACCCGAATGCCGCCAACGCCCTGCTGAAGGTTCTTGAGGAACCGCCCGAGGGCGCGGTGCTGCTGCTGATCAGCCACCAGCCCTCGCGCCTGCTGCCCACGATCCGGTCGCGCTGCCGTGAGTTGCGGCTGGCAACATTGAGCGCGGGCGACATGGCCAGCGCGCTGCAGGCCGCGGGGATAGAGGGCGCCGACCCCGCCGCGCTGGCGGAACTTTCCGGCGGATCGGTCGGCGCGGCGATCCGGCTGGCCAATCAGGACGGGCTGTCGCTCTACTCCGATCTGGTCGCGCTGGCTGGCACCCTTCCCCGGCTCGACCGGCCCCGCGCCCTGAAATTCGCCGACAGCGTGACCGGCAGGGGCAACGAGGACCGGCTCGACCTTGCCCTCACCCTGCTCGACCTGCTGCTGGCGCGGCTGGCGCGCGCCGGCGCAGCCGGCCCGCCGGCCGAGGCCGCGACGGGCGAGACCGCGATGCTCGCGCGCCTGTCGCCCGATGCCCATGCCGCCCGCGCCTGGGCGGAACTGCAGCAAAAGGCCGGCGCGCGGGCGCGCCACGGCCGGGCGGTGAACCTTGACCCCGCGATGCTTCTGCTCGATATCCTGCTGCAAATGAACGAAACGGCGGCCGGCTGACCGCCCGCCAAGGCACGCCATGACCTCCACCACGCCGGAAATCGTCGACAGCCATTGCCATCTGGATTTCCCCGACCTGATCGGGGAGCTGCCAGAGGTGGTGGCCCGCGCCCGCGCCGCCGGTGTGACCCGCATGGTGACGATCTGCACCCGGCTCAGAAACGAACCCGCGGTCCGCGCCATCGCCGAGGCGCATCGCGGCGTCTTCTACGCCGCCGGCACCCATCCGATGAGCGTGGCCGACGAACCGATGGCCAGCCTCGACGACCTGATTGCGCTGGCCCGCCACCCGAAATGCGTGGGCATCGGTGAATCCGGGCTGGACTATCACTACACCGCCGAAAGCAAGGCCGCGCAGCAGGACAGCCTGCGCATCCACATCCGCGCGGCGCAGGAAACCGGGCTGCCGCTGATCATCCACGCCCGCGACGCTGACGAGGATATGGCGAGGATCCTCACAGACGGCTTCAACAAAGCCCCCTATACCTGCGTGATGCATTGCTTTTCGTCGGGCGCAGAGCTGGCGCGCGCGGCGCTGGACCTTGGCTTCTACCTCTCGATGTCGGGCATCGCCGCATTCCCGAAAAGCCACGACCTGCGCGCGATCTTTGCCGCCGCGCCGGTGGATCGCATCCTGCTGGAAACCGACGCGCCCTACCTCGCCCCGCCGCCCCATCGTGGCCGGCGGAATGAGCCCGCCTATACCGTCCACACCGCCCGCGTGGGCGCGGAACTCTTCCGCATGACCTACGCCGATTTCGCCCGCCAGACCTCGGAAAACTTCGACCGGCTGTTCACCAAGGCCGCCGCGCAGGCCCGCGCCGCATGAGCGGCAGCATGGTCTTCACCATCCTCGGCTGCGGGTCGTCCGGCGGGGTGCCACGGCTGGGCGGGCACTGGGGCGATTGCGACCCGACCGATCCGCGCAACCACCGCACCCGCTGCTCGCTTCTGGTCGAACGCCATGGGCCGGGCGGCATCACGCGGGTGCTGATCGACACCTCGCCCGACATGCGCGCGCAACTGCTCGATGCCGGGGTGGGAGAACTGGATGCGGTGATCTACACCCATTCCCATGCCGATCACGTCCACGGCCTGGATGACTTGCGCCAGATCGTCTTCAACATGAAGCACCGCCTGCCGGTCTGGGCCGACAGCCAGACGCAGGACGCGCTCTTCGCGCGGTTCGGCTATGCCTTCGTCCAGCCCGAGGGCTCGCCCTACCCGCCGATCCTCGACATGCACACGATCCGCGATCCATTCAGCATCGACGGCGCGGGCGGCCCGATCCGGCTGAGCCCGTTCCGCGTCGGCCACGGCTCGATGGATGCGCTGGGGTTCCGCATGGGCGATCTGGCCTATCTGCCGGACGTGCTGGAGATTTATCCAGACGCCTGGCCGCATCTGCACGATCTCGACTGCTGGATCATCGACGCGCTGCGGCGGCGGCCCCATCCGACCCATGCCCATCTTGCCCTGACGCTGGACTGGATCGCGCAGGCAAGGCCGCGCCGTGCGGTGCTGACCAACATGCATATCGACCTCGACTATGCCACTGTCGAGGCCGAAACCCCCGCCCATGTCACCCCGGCCCATGACGGGATGCAGATCCGCTACGAGATCTAGATGCAGTCGCTGATCGAGGTCATCCTTCCGGTCTTTCTGGTGATCGGCTTCGGCTATGTCGTCGTCTGGGCAAAGCTCTTTTCCGACGCGGGCGTCGATGGGCTGATGACCTTCAGCCAGAACTTCGCCATCCCCTGCCTGCTGTTCCTCGCCATCGCCACGCTCGATCTCGGGCAGGATTTCGACATGCGGCTGCTGGCCAGCTACTACACCGGCTCGCTGGCCTGCTTTGCCGCCGGCCTTCTGGGTGCGCGGATCCTCTTTGCCCGGTCGTGGGAGGATAGCGTCGCCATCGGCTTCTGCTGCCTTTTCGCCAATTCGCTGCTGCTTGGCCTGCCGATCACCGAACGCGCCTATGGCAGCGACAAGCTGGCGGCCAACTATGCGATCATCGCGATCCATACGCCGTTCTGCTACGCCGTCGGCATCACCGCGATGGAGGTGGTGCGCAATCGCGGGCGCAGCGTGATCGGCTTTCTGCCGCGCGTGCTGACGGCGATGTTCCGCAATGCGCTGGTCATCGGCATCGCGCTTGGCTTCGTCGTCAACCTTGGCGGCGTTCCCCTGCCCGGCGTGGTCTTCTCGGCGCTCGACCTGATGGTGCGCGCGGCTCTGCCGGCGGCTTTGTTCGGCTTGGGCGGCGTGCTCTACCGCTACCGGCCGGAGGGCGATCTGCGCACCATTCTCTATGTCTGCGCCGTCTCGCTGATGCTGCACCCTGCCGTCACCTGGGCGATGGGCAAGGGGCTGGCCCTGCCGACCGATGCCTTCCGCTCGGCCGTGGTGACGGCGGCGATGGCGCCGGGGGTCAACGCCTATGTCTTTGCCAACATGTACGGCACGGCCAAGCGGGTCGCGGCCTCGTCGGTTCTGCTGGGCACCGCCGGGTCGATCCTGACCGTCTGGGTCTGGCTTACGCTTCTCGGCTGATCACTCGCAGGGCCAGGCGGCGCCCTCGGGCGGGGCGATGGCCGGGTGGCGCATTTCGGTCCCCGGTGCGATGCCAAGCTGCGACGACAGACCGCCATTGATCTCCAGCACGAACTGGATGCCGTCACCGCCCGGTATCGGCGTCTCGTCCAGCGGCACGGCGTTCTCATGCACCCGTCTTACCACGCCCGTCTCATCGGCAAAGATCATGTCCAGCGGGATCAGCGTGTTGCGCATCCAGAACGACACCGGGCCGGGTTCGTCATATACGAACAGCATCCCCGCGCCCCGCGGCATCGACGGCCGGTTCATCAGCCCCTGCGCGCGCGACGCCCCGGTATCGGCCACCTCGACGGTGAAGCGCGCGCTGCCCCAAGGGCCGCGCAGATCGACGCGGTCGTCGCGACAGGCTGCCTCGGCCAGCGACGGCAGCAGGAACAGCCATGCGACGAACAGCCCCGTCGGCAGCAGACCGCGAAAAATCATGGTCCGGAGGGCCTCAGCGCGACTTCCCACGGGGTCACCTGCACCGCCATCCGGCCGCGCGGCCCGTCGACCGAGCGCAGTCCCACCGCCTCGCCCGGCGGCAGGTCGGCAAAACCCGACCGGCGCAACACCTCGATATGCAGGAACACATCCTCGGGCCGGCCAAAGACATTGGCGAAGCCATAGCCCTTTGCCTTGTCGAACCACTTCACGCGGGCCGGTTCCAGCGGCAGTTGAAGCAGATCGTCCTGATCCAGCGGCGCCATCTCCTCGGACAGCTGAATCGGCTGCAACTCTGGCGGCTCGATATTGAGCACCTCAACAGCCTGAAGCCCGCGCTGGGTGTCCTGCACGCGCGCCGAAATGCCCGCGCCATCGGCGACGGAGCTTTGTCCGAAGTTCCTGAGCACATTTACGTGTAGCAGGATATCCGGCCCGCCATCATCGGCGACGATGAAGCCGAATCCCTTTGTCGGGTCGAACCACTTTACCCGCCCTTCAATCACCCACGGTTCGACGTCACCTTGCATCACACCCTGCCCTGCCGTTTTTATTTGTTCGGCCTCCATGTGTTAACATGAATTAACACGGATCAAGGCACATTTTTCATTCTGCAACCGTGCCGTGCATTTCGCAAAGCCTCGATCTCATGGATTCAACCGCCGAACGGTCCAAGCGTCGGCGGGATCTTGCCGGTGCCACTGAAACCGGTCGTGAAGACGGAAGGCACCGTCGGCCCAGAACTCGATCTCCAGCGGCGTGATCCTGATTCCCCCCCAGAACGGCGGGCGCTTCGGGTTGGCCCCCTGAGTCGCGGTCACCTTCGCCACCTCGGCCATCAGATGGGTGCGCGACGACAGCGGCTCCGACTGGCGCGAGGCCCAGGCCCCCAGCCGGCTTTTCAGCGACCGGCTGGCATAATAGGCATCCGCCGCCGGCCCCTCCTCGCGGCTGGTCAGGCCCCGCACCCGTATCTGCCGGCGCAGGCTTTTCCAGTGCATCACGAATGCCGCCTTGCCCGCGCCCTCGATCTCGCGCGCCTTGGCGCTGCCGTAGTTGGTGTAGAACACGAACGCCCCGTCCTCGATCGCCTTCAGCAGCACCATCCGCGCATTCGGCAGCCCCTCGGCATCCACCGTGGCCAGCGCGATGGCGTCGGGATCGTTCGGCTCCTGCGCCCCGGCCTCGGCCAGCCAGGCCCGCGCAATCGCGAACGGATCGTCACCCGCGAATATTCCCGTCCGGTCGCTCATGCCCGCCCCCTGCCGTCCCGTCCGACCCGGATCATAGACCCCGCCGGCACAACGTCCAGCCGGCCGTGATGCGCCGCCTTGATGGACCGCGGTTATCGGCGTAAACCTCTGCCACGGAA
The DNA here is from genome assembly GCA_050485905.1 of Paracoccaceae bacterium. Taxonomy (GTDB): domain Bacteria; phylum Pseudomonadota; class Alphaproteobacteria; order Rhodobacterales; family Rhodobacteraceae; genus JAWLCA01. Next base: position 7,802 of record JBJHCH010000038.1, on the reverse strand, counting down.
CGGGACGGGATGGGGTGGCGATGACCGGAGAGTTGATGAAGGGCCGGCGCGGCCTGATCATGGGGGTTGCGAACGACAAGTCCATCGCCTGGGGCATCGCCAAGGCCTGCGCCGATCAGGGCGCGGAACTGGCGTTTTCCTATCAGGGCGACGCGCTGCGCAAACGGGTCGAACCGCTGGCCGCCTCGGTCGGCTCGACCGAACTCATCCCCTGCGACGTGGCCGACGAGGCCAGCCTCGACGCGCTTTTCGCCCGCATTTCCGATCTCTGGGGCAGCCTCGATTTCGTCGTCCATGCCATCGGCTTTTCCGACAAGGGCGAATTGCGCGGCCGCTACGTCGATACGACCCGCGCCAATTTCGCAATGACGATGGATATCTCGGTCTATTCCTTCACCGCCGTCTGCCAGCGCGCGGAAAAGCTGATGTCGCCCGGCGGCAGCCTGCTGACAATGACCTATTACGGCGCCGAGAAGGTGATGCCGCATTACAACGTCATGGGCGTCGCCAAGGCGGGGCTGGAGGCGTCGGTGAAATACCTGGCCGAGGATCTGGGCAAGGACGGCATCCGCGTCAACGCCATCTCCGCCGGCCCGATCAAGACGCTGGCCGCCAGCGGCATCGGCGATTTCCGCTACATCATGAAGTGGAACGAGCTGAACAGCCCGCTCCGCCGCAACGTCACGCAAGAGGAAGTCGGCAAATCCGCGCTCTACCTGCTGTCCGATCTCGGCTCCGGCGTGACGGGAGAGGTGCTGCATGTCGATGCCGGCTACCATGTCGTCGGCATGAAGGCGGTGGACGCCCCCGACATCGACGCGGTGACGGGCCGCAAGGAGGCCGCGCAATGAACGACCGGCTGCCGCATGAAAAGGGCTTTCACGTCAGCTGGGACCAGATCCACCGCGACAGCCGCGCGCTCGCCTGGCGGCTCGATGGCCACGGGCCGGATGACGGCTACTGGCGCGCGGTCGTCGCCATCACCCGCGGCGGCATGGCCCCCGCGATGATCGTCAGCCGGGAACTCGACATCCGCGTCGTCGATACGATCAGCGTGAAAAGCTACGACAAGCAGGCGCAGTCCGAACCCCGCGTCATAAAGGCCCCGCAGGCCGAGATCATGGGCCCGGATGGCGAGGGCGTGCTGATCGTCGACGATCTGGTCGATACCGGCAAGACGCTGGAACTGGTCCGCGCGCTTTACCCCAAGGCGCATTTTGCAACGGTCTATGCCAAGCCGCAGGGCCGGCCGATGGTCGATACCTTCATCACCGAGGTCAGCCAGGACACCTGGATCTTCTTCCCCTGGGACATGGCGCTGCAATATGTCGAACCCTATCGGGGCCGCGACTGACCGTGACGCTCCCCCTCAATCCCGCGATGGCGGCCACCTTCGCCCCCCCGGTGATGGAGGCGCGGCGCTGGCTGGATGGCGTGACGTTCCCGCCCGACCGCCCGCTTATCAATGTCAGCCAGGCCGCGCCGGTTGACCCGCCCCCGCTCGCCCTGCGGCAGGCGATCGCCGAGGCCGCATTGACCGAGGATGCGGCGCATCTCTACGGCCCCGTGCTGGGGCTGCCGGAATTGCGGGCAGAGATCGCGGCGCAATGGTCGGCTGGCTACGGCGGGCAGATCGCGCCCGCCCAGGTCGCCATCACCTCGGGCTGCAACATGGCCTTCGTCGCCATCATGGCAACGCTGGCCGGCGCGGGCGATGAGGTCATCCTGCCGACGCCCTGGTACTTCAATCACAAGATGTGGCTGGACATGCAGGGCGTCACGACCGTGCCCCTGCCCACCGGCGACAGCCTGATCCCCGACCCCGAACGTGCGGCGGCGCTGATCACGCCGCGGACCCGCGCCATCGTGCTGGTCACGCCCAACAACCCGGCGGGGGCGGAATACCCTGCCGAAGTTGTCCGCGCCTTCTTCGACCTCGCGCAGGCCCGCGGCCTCGCCCTGATCGTGGACGAGACCTACCGCGATTTCGACGCCCGCAGCGGCGCGCCGCACGACCTGTTCGCTGATCCCGACTGGGCCGGCACGCTGATCCACCTCTATTCCTTCTCCAAGGCATACCGGCTGACCGGCCACCGCGTCGGCGCGGTGGTGGCCGATGCCGGGCAGCTGGCGCAGATGGAAAAGTTCCTCGATACCGTGGCAATCTGCCCCAACCAGCTTGGCCAGCGCGCCGCGCTCTGGGGGATGCGCAACCTCGGCCAATGGGTCGCGGGCGAACGGGCAGAGATCCTCGACCGCCGCGCCGCGATGGAACAGGGTTTTCCGCGCCTGCCCGGCTGGCGCCTGCTGGGCTGTGGCGCCTATTTCGCCTATGCCGAACACGCGTTCGACGAGGCGTCCGACGCGCTCTGCCGCCGGATGGTGCGCGATGCGGGTGTCCTGATGCTGCCCGGAACCATGTTCACCCCCGAAGGCTCGGCCGAGGGCCAGCGGCAACTTCGCATCGCCTTCGCCAACGTGGACCGCGCCGGAATAGGCCGCCTGTTCGAGCGCCTCGCGGCGTTAGACGGCGCGAAAAGACACGGCTGAACCCGCTTCAGAGGAATAACTCGCCTAATCGCAGGGGTTTCGCAGCACATAACACTGTAGCAACAAGTTTGCGAACTGGTCCTGCAAGCAGCCGATCCAGTGCAGCCGTTCTGCGCGCGCCTACGACACCCCGCCACGCAGCAGGGAAATGCCTGTCATCGCCGCCGAGATGTCCCGCGCGGGGAACGAGTCGACAGAGGCGCCGCATCCGGAAGCGCAGTTTCGCGCGACTGCACAAGCGGTCGCCTGCAGATCCATCAGCGGCTCCAGCAGGCTGCGATCATCGAACTGGCCCGATTGCACGGCAAAAATACCCATGACCGCGAAATCCTGCAGCATGCAGGCAAGCGTCGCGTCGTTGACGCGCCACATGTCCCGCGGCCTTGGCACCAAGCCTGCCAGATCATCTGGGGTTATGCTGTCACCTTCCGTTTCGGGATGGCTTGCCCAGCGGTCAGCAACATCTTCGTCGAGCAGCGCCCGGATCATGTTGTTGGCGCGCCACCTCAGTCCCGGCCGGCAGCGGGAGGCATCGAATCGGAGAAACTTGGTCTCGGTCTGCATCGTCCCTGACCTCTGATACGGGTCGCGCGGTACGGGCGCGACGACGGAACATGATCGCGATGCAGGTGACGCTAGGTAGAGAACGTTAAAAGATCATTATAATTGAGCCGACCGCGATGACCGGCGGCACGGCGTGCCTCATGCGCCCATCCGGCGCAGAACGGCGGGCAAAGCCTCCGGCAGATCCTCGGCAATCAGGCCCGGGCCGATCATGCGCGCCGCCTCGACATGCAACCAGGCGGCACGCGCAGCGGCATCCCACGGCGCCTGACCGCGCGCCATCAGACCCGTTGCGAGTCCCGCCAGAACATCGCCAGAACCGCCGCTGGCGAGCCAGGGCGCCTCACGCCCGTAGGCCGCAGCATGCAGCGCAATTTTGCCGTCCGGGGCCGCGATCAACGTAGCCCGCCCCTTCAGCAGCACCGTGCAGCCGGCGCGGACGGCGGCCTCGCGCACCGCAGGCACCGGATCGGTAAGGTCGAGATCGGGGAACAGACGTGCGAACTCACCCCCATGCGGGGTCAGCAGGCAGGCGGAGTGCAGCGCGGCAAAGAGCGTCTGCGGGGCATCGGCATAGGCCGTCAGCGCATCGGCATCGAGTACCGTGGCGCTCCGCGCGGCAAGCGCCACCGGCACCAAAGCGCGCGCGCGGTCCAGCCCGAGACCCGGCCCGAGGCAGAGCGCTGTGACTCGTGGATCCGCGAGGATCGCGCGAAGCCCCGTCGCGTCGGCAACCGTGCGCAGCATGACCGCATCCAGCCGCGCGGCATTCTCGATCAGCGCCGCGGGCGGGCACACCAGCGTGACCAGCCCGGCGCCCACGCGCAACGCCGCCCGCGCCGCGAGCCGCGCAGCACCGCCGTGACCCACGCCACCCGACAGCACCAGCACATGCCCGTGGCCGTATTTATGAGACGCGGGCGCCTTAGACAGCACAGTCGGCGAGGGCGCCTCCACGACCCGGATCGCTTCGTCCGGGACCTCGCTCAGCCCGATGTCCGCTACCGAAAGTTCGCCGCAGTGATCCGGCCCGGCACCAAGATAGTGCCCCGGCTTGCCGCGGTGAAACGTCACTGTCAGGACCGCATGCAACGCCGGCAACCGCGCCTCACCGGTATCTGCATCGAGTCCGCTCGGAAGGTCCACCGCCACCACGGGCACCTCCGAGGCGTTCAGCGCGGCCAGCGCCGCGGAAGGTGCCATCGGGCGGGTCATCCCGATACCGAACAGCGCATCGACTACCAAGTCCGCCCGCGCCGGCGCAAAGGACTCCAACGTGGAAACAGGGTGCTCTGCCGCCCATCGATCGTGATTGGCGCGCGCATCCGGCGGCAGCCGACCGGTATCACCAAACAGATGAACGGATACAGACCAGCCCCTCTCTGCAAGCTGCCGCGCGATGACGAACCCGTCGCCGCCGTTATTGCCGGGACCGCACAGAACCGCCACACGCCCTGGTTCCGGCCAGCGCGTCAGGATCCGGCCCACCACCGCGCTGCCTGCGCGCTCCATCAGCGCCCGGCTGTCGGTTCCGCTGGCAAAGGCGGCCGCCTCGATGGCGCGCATTTGGGCAGTTGTGAGCAACTCGGTCATGTCGCCCCTGATTTTCGTTCGCGCATTGCCGTCTTTTCGGTCTGTCTGTACAAAATTTAGGCACACGCATCGGAATCCCCGACCCGAGCCCGCACCCGGCACCCTATCGAATTGTGGCCGGTTGGCGAAAGTGGTCAGACAGAGCCGAGCGGATGTTTTTGGGGGGAAGGTGCGCCATGAAGAAGATCGAAGCGATCATAAAGCCCTTCAAGCTCGACGAGGTGAAGGAAGCGCTGCAAGAAGCAGGGGTCCAGGGCCTGTCGGTGATCGAGGTGAAGGGCTTCGGTCGCCAGAAGGGGCATACGGAACTCTACCGCGGCGCCGAGTATGTGGTCGATTTCCTGCCCAAGGTGAAGATCGAGGTCGTCCTGCCGGATGATATGGTCGATGCCGCGGTCGAGGCGATCATCGCGGCCGCCCGCACCGACAAGATCGGTGATGGCAAGATATTCGTCACCCCAGTCGAACAGATCATCCGCATCCGCACCGGAGAGATCGGCGAAGACGCCGTCTGACCGAATGCAAGTTGACAACAAAGGCTCAATCAAGGGGATGAAGGCCACATGAGCACGGACAAGGTTCTCAAGATCATCAAGGATGAAGACGTCGAATACGTCGACATCCGCTTCACCGACCCGCGCGGCAAGCTGCAGCACGTAACCGTGCTGGCCGATCAGGTGGACGAGGATTTCCTCGAAGAAGGATTCATGTTCGACGGGTCTTCCGTCGCCGGCTGGAAGTCGATCGACCAGTCCGACATGAAGCTCATGCCAGATACCGACTCGGTTTATGTCGACCCGTTCTATGCCGAGAAGACCATCTGCCTGCATTGCAACGTGGTCGAACCGGATACGGGCGAGCCCTATGATCGCGATCCGCGCGGCACCGCAGTCAAGGCAGAGGCCTATCTGAAATCCACCGGGATCGGCGACACGTCCTACTGGGGTCCCGAGGCCGAATTCTTCATCTTCGACGACGTCCGCTATTCGGTGAAGATGAACAAGGTCGCGTTCGAGATCGACGCCGTGGACGGTGCGTGGAACACCGACACCGAATACGAGGTCGGCAATATGGGCCACCGGGCCGGGGTCAAGGGCGGCTACTTCCCCGTCAACCCGACCGACCACGCTCAGGATCTGCGGTCGGAAATGCTCTCGACGATGAAACGCATCGGCATGAAGGTGGACAAGCATCACCACGAAGTTGCGTCGAACCAGCATGAGCTTGGGTTGATCTTCGGCACGCTGACCGATCAGGCCGACCAGCTTCAGAAATACAAGTACGTGATCCATAACGTGGCCCATGCCTATGGGCGCAGCGCGACCTTCATGCCGAAGCCCATGAAGGGCGACAACGGCACCGGCATGCATGTCAACATGTCGATCTGGAAGGACGGCAAGCCGCTCTTTGCTGGTGACAAGTATGCCGACCTGAGCCAGGAGGCGCTATGGTTCATCGGTGGCATCCTGAAGCATGCCAAGGCGCTGAACGCGATCACCAACCCGTCGACCAATAGCTACAAGCGCCTCATCCCCGGCTTCGAGGCGCCGGTGCTGCGCGCCTATTCGGCCCGCAACCGTTCGGGCTGCGTACGGATTCCGTGGACCGAGAGCCCCAAGGCCAAGCGCGTCGAAGCCCGCTTCCCCGATCCGGCCGCCAACCCCTATCTGTGCTTCGCGGCCCTGCTGATGGCCGGCATCGACGGGATCAAGAACAAGATCGACCCCGGCCCCGCCTCGGACAAGGATCTCTACGACCTGCCACCGGAGGAACTGGCAGAGATCCCGACCGTCTGCGGTTCGCTGCGCGAGGCGCTTGAATCGCTGGCCGCAGACCATGACTTCCTGCTGGCAGGAGACGTGTTCACCAAGGACCAGCTTGAGGGCTACATGGCTCTGAAGTGGGAAGAGGTCTATGCCTACGAGCACACGCCGCATCCGGTCGAGTACCAGATGTATTACTCCTGCTGATCCAGAAAGATTGAGCAGTGCGGGGCGCCTTCGGGCGCCCCTTCTCGTTTGTGTCGATCACTCCGCTGCGACGTGCGACAGGGGATGCGCAGACAGCGCGGCAGCCTGATCGGGGGTCAGCGCGTCACGGTGGACGATGTAGGTGTGGATCGAGAAGACCACCGCGCCCGTGTGCGGCAGACGCAGCAGGCACTGACGCTCCGACCTGATATAGGCGGCGTCGGCGCGGGCCGGCGGGCGGCGGGCAGCTTCGGTCTTGGGGTGATGCAGGATCGGCTCGTCATAGATCAGCGCATTGGCCCGCCACATTGGGCGGTCGGGGTGGATTGCGTCGAACAGGCGCTGGACGCGGCGCGCCATATCGGAGTCATAGCTGGCGACGGGTTCGTGGATGCGGACCAACGGGCGCAGGAATTTCTCGGACAGTGTCCAACTGGCCGGGAAGCACAGGATCGCGCCGGTCAGCACATGCTCGGCGCCTCGCCTCTCCATCAGGCAGAGATCCTCCTGCACCAGCCGGCCGAGGGTCAGGAGCGGCCTGTCGTGATCGACAGCCACGGTGATGCCATCGGGGCGGGTCACCTTGGCGGCGTCGATCAGAAAGCCGAGGGCGGGCAGGCGCGGCAGGATCGTGGACAGTAGTTCCTGGGCAGCCGGCAGCGCGGCGGGGTCGAGGGCGTGAACCTCTTCGGACCGCTCGAAGATCAGACGGTCGCGTTCAGCCATCTGGCCGGCGTAGCTGTCGGCCACGCGCAACCAGTCGGCGGGGTCGAGGGGTTGAGTTCCCGGAAGGCGGCGGGTTCTGGAATCAGCCCAAGGGGCGAAGGGAAGGTTTGCGTTCAGGACGGTCATTCGTTCTGCGAGGTAGCGGCCTCGACCAAATCACCAGAAATCACCATGATGGACGACGGCCTACGCGACCTTCCTCAGGAGAAATCGATACCAAACAAGCGATCTGATATCCGTAGCGACGGATCTGCGTGGATCGACCCAAGAGCGCCCGCGCGGGCTCACTAGCTTGGCGCACCCGACAGGATTCGAACCTGTGACCTCTGCCTTCGGAGGGCAGCGCTCTATCCAGCTGAGCTACGGGTGCTTCGGGCATTGCTATAGCGGCTGCAAGAT
>JBJHCH010000037.1:0-27628 GCA_050485905.1 Paracoccaceae bacterium | reverse complement strand
TGGCCGATGGCGTCTTCACCGTATCGGGCACCAACAAGTCGGTCGACTGGTCGGCGGTGACGCTGGCGGCCTATGTGCCGCACAACTACCCGCTGGAGGATCTCGAACCGGGGCTGGAGGAGACGGCCTTCTACGACCCGTCGAACTTCACCTATCCCGCCGGCGGCTATGTCTGCGAGGTGGAGGTGGACCCCGAGACCGGCAAGGTGGACGTGGTGGGCTTTGCCGCCGCCGACGACTTCGGCAATGTGGTCAACCCGATGATCGTGGACGGGCAGGTGCACGGCGGTCTGGCGCAGGGCATCGGCCAGGCGCTGCTGGAACAGGCGGTCTATGACGAGAATGGGCAACTGCTCACCGGCTCCTACATGGACTACACCATGCCGCGCGCCGACGACGTGCCCTTCTATCGGGTGGATCACGGCAACGTCACGCCCTGCACCCACAATCCGCTGGGGGTGAAGGGCTGCGGCGAGGCCGGGGCGATCGGCTCTCCGCCGGCCGTGGTCAACGCGGTGATCGACGCGCTGCAACGTGCGGGCCACACCCATGTGACGCATATCGACATGCCCCTGACGCCGTCGCGCGTCTGGGCGGCGATCAACGGTTGAGGGAGGAATACCATGTACGCTTTCGAATTCAGCCGCCCCACGACGCTCGCGGATGCCATCGCCGCCCTGGCGGACGAGGATGCGCAGGCGCTTGGCGGGGGGCAGACGCTGATCCCGACGCTGAAGCAGCGGCTCGCCAGTCCCTCCACCCTCGTCAGCCTGGCGGGGATCGAGGAGATCAAAGGCGTCTGCACCGACGATGACGGCCGGCTTTGCATCGGCGGCGGCACCACCCATGCCCGCGTGGCGAAGGAGGCCGCCGACCGCTACCCGGCGCTGGCCGCGATGGCTGGCCGGATCGGCGATCCGGCGGTCAGGAACCGTGGTACCATCGGCGGCAGCCTGGCCAACAACGACCCCTCTGCCTGCTATCCTGCGGCGGTGCTGGCCTCGAACGCGACGGTCGTGACGAATGCGCGCGAGATCGCGGCGGACGACTTCTTCCAGGGCATGTTCGCCACCGCGCTGGATACGAGCGAGATCGTTACCGAGGTGCGGTTCCCGGTGCCGGAGAAGGCGAACTACCAGAAGTTCCTGCAACCCGCCTCTCGCTTCGCGCTTGTCGGGGTCTTCGTCGCGAAGTTTTCCGACGGGGTGCGGGTGGCGGTCACCGGGGCGTCGGAGGGCGGCGTGTTCCGCTGGGCGGAGGCCGAGGAGGCGCTGTCCTCGAACTTCTCCGCCGGGGCGATTTCTGGGCTGACCGTGCCTGCGGACGGCATGATTTCCGATATCCACGGCAGCGCCGCCTATCGGGCCAATCTGGTAAAGGTGATGACCGGCCGCGCCGTGGCTGCGGCGGGCTGAATCACTCCGAAACCGCCCGTTGTGCACGCGTGCACATCGGGCGGTTTCATTTCATATCAATGACTTGCGATTTTCCGTCAACCGGATCGTAACCCCTGAGCACGCGCCCGACCGCTCAGGCCGGCACCCGCTCCGCCACCGCAAAGCAGGCCGCCGTCCCGGTTGCCGTCGGTACCACCGGTGGTGCATCGCGGCGGCAGACATCCATCACCAGCGGGCAGCGGGGGTGGAAGGGGCAGCCGGGGGGCGGGTTGATCGGGTTGGGGATCTCGCCCTCTACCGGCTTCCGGCGCCGGCCCGACAGCGCGAGGTCGGGCACCGCATCCAGCAGCATCCGCGTGTAGGGATGTTCCGGCGCGCGGAACAGGGTCTTGCCATCCGCCACCTCGACCAGACGGCCCAGATACAGAACGCCGATCCGGTTCGCCATGTGCCGCACCACACTCAGGTCGTGGCTGATGAACAGATAGGTCAGGCCCATCTCGTCCTGCAGGTCGCGCATAAGGTTCAGGATCTGCGCCTGTACGCTGACGTCCAGCGCGCTGGTCGGCTCGTCGCAGACAATGAACTCGGGCTTTGACGACAGCGCCCGCGCGATGGCGATGCGCTGGCGCTGGCCGCCGGAAAATTCGTGCGGGAACTTCTCGGCATCCTTGGCCGACAGGCCCACCGTATCCAGCAGCTCACCGACGCGGTTGGAAACGGCCGCACCCTTCAGCAGGCCAAAGCGGTGGATCGGTTCAGCGATGATCTCGCCCACCCGCCAGCGCGGATTGAGGCTGGCAAAGGGATCCTGAAAGATCATCTGGAAGCGCTTGCGCAAGGCCCGCATCGCGCCGCCCGACGTACCCGACATTTCCTGCCCGTCGAACAGGATGCGGCCCTCGGATGCCTCCAGCAGGCCCACGACCATCTTGGCGATGGTGGACTTGCCCGACCCGCTTTCGCCCACCAGCGCGAAGGTCTCGCCCCGGTTTATGGTGAAGCTGACATCGGCGGCGGCGGTCAGGAACTGCTTCTGGTCCCGCTCGATCACCCGGTTCAGCCAGGGTTTCGACACGTCGAACCGGCGCCAGAGGTGTTCGACCTGCAACAGCGGCTCAGCCATGCGTCACCTTTGCGGTGGCTTGGTCGTAAAGCCAGCAGGCGACCTGCCGGCGGTTGCCCCGGTCGATGGGGTCGGGCCGGTCCACCCGGCAGCGGTCCATCACACGGGCGCATCGGGGGTTGAAGGCGCAGCCCTGCGGGATCGCGTTCAGCCGCGGCATCGATCCGGGGATCTGCACCAGCCGGTCGGTCTGCTGGGTCAGCGTGGGGATGGAGCCCATCAGCCCGGCGGTATAGGGATGCTCGGCCGCGGTGATGACGTCGCGGACGGGGCCGATCTCTGCCAGACGCCCTGCATAGAGCACGGCCACCCGGTCGGCGGTTTCCGCGATCACGCCCATGTCGTGGGTGATCAGCATGACCGCCGCGCCACGCTCGGCGCAGATCTCCTTGATCAGGTCGATGATCTGGCTTTGCACCGACACGTCCAGCGCTGTCGTCGGCTCATCCGCGATCACCAGTTCCGGTTCTGCGCACAGTGCCAGCGCAATCACCACCCGCTGCCGCATGCCGCCGGAAAAGTGATGTGGATAGTCGTCGATACGCCGCCGGGCGGCGGGGATGCCCACGCGGTCCAGCAGCGCAATCGCCCGCTCCCGCGCCTCGCCCTCGCCCACGTCCATATGGGTGCGGATCGTCTCGGTCAGTTGCCGGGCGACGGTATAAAGCGGGTTGAGGCTGGTCAGCGGATCCTGAAACACCATGCCGATCCGCTTGCCGCGGATCTTGCGCATCCGCTCGGGCGGCAGGTTGTCGATGCGCTGCCCCGCCAGCAGGATCTCGCCCCCAGCGATGCGGCCGGGCGGCTCCAGCAGACCGATGATCGCGGCGCCGGTCAGCGACTTGCCGGCCCCGGATTCGCCCACCACGCCCAGCACCTCGCCCCGCCCGATGTCGAAGCTCACGTCGTCGATGGCGGTCAGCACGCCGCGGCGGGTGGGAAATTCGACCCGCAGGTTGCGGACAGAAAGGATCGGCTCGGCCATCAGCGCAGCCTCGGATTCAAGGCGTCGCGCAGCCAGTCGCCCAACAGGTTGACCGACAGCGCCAGCGCCAGCAGCGCGATGGAGGGGAACAGCAGGATCCACCATTCGCCGGAGAACAGGTATTGCTGCCCGATGCGGATCAGCGTCCCAAGGCTGGGCTGCGTGGGCGGCACGCCGACGCCCAGGAAGGAAAGCGTGGCTTCCGCAATGATCGCCAGCGCAAGGCCGATGGTGGCGATCACCAGCACCGGTCCCATCACGTTGGGCAGGATGTGGCGCAGCACGATGCGCGCCGGGTGAACCCCGATCACGCGGGCGGCCTGCACGTATTCCTTACCCTTTTCCACCATCGTCGCGCCCCGCACCACGCGGGCATATTGCACCCAGTCCGACAGGCCGATGGCCACGATCAGCACCCAGATCGCCACCTGTTCGCGCATCCCCGGCGGGATGAAGCCGCGCGCAACGCCAAAGATCAGCAGCGCAATCAGGATCGACGGAAAGGAAAGCTGCACATCGGCCACCCGCATCAGCAGGCTGTCCACCCAGCCGCCGCGCCAGCCGGCCAGCAGCCCCAGCCCGATGCCAAGCACCATGGCGAACAGCACCGCCGAGAAGCCGACGAAGAGCGAGATCCGCGCGCCGTAGAGGATGGTGGACAGGATATCCCGCCCCTGATTGTCGGTGCCCAGCACATAGGTGTTGCCGGTAAAGGCGTTGGGCTGACCGGGGGGCGTGAAGCCGTCCATCAGGTTCAGGCTGCCGGGGTCGAACGGGTTGTAGGGCGCGATCCACGGCGCCAGCACGGCGGCCAGGATCATCAGCACCGACACCGCCGCCGCCACGATCGCCACCGGCGAGCGGCGGAAGGAATAGAAGATGTCGCTGTCCAGCGCGCGCTGCAGGGCGTTCATCTCAATGCCTCGCATTCGCGCGGTCCACCCGCAGGCGGGGGTCCACGACGTAATAGAGCAGGTCGACGATCAGGTTGATCACCACGAAGATCAGCGCGATCAGCATGAGGTAAGCCGCCATCACCGGCACATCGACGAAACGCACCGAGTTGATGAAGAGCGCACCGACCCCCGGCCACTGGAACACGGTTTCGGTGATGATGGCGAATGCGATGATCGAACCCAACTGCAACCCGGTGATGGTGATGACCGGCACCATCGTGTTCTTCAGCGCGTGCCCGAAATGCACCGCGCGGTTGGACAGGCCGCGGGCGCGGGCGAACTTGATGTAGTCGGCGCGCAGCACCTCCAGCATCTCGGCCCGCACCAGCCGCATGATCAGCGTCATCTGGTAAAGCCCCAGCGTGATCGCCGGCAGCACCAGCGAGGCGCGGCCCGAGGCCGTCAGCAGCCCGGTCGGCCAGCCGCCGACCCAGACCACATCGCCGCGCCCGAAGCTGGGCAGCCATTGCAGCTCCACCGCAAAGACCCAGATCAGCAGCACCCCGATCAGGAATGTGGGCAGCGACACCCCGATCAGCGAGGCCGTCATGATCGCGTTCGACAGCCAGCCACGCCGGTTCAGCGCGGTATAGACGCCAAAGCCCACCCCCAGCACGAACGCCACGATGCCCGAGATCAACGCCAGTTCCAGCGTCGCCGGCAGGCGCGACAGGATCAGCTCCATCACCGGCTGCTGCAGCCGGTAGGAGATGCCGAAATCGCCCTGGATGGCGCGGCCGATGAAGCTGGCAAACTGCACCAGGAACGGGTCGTTCAGACCAAGCTGCGTGCGCAGCGCGTCGCGGTCGGCAATCGACGCCTCCTGCCCGACCATCGAGTTGATCGGATCGCCTACGAACCGGAACAGCGAGAACGACACCAGCGCCACGACCAGCATCACGAGGACCGATTGCAGCAGCCTGCGAATGATATAGGCCAGCATCGCCCGCTCTGCCTTTCCCACGAACCCCGAACAGGCCTGCCGACGCGGCAGACCGGATACCCGCGCGGCCTGCACCGCGCGGGTCGTCGGGTCAAGCCCGGATCAGTTGCCGAAGGTGACCGTGGTCATGTTCGGCTGGTTCTCCGGGTGAACCTCCAGATTGATGCCGTCGCGCATCGCATAGGCCAGCATCTGGTTGTGGACGTTCAGGAAGACGCGGTCTTCCATCACCTCGTCCCAGATCTCGGCGATCATCGCATCGCGCGCCTCCAGATCGGTCATCGTGGCAAGCGATTCGATCTTGGCGTCCAGTTCCGGGTTGGAATAGCGCGACCCGTTGTAGCTGCCGTAGCTGCCTTCGCGGGTATGCACCAGGAAGTTGAACACATAGGCGGAATCGAACGTCGGCACGCCCCAGCCCAGCAGGTAGAAGTCGGTTTCCCAGTTCTCGATCAGCGGGAAATGCAGGCTGCGCGACTGCGACACCAGATTGGCGTTGATGTTCGCACGGCTCAGCATGCCGACCAGCGCCTGGCAGATCGCCTCGTCGTTCAGGTAGCGGTCGTTCGGGCAGTGCAGATCGACCGAGAAGCCGTCGGGATAGCCCGCCTCGGCCACCAGCTCCGCCGCGCGCTGCGGGTTCGGGGCGTCGTAGGCGTGCATCTCTTCGGTCCAGCCGTTCACGAAGGGCGGCAGGGGTGCTGCCGAGGGCTGCGACTGCCCGCGCATCACCACCTGCTGGATCGCGTCGCGGTCCAGCACCAGCGCCATCGCCTCGCGCACCTCGGGCTTGGCAAAGGGGTTGTCATCGACATTGGCCGAGGCCAGCCGCTCTGACGTCATGTCGTAGCTGAAGAAGATGTTGCGGTTCTCGGGCCCGGTGGTGACGGTGATGCCATCCGTCGTTTCCAGCCGCGCGATGTCCTGCACCGGCACGTCCTGCACCACGTCGACCTCGCCCGACAGCAGGGCGGCAACGCGGGTCGCAGCCTCGGAGATCGGGATGTAATGCAATTCGGTCACGGCCGGGGCGTCATCCCAGTGGCCCTCGAAATGCTGCAGCACGGTGCGCACTTCGGGGTCGCGCGACACCAGCGTGTAGGGGCCGGTGCCGTTGGCGTTGCGCACCGCATAGTTCTCTTCGCCGGCGGCAAAGTTCTGCGGCAGCACCACGTCGTTGGCCTCGGCCCAGTCCTTGTCCATGATGAAGAAGTTGGTCATGTTCTGGACATAGAGCGGCGAGGGGCCGGTCATCTTGATGTGGACGGTGTAGTCGTCCACCGCCTCGGCGCTTTCGACGGCCGCATGCAGCGCCTTGAAGCCCGAGGCTTCCGCCGTCACACGCTCGACCGAGAACACCACATCCTCGGCGGTGAATGCGCTGCCGTCGTGGAAGGTCACGCCCTCGCGCAGCTTGAACACCCAGATCGTGTCATCCTCGGGGTGGATCGACCATTCGGTGGCCAGGCGCGGCTGCAGGCTGCCGTCGGTGGCGCGGTCCACCAGCGTCTCGTAGATGTGGTGCAGCAGGGTCGAGGTCGGCCCCTCGTTCTGGCTGTGCGGGTCCAGCGTCAGCGCATCGGCGACGCGCGCCCAGCGCAGGGTCTCGGCGCTGGCGGCGCTCAGCGACAGCGACAGCGCCGCGCCGGCCAGCAGCGTGGCGCGCGTGGTGCGCATCATGGCCCGCGGCTTCAGTTGCAATGTCATGGGATGTCCTTCCTGTTCGCGGCCCTTGCGGCGCCGGCCAGTGGCCGCTGCGCCGGCGGTGCCGGTGTTTGCCTTTTCGCTTGCCGCGCCCGCCCCCCGACTCGGGGCCGGAAACGGAAACTGCAACAGGTGTATAAAGCCGCCTGCCGCTTGTCCAATGGGCAATGCGCGCCTGCCCCCGCGTCAGAAGGGGTTTCTGATGCAGATCAAGGCGGCCCGTCGCGGCCCGTGCCAGCCTGCCCCAAATGCCAAGAAAGGCCCCGCCATGCCGCTGCGACCCATCGCCCTGACCCTTGCCCTGATGACCGCCCTGCCCGCCGCCGCCCAGACGCCCCAGGGCGACCCCGCGCGGGGAGAGGCCTATTACATGAACCACTGCGTCGCCTGCCACGGGATCGAGGCGCGGGGAGAGGGGCCGATGACCCCGATCCTGATGCTGCGCCCGACCGACCTGACCCGACTGTCCGCGGCCAACGGCGGCACCTTCCCCACCTTCCGCGTGGTGGCCCGCATCGACGGCCGCGACCCGCTGGTGGCCCACGGCAGCCCGATGCCGGTTTACGGCGATTTCTTCGAGGGCCGAGGCGTGACCCTCCGCGCCCCCGACGGCACCCCGATCATGACCAGCCAGCCCATCGTCGACCTGCTGGCCTGGATCGAGGAGTTGCAGGAGTAGAGGCCCGCGCCGCCCCGGCCCCCGCGCCGGGGCCTCGTGCGATGCCCGTTGCGCAAAAGCGCCACCCGAACGCGAAAAAGGTCGCGTCGGGGACTCATGTCCTTTGCCCTCGCCCCGAACCCGGCAATGATCGGACGGCCCGGCATAGCAGAGGCGCGGGAGGTAAAGTGCCGACTTGGCTGAGAATTCCGGATACCGCTCTCGGCATCGTCCAGAGGGTTCTCGTGATCGCCGGCATCCTCTTCTCGGCGTGGTTCTTCCTCCTGCGCGAGGATAACGCGCCACGGGTGCAGATGGCCGCCAACCCCACGGTGCGTTCGGACTGCACCCTCGGTGTCGCGCTGACGGTCGAGAATGTCGGCCGCGTCGGCTGGGGTATTCTCTGGGCGCATGTCAACGCGACCACACCGGATCTGCGGGCCAGTTCCGGCGACACCGCGAACGAGGTTTCGAACCTCGCCTCCCAGACCAGACGTCTTGATCATCGCCTGAGAAGCGGTGAAAGCACGCAGATCGTGTTCAATCTGCCCCTGGACGTCCCGGACGGAACAAGTTCGCTCGACCTCGCCATCGCACTTCAACTCGATGTAGAAACAGGAGAGTCGTCATGGCTGGACGGGATTCGTGGCTGGATGAGCGGGCAGGAAAGGGACGCGTCGGGAACGTTTCGCCTGGTGCAGCACAGCGTCGATCTCGCGGATTGCGCCTGACCGTGCTGGCCGCACTGGCCGCCGTCACGGGCTGCGCCGCCGCCGTGCCGGTCGGCCCCGACTGCGAGGGTCTCGGCGCGATCGGCATCCAGCGCCCGTATTCGGCCGATGACATCCGCGCCCTGAACGACATGGGCCTTGCCCGCTGCCTCGGCCCCGAGGACAGGCTCCCGACCGGGCAGGCCACCGTCTAGCACCTGCCCCGCGTCGGGGCCTCCTGCCGCCCCCGCCCCGCTCAGCCGTCGCGGCTCAGCATCTCCAGCCATTCGGGCGGGATGTCCTTGGTCCGGCCCTCCTTGCGCATCTGCGCCACGATCTTCGCGGTCAGGTCGCGCATGTGGTATTTCAGCCGTTCCTGGCGTTCCAGCGGTGCCTCGCCGGGGCGCACGGCAAAGATTGCGGCGCTGCGGGCGCGCGATTCCGCCTGGCGTTCCTCGTAGAGCTGGCGGGCGTATTCCTGCGGCGTCAGCTTGCGGGGCGGGCTGTCGGTTGGGGCTGCGGGGGTTGGTTCCGGGGTTGGTTCGGGGCCGGAGTCGGTGCCAGAGTCGGGGGCTGCTTCGGGCCGGCTCTCCGGGGCGGCGGCGGGTTCGGCGACTGCCTCGGTTGCGACCTCCGCTTCACCCGCCTCCGCCGTGCCACCGGGCGCGGTTTCCGCTGCTTCCTCAGGGGGTTGGGCCGCTTCCGATGCCGCTTCCGTGGCCGTTTCCACCATGTCCGGGGCCATTTCGGGCGTGGTTGCCACCGCTTCCGGGGCCATCTCCGGGGGCATCTCGGCTTCCGCCGCGGCCTCGGCCAGCGGTCCCGGCACCGGGTGGGAGTCGGGCTCGGCTGCGGCTGCGGCTGCGGCTTCCGCCGCGGCCCTGGCCGCCGCCTCGGCCTGCGCCTGCGTTGCCCGTTTGCAGGCCGCGTCCCACTGCGCCTCGAACGCCTCTTCCTCGGCCTTTGTATGGCCCCAGCCCGGCGGCGGGCCGTCGACCTCGTGCTTCTCGGCCGACTTGTCCAACCGGAAGCGTTCGGCCCCCTTTACCGCCCCGCTGGCGCGGGCCTCGGCATAGGCCACCAGCACCAGGTTCATCCGCGTCTGCCAGCCCTTGCCGGTGGCGCGAAAGAACTTCACCGTGCGCTTGTCGACCCAGAGCGTGATGCGTTCCTTCGGCCCCGGGCCGTGGTCGGTGGCGATCTCGTGCCAGGCCTCCGGCAGGCCCTCGCCGCGCCAGAACTTGTGGTGGATCTCCCATTCCAGCTTCCGCATCATGTCGGCAAAGCGGTAATAGGCGGCGCCCTCGGCGCGGGTGAAGGTGGGGTAGTAGTAGGACATCGGGCAGACCTCTCGCGGCTTGGGGGCACCCTGCCACGGGGCGGTTAAGCCGCCGTCAGGCCACCGCGCGCTGCGTATGCATGTGGTGTGCACGCGATGTGCATGTGAATCATACGCGGGTGTGCAGGCCCAGAAGCTGCTCCATCAGGTCGCTCTCGGGGTCTTCCAGCGCATCGATCACGTCGAAATGGTGCCGCCCGGCCACCACGTCCAGCTGGCAATTCCAGTGGTTTGCCAATAGCTTGGCCTGTTCGAGGAAAACCGGCCGCTCCGCCCCGCCGACCCGCACCGCCATATCTACATCCGGGTTATGCTTATGAAATATAACGCTTTCTTCCTGCGCCTCCGCCTCCTCCAGCCGCAGATCCCGGTTCATGTCGGTCTGCATCAGGGGGCGCAGGTCGGCCAGGGGCGAGATCGGGACGACCCGGGAAACCCCTTGCAGATCAATGTCCTGGCAGATCATCCGCGCCACAAGATGCCCACCTGCCGAATGCCCCGTCAGCACCAGCGGCCCCGGCACCCGCCCCGCCGCGACACTGACAGCGCTTTGAATCTGCCGGGTAATCTCAGAAATCCGCGCCTCCGGCGCCAAGGTGTAGCCCGGCATCGCCACCGCCCAGCCCAGCGCCACCGCCCCCGCCGCCAGATGCGACCAGTCCCGCGGCCCGAATGCCCGCCAGTAGCCGCCGTGCACGAATACCAGCAGGCCCCGCGGCGCACTGTCTTCGGGCCAGAACAGGTCCAGCCATTCCCGCGCGCCACGGCCGTAAGCCACTGTTTCAAAACGCGACCGCTCACGATACGCCGCCGCCGCCGCGGCCCAGCGCGGGGGATAGTCTGCGGCCCCCGGAATGAAGGGCGCGTTGGCGTAGTCCTCGCTCAGATCGATCACATTATCCCCCGTCGCTGGACATTTGCGCCCCCGAGGGGCATGTCATAGCCCAGCATTTTCAGGGAGACCACCATGCTCGATTCCCCCACCAATCTCGCCAGCCTGCTTGACGATCCCAGCCTGCTGGAAACCCGCGCCTATGTCGCCGGCGAATGGATAAACGCCGACGACGGAAAGACTTTTCCCGTCATCAACCCGGCCCGCGGCGACGTGATCTGCGAGGTGGCCGACCTCGGCCGGGCCGAAGTGGCCCGCGCGATCGACGCCGCCGAGGCCGCGATGAAGGACTGGCAGAAGCGCACCGCCAAGGAACGCTGCAACATCCTGCGCGGCTGGTACAACCTGATGATGGAGAACGTCGAAGACCTCGGCCGCATCCTGACGGCCGAGATGGGCAAGCCGCTCGCCGAGGCCAAGGGAGAGGTCGCCTATGGCGCGTCCTTCATCGAATGGTTCGCCGAGGAGGCCAAGCGGATCTACGGCGAAACCGTCCCCGGCCACCAGCCCGACAAGCGGATCACCGTTCTGAAACAACCCATTGGCGTCGTCGCCTCGATCACGCCCTGGAACTTTCCGAACGCGATGATCACCCGCAAATGCGCCCCCGCGCTGGCCGCAGGCTGCGGTTTCGTGGGCCGCCCGGCGGCCGAGACGCCGCTGTCCGCGATCGCGCTGGCGGTGCTGGCGGAACGCGCCGGTGTGCCCAAGGGGCTGTTTTCCATCGTCCCGTCGAAGCGGTCGTCCGACATCGGCAAGGAGTTCTGCGAGAACCCGAAGATCCGCAAGCTGACCTTCACCGGCTCGACCGAGGTGGGGCGCATCCTGCTGCGCCAGGCCGCCGATCAGGTGCTGAAATGCTCGATGGAACTGGGCGGCAACGCACCCTTCATCGTGTTCGACGATGCCGACCTCGACGCCGCCGTGCAGGGCGCGATCATGTCCAAGTATCGCAACAACGGCCAAACCTGCGTCTGCGCCAACCGGATCTACGTCCAGTCCGGCGTGTACGATGCCTTCGCGGAAAAGCTCTCGGCGGCGGTGGCGAAGATGAAGGTGGGCGACGGGCTCGACGGCGGCGTGGATCTCGGCCCGCTTGTGAACGTCGCGGCGGTGGAGAAGGTCGAGGAGCATATCGCCGATGCCGTCGCCAAGGGCGGCAAGGTCGTCGCCGGTGGCAAGCGCCACGCGCTCGGCGGATCGTTCTTCGAACCCACCATCATCACCGGCGTCACCCCTGACATGGCGGTGGCGCAGGAAGAAACCTTCGGCCCGCTGGCGCCGCTGTTCAAGTTCGAGACCGAGGAGGAGGCGATCAACCACGCCAACAACACGATCTTCGGCCTGGCCAGCTATTTCTACGCCCGCGACATCGGCCGCATCACCCGCGTGCAGGAAGCGCTGGAATACGGCATCGTCGGCGTGAACACCGGCATCATCTCGACCGAGGTCGCCCCCTTTGGCGGCGTCAAGCAATCCGGTCTTGGGCGCGAGGGCAGCCGCCACGGGATCGAGGATTTCCTGGAGATGAAGTACGTCTGCCTGTCCATCTGACGGCACGGCATAGCATCGGGGGGGCGGGCCGTCGGCTCGCCCTTTTTTGTTTCCGGATCAGTGGTTGGTGCGCCTTCTTCACTTGACGGCAGCATCACGCCGACCGCCGGGCGGCATCTCGGCACATTCCCGCTGCCCGCTTTGC
The DNA here is from genome assembly GCA_050485905.1 of Paracoccaceae bacterium. GTDB lineage: Bacteria > Pseudomonadota > Alphaproteobacteria > Rhodobacterales > Rhodobacteraceae > JAWLCA01. Next base: position 15,219 of record JBJHCH010000037.1, on the reverse strand, counting down.
ATCCCCCGCCCGCGATCCATAGCTCTGGTCGGACCCGATGCCCCGGGCATCCGGCGCGGGGAGACGGGCGAGCAGAGTAAGGAGCAACCATGCGACTGACCAAGGCACTTTCGACCGCGGCGCTGATCGCCGGACTGGGCTTCTCGGCCCCCGCCTTCGCGCAGCAGGCGGGCTATGACGAGGCCACGCTCGAAGCCTTCGTGACCGCTGCAATCGCGATCACCCAGGTCGAAGAGGAATATACCGCGCAACTGGCCGAGGCCACGTCCGAGGCCGAACAGCAGGAGCTGATCGCCGCTGCCAACGAGCAGATCATCGGCGCGATCGAGGCCACGCCGGGCGTCGATGTCGATACCTATATCGAGATCAGTCAGGCAGCGCAGGCCGATCCGGAACTGAGCCAGCGCCTTGTCTCCATGGCGCAGGAACAGCAGGAACTGAATTAGGCCGAGCGACGTTCATGAGTATGGGGCCGGGCAGCCTGCCCGGCCTGACTGGCGCATAATCGCGCCGTAACGAGGAGGAAGACCCATGTTCATCAAGCGCACGCTCATCGCCGGCGTGGCCGCCCTGACCCTTGCCGGGTGTCAGACCACTCAGATGAGCCAGCAGGATCGCACCGTTGCCGGTGGGCTTGGCGGCGCTGCAGCCGGCTTTCTGACCGCACAGGCGCTGGGCGCCAACAGCAACTGGACCATCCTCAGCACGCTCGCCGGCGCGGCTGTGGGCACCATGGTCGCACAGAACCGCCAGACCGGCGAATGTGCCTACGCCCGCGGTGACGGCACCTACTACGTCGCACCCTGCCGCTGAGAACCGGGCGGCGGTCTATTCGGCAGCGACGGGCTGGCGCTCGACCAGCCCGACAATGTCCATCATGATGCGGTTCAGTTCGAAATCCTTGGGGGTATAGACCGCCGCCACGCCTGCCGCGCGCAGTCGCGCGGCGTCGTCCTCGGGGATGATGCCACCCACGATCACCGGCACCTCGCCCAGGCCCGCCGCCCGCATCCGCTCCATCACCTCGGCGATCAGCGGCAGATGGCTGCCTGACAGGATCGACAGGCCGACCACATGCGCACCCTCGGCCTCGGCCGCGGCGACAATCTCCGCCGGGGTCAGGCGGATGCCTTCGTAGTGAATATCCATGCCACAGTCGCGCGCCCGCGCGGCGATCTGCTCGGCGCCGTTGGAATGGCCGTCAAGGCCCGGTTTTCCCACCACGAATTTCAGCCGCCGCCCCAGCCGGCGACTGACCGCGTCCACCGCTTCGCGGATCGGCTCCAGCCCCTCGGTCCGGTTCGACGGCGCCCGGCTCACGCCGGTCGGCCCGCGATAGAGGCCAAAGGCCGCGCGCACCATCTCGCCCCATTCCCCGGTCGTCACCCCCGCCTTTGCCGCGGCAATCGACGCCGGCATGATGTTGACGCCCGAGGCCGCATCGGCCCGCAATCGATCCAGCGCCACGCGCACAGCCGCACCGTCGCGCGCATCGCGCCAGGCGTGTAGCCGGGCGGTCTGGTCGGCCTCTGCCTCGGGGTCGGCGACCATGATCGCCCCGTCCCCGGTGGTCAGCGGGCTGGGCTCGGTGGTGGTGTAGCGGTTCACGCCCACAACCACCGTCTCGCCGCGCTCGATCCTTGCGATCCGCTCGGCATTGGCCTCGACCAGGCGGCCCTTCATGTAGTCGATGGCCTCCACCGCGCCGCCCATCCCGTCGATCAGCGCCAGCTCCGCCCGCGCGCCGTCCTTCAGCGCCGCGACCTTGCGTTCTATCGCCGGGTTGCCGTCGAACAGGTCGTCGTATTCCAGCAGGTCGCTCTCATAGGCCAGCACCTGCTGCATCCTCAGCGACCATTGCTGGTCCCAGGGCCGCGGCAGGCCCAGCGCCTCGTTCCACGCCGGCAGTTGCACCGCCCGCGCGCGCGCCTTCTTCGACAGCGTCACCGCCAGCATCTCGATCAGGATGCGATAGACGTTGTTCTCCGGCTGCTGCTCGGTCAGGCCCAGGCTATTCACCTGCACGCCATAGCGGAACCGGCGATAGCGCGCGTCCTCTACCCCATAGCGGTCCCGGCAGATCTCGTCCCACAGATCGACGAATGCGCGCATCTTGCACATCTCGGTCACGAACCGGATGCCCGCATTCACGAAGAAGCTGATCCGCCCCACCATGTCGGGAAAATCCTGCGGCGCCACCTTGCCCTTCAGGTCGTCCAGCACCGCGCAGGCGGTGGCCAGCGCGAATGCCAGCTCCTGCTCCGGCGTCGCCCCGGCCTCCTGCAGATGATAGGAACACACGTTCATCGGGTTCCATTTCGGCAGATGCTCGCGGGTATAGGCGGCCACGTCGGTAATCATCCGCAGGCTGGGGCGCGGCGGGCAGATATAGGTGCCGCGGCTCAGGTATTCCTTGATGATGTCGTTCTGCACCGTGCCCTGCAGCTTGGTCACATCCGCGCCCTGCTCCTCGGCCACGGCGATATAGAGCGCGAGCAGCCACGGCGCGGTCGCGTTGATCGTCATTGAGGTGTTCATCTGCTCCAGCGGGATCTGGTCGAACAGCATGCGCATGTCGCCCAGATGGCAGACCGGCACGCCGACCTTGCCCACCTCGCCCCGCGCCAGTTCGTGGTCGCTGTCGTAACCCGTCTGCGTGGGCAGGTCGAAGGCCACGGACAGCCCGGTCTGCCCCTTGGACAGGTTGGTGCGATACAGCGCATTGGACGCCCGCGCCGTCGAATGGCCGGCATAGGTGCGGAACAGCCAGGGCTTGTCGAACTGCGTCATGGCGTTTCTCCCGTCGGTCGCCCGGCGGTGGGCGCGCAACAATATTTCTCAATCCGAATATTGCAACGAAAGATAATGTCAAGGCAATTTCTGCTGCGCTGCGGCAATTCGGCCCGGCAGCGGGGCGCGCATGCACTCGCCCTGCCCGCCGCCGCCGTATTGGGGCAAAACTGCTGGACCGCAGCGCGGCACTCGGTCAAAATGAAGGTGCGGCGCCAAGGCGCCGCACCAAAGACGATTGTGACGGGTTCGTCGATCAACGTCTTGCGGCGATCGCATGTTTGCGCATGCGATCGCCGGCTTTCGTGAACTCAGCCTTCGGCCGGTTCGATCGTGCCGGCCGCGACTGCCGCGTCCAGTTCTTCCTGGCTGACCATACCGTCGCCGTCCGTGTCGATCTCGGCAAAGGTTTCTGCCGTCAGCCCGGGATGGTCGAGCACCAGTTCATCGAACGTCCAAGGCCCTTCGGACATCTGGGCCACGGCCATACCGGTCATCAGGGTCAGTGCACCCAGCGAAGTGGCAAGTTTCTTAAGCATGTCGTCTCTCCTTCGGTTTCTGGTCGCAGGGCCGGACCGGACTGCCCGACTGCTGCCAGTCCGAAAGACATGGCCAACCCGTTGCCGATCCACAACAGGGCGGGGTTGTTGCGGGCGAATGCCCGCCAAACCGGTGCCGGGCGTCGGCGAGGGCCTGCCGGTTTGCCGGGCCCCGAACCGGGCGGACACGAACCCGCCGAGCGCGCAGGCCCCGACCGGCGGAACCCCGCGCCCGGTTTCCCGATTGCGTGCGCGGCGGGAACCGAATCCGACCGGACGCAGAGAACCTGAGCGAAATACTACGCATACAGGTGCCATACGCCTGCCATACGCTTGCCATACGGATTCCAGCCCCGGTTTTCGCGGCATTTCCGGGGGCTTGGCCGATTTCAATTTGCGCCCGGCGCGGCGTGCTGTAACCCTGCCGCGATGACCGCGTCCGTTGAACTGCCGCTCTGGCTCTTCATTCTGATCCTTGCCTTCGCGGGGGTGACATTCGCGTCGCATTTCCTTTTCCCGTCAGTACGTTGGTTCTTCCGCCGCCGGCTCGAACGGGCGGTGGAGCAGTTGAACAAGCGGCTTGAACGCCCGATCCAGCCGTTCAAGCTGATGCGCCGGCAGGACATGATCCTGCGCCTGACTTACGACCCCGAGGTGATGCAGGCCGTCGCCGACTATGCCGCCGAAAAAGGCATCCGCCAAGACGTCGCCGCCCAGGACGCCCGCCGCTATGCCCGTGAAATCGTTCCAGGATTCTCGGCTGCCACCTATTTCGGCTTCGCCATCCGCGCCGCCCGCTGGCTGTCGCGCGCGCTCTATCGTGTGCGGCTCGGCAGCTATGACGAGGCCGCGATCCGCGCCATCGACCCCCAAGCCACCGTGGTGTTCGTGATGAACCACCGATCAAACATGGACTATGTCCTTGTCACCTACCTCGCCGCCGAACGCTCCGCGCTCTCCTACGCCGTAGGCGAATGGGCGCGCGTCTGGCCCCTGCAAAGCCTGATCCGCGCCATGGGCGCCTATTTCATCCGCCGCCGCCACCTCAATCCGCTCTATCGCCGGGTGCTTGCCCGCTACGTCCAGATGGCCACGCTGGAGGGCGTGACCCAGGCAATCTTTCCCGAGGGGGGGCTCAGCCTTGACGGCCGCGTCGGCCCCGCGAAACGGGGCTTGCTGCACTACATCGTGTCCGGTTTCGATCCGGACACGCGCGATGTCGTCTTCATCCCCGTTGCGCTGAACTACGACCGGGTGATCGAGGACCGCGTTCTGCTGGAGGCCGCGGCCGCGAACGAGCGCCGGTTTCGCGCGAACCTGGGCACGATCCTGCTGTTCGTGATGCGGCTTGGATGGCAGACCCTTCGCGGCCGGTTCCACCGCTTTGGCGATGCCGCCGTCAGCTTTGGCGCACCCCTCTCGCTGAAGGCGTTCCTGGCCGAGCCCGACCACGCGACCGCCGATCTGGCCGAAACGCTCATGCGCCGGATCCGCGCGGTCATGCCGGTTCTGCCGGTTCCGCTTGTCGCGGCTATACTCGAAAGCGCGGGGGGGCAGATCGACAGCCGGACCCTCGACTCCCGCGCGACCGATCTTGCCGCGCAACTCAGCGCCGCCGGCGTCCGGGTGCATCTCGCGGATGCCGACGGCACGGAACTGCCGGGAAGCGTTCCCGCGACCGTTGCCCAAGGCGTCGAGGCCCTGACGATCCGCGGCATCGTGCGGCGCGAGGGCGATATCCTTCGCGTGGCGCCTAACGAGCGCGCCGCCTTGGCGTTCTACGCGGCTTCGATCGGCCATCTGCTGGATGCAGCCGCAGCACCACAGCAATCGACTGCGACATAAAATTCTAATTCTCTACCCTCTGATGTTGCAATATTGCGCACCGGCCGCTATGTCCGTCGAGTGAGCCGGCGCTGATTCTGCGATGCGGCATGGCCTATGCGAAGGAGAGACCCATGGCGCTTGATACGAACACCGGCATTGCGGCCTACGACGCACCGCAGAAGGATCTGTACGAACTGGGCGAGATGCCCCCCCTTGGGCATGTGCCGAAGCAGATGTACGCTTGGGCGATCCGCAGGGAGCGCCACGGCGAGCCAGAGACTGCGATGCAGGTCGAGGTGGTCGATACCTGGGCCATCGACAGCAACGAGGTTCTGGTGCTCGTGATGGCCGCGGGCGTTAATTACAACGGGGTCTGGGCCAGCCTGGGCCAACCAATCAGCCCGTTCGACGGCCACAAGGCCGCCTATCACATCGCCGGTTCCGATGCCTCGGGCATCGTCTGGGCGGTGGGCGACAAGGTGAAGCGCTGGAAGGTCGGCGACGAGGTCGTGATCCACTGCAATCAGGATGATGGCGACGACGAGGAATGCAACGGCGGGGATCCGATGTTCAGCCCCACCCAGCGCATTTGGGGCTATGAGACGCCGGACGGCAGCTTTGCCCAGTTCACCCGTGTGCAGGCGCAGCAACTGATGCCCCGGCCGAAGCATCTGACGTGGGAGGAAGCGGCCTGCTACACGCTGACGCTCGCCACCGCCTACCGGATGCTGTTCGGCCACGCCCCGCACGACCTGCAGCCGGGCCAGAACGTCCTCGTCTGGGGTGCCTCGGGCGGCCTTGGCTCCTATGCGATCCAGCTCATCAACACGGCCGGCGCCAATGCGATCGGTGTGATCTCGGAAGAGGACAAGCGCGAGTTCGTCCTCGGACTCGGCGCCAAGGGCGTGATCAACCGCAAGGACTTCAACTGCTGGGGCCAGTTGCCCAAGGTGAACAGCCCCGCATACGGTGCATGGCTGAAAGAGGCGCGCCGCTTCGGCAAGGCGATCTGGGACATCACCGGCAAGGGCGTGAACGTCGACATGGTCTTCGAGCATCCCGGCGAGGCGACCTTTCCGGTGTCGTCCCTGGTGGTGAAGAAGGGCGGCATGGTCGTGATCTGCGCCGGCACCAGCGGCTTCAACTGCACATTTGACGTGCGCTACATGTGGATGCATCAGAAGCGCCTGCAGGGCAGCCACTTCGCACATCTGAAGCAGGCCAGCGCCGCGAACAAGCTCATGCTGGAGCGTCGGCTCGATCCGTGCATGTCCGAGGTGTTCGCCTGGGACGAGATCCCCGCCGCGCACATGAAGATGCGCCGCAATGAGCATAAGCCCGGCAATATGGCCGTGCTGGTGCAGGCGCCGCACACCGGGCTACGCACGTTCGAGGACACGCTCGAAGCCAGCCGAGGCCGCTGACCGTTCTACCATAGCGCCGCCCTGCCGTTTCGCAGCGCGGCGCAAACAACCCAAGGTGGTATTGGAAACAGTCTGTTCTCGATATCACAGGTAAAATGATGGCCCTGCACATGATAGCTTCCCGAGCAATCACCACTGCTTACCGGGAAGTTTCGTGCGATACGATTGGATCATCGAAGTCCTGCAGGATATGAAGACCTTCTCCGAAAAACACGGAATGGTTGCGCTTGCCCGAAAGGTGGACGAGACAATTCGCGTGGCCGAAGCAGAGATCGCTGTTGCATCGACCAATCATCCTGATCGCGACGAGCAGGACGAAAACTTCGAAGATGAGGCTATACGCCGCGCGGAAGGTGGCCACATTGCGCGCCGGCGCTCGGGTCCGCGCAGCATCTCCTGATCCGCACTTCACGCCGCAAATCGGGAAACCACATCCGTATTCGCCGTCTGGCGGCCTGAGCGGCAGGTGGCTATGGTCGCGCCCATGCCGACCCTTGCCCCCGCCCTTTCTGACGATCAGGCCGAAGCTTGGGATCGTGTTTCGGACCTGCTCGACGGGGTCGGCATCGACCTGCCGAACGCGACAACAACACCGCGGGCGGATGGACAGGGTGGTGTTCTTGCCGTCGTGGGCCGCGCGGGGTCGGGCAAGACGCTGCTGCTGGCCGAATTGACGCGGGCGCTCGTCGATGCCGGCGTGCAGATCGTCTCGGGCGATTATGAGGGGCGAAGGCGGCGCGACCGGCGCACGCTGGCGATCCTCGCACCCACCAACAAGGCTGCAAGCGTGCTGCGGAGCCGCGGCGTGGCGGCGACGACCATTCACCGGGTGCTCTACACGCCGGTCTATCATCCGCAATACGAACGCATCGCCGACTGGCTCGCCGGCACCGGCACGCGCCCGTTGCTGGAAGGATTGGCGATAGAGGGGCTGACAGAGATCGCGCTCGACCGGGCGCAGGCCTTTTACCAGACCGTGGCCTCGATCCCCGGCGCGCTGGCGGCGGCGGGTCTGCGCGGGTCGGACTTCATCAAGGGCTGGAAACGGCGCGAGGAGCCGCTGGACATCGGCTTCATCGACGAAAGCTCGATGCTCGACGAACGACAGTTGGAAGATCTGAAGGAGATCTTCCCGACCCTGATCCTGTTCGGCGATCCCGCGCAGCTGGCCCCGGTCGGACAGTCGGGCGAAATGGTGTTCAACCGTCTTCCCGAAAAGCGCCGCCTGACGCTCGGCCGGATTCACAGGCAGGCCGCCGACAACCCGATCCTGGACCTCGCCCATGCGCTCGGCGACGAAGACCTGACGTTCGAGAGGTTTGAAGGCCTTGTCGAAGACGCGGCGGCGCGGGACGACCGGGTTGTCGTGGCGCAGCGGGTCGAGGCGTCGATGATGGCGCGCAGCCCGGTGCTTGTCTGGCGCAACGCCACCCGGATCCGGCTGATCGCGGCCTTCCGCACCGCCTACGACGCGCCCGAGGATGCACTGCTGCCCGGCGAGCCGCTGATCTGCGACGGGATCGAACTGCCGCTGAAGCATCGCAAGAAGCGCATCGATCTGGAGGCGCGGGGGCTGATCAAGGGCGCGCAGGTGATCTACCTCGGCCCCGGTACCAAGCCGGGCTTTGCACGTCTGCATGTGATCGGGGCCGAGGATCCGCGCGTCAGCGCGGCGTCCATCGTGAAGATCGAGAAGCCGGGAGAGGAGGAGCCGTTCATCGCCTCGGCCGCGACGATGGGCGCGGCGTTCCTGCATGGGGCGGCGGTGACGATCCACAAGGCCCAAGGATCGCAATGGCCCGAGGTGCAGGTCTTTGCCCCCGATCTTTACGCTGCCGCGCAGTCGGGGCGGGCAGAGGCGGGGCTGCCGCTGTGGAAGCGGCTGGCCTATGTCGCCATCACGCGGGCCGAGACGCGGCTGCATTGGGTCACGCGCTACCGGCTTTCCCGGCCCGAGGTGCCGCTGGGGGTCGAGGATCTGACCGCGCCGGCCCAGCCGCTGACGCTGGCGGCGGACTGACGCCGGGGCTGGCGCTTGCCATCGTCGCATCCTAGTCTGCGCCCGAAGCAAGGGAGGCCCCGATGCGCTGCGTCTTCGTCCAGTTCCGCTGCACGCCCGGCAAGACCTACGAGGTCGCCGATGCGATCTATGACCGCGAGGTGGTGAGCGAGCTTTATTCCACCTCCGGCGAGTATGACCTGATCGCCAAGGTCTACATCCCCGACGATGCGGATGTGGGCCATTTCCTGTCCGACAGGCTGTTCGACATCCCCGGTATCGTAAGGACACTGACCACCATGACCTTCAAGGCTTTCTGATCCATGCCCGTTATTGTCATCACCGGCGCGAGTGCCGGCATCGGGCGCGTTACTGCGGAACGGTTCATCAAGGGCGGCTGGGCGGTTGCGCTGCTGGCGCGGCGGGCGGAGCCGTTGCGAGAGGTGGCGGAGGGGCATGCGGGGGCGCTGGTGGTGCCCTGTGACGTGACGGACCCTGCGCAGGTGGAGGCCGCGTTTTCCGAGGTGGTGAGCCGGTTCGGGCGGATCGACGTGCTGTTCAACAATGCGGGCATCTTCGTTCCTGCCGCACCGATTGATGAGGTGCCGGTGGAGGACTGGGTGGCCTCGGTCAACGTCAACCTGACGGGGATGTTCCTGTGCGCGCGGGCGGCGTTCGGGGCGATGCGGCGGCAGTCGCCGCAGGGGGGGCGGATCATCAACAACGGCTCGATCTCGGCCCATACGCCGCGGCCGGGGTCGGTCTGCTATACATCGACCAAGCATGCGGTCACGGGGCTGACGAAATCGATCTCTCTGGATGGTCGGCCGTTCGATATTGCCTGCGGGCAGATCGATATCGGGAATGCCCGGACGGAGCTTCTGGAGAAGGCCATCGCGGCGCAGAAGGCGGCGGATCCTTCGGCACCGGAGACGCCGACGATGGGGGTGGATCAGGTGGGCGAGGCGGTCTGGAACATGGCTGCCCTGCCGCCCGAGGCGAATGTGCTGTTCATGACGATCATGGCGACGAAGATGCCCCATATCGGGCGGGGATAGGCCGGATTCGGGGTTTGGGCAAGTTGCCCAAAAAATCAAGTCGTTGAAATAAAACGATTTCGTCTTTTCTGTTTACTTGCCCTTAACCGTTGGGCACGCCCCGGCCCGGCAGGGCGTGGAGCCAGCCCAGGCCGTCCTCGGTCGGCCCCTCGGGCGTATACTCGGCGCTGATCCAGCCGGGGAAACCGGTCAGGGCGGACCAGACGGCGGGCCAGTCTGTCGGGCCGCCCTGCGGCTCGTGCCGGCCCGGCGCGCGGGCGACCTGAACGTGGACGGCGCGGTGGCCGTGTGCCGCCCAGACGGCCAGCGGATCGCCGGTGATCATCTGGGCGTGGTAGACATCGTATTGCAGGCCGAGGTTCGGCGCGGCGACCGCATCCAGCACGCGGGCGGCGAGGTCGAAGTCGTTCAGGAAATAGCCGGGCTGGTCCACCGGGTTCAGGGGTTCCAGCGTGAAGCCCTGCGGGGATTGCGCGACGGCCCAGCGCAGGTTCTCGATCAGGATCTCCTCGGCCAGCGGGCCGCTGGCCCGGCCGGTCATCACATGGATATGGTCAGGGCGCAGCACCTCGGCCACGCGCAGCGCCTGTTCGATGTCGCGGCGAAAGCGGTCCTGCTGCCCCGGCACGGCGGCAAAGCCGCGCTCGCCCGCCGCCCAGTCGCCAGGGGGCGTGTTGTGCAGCACCAGCGGCAGGCCGGCGGTCAGGAGGGCATCGCGCAGGGCGGCGGGATCGTCATCATAGGGAAACAGGATCTCTGCCCCGTCGAAACCCGCGAGCGCCGCCGCCGCCGGGCGCTTGAACAGCGGCCGGTCGGTGAACAGCATCGACAGATTGGCCGCGACCCTCATTCCGGCAGGTCGCTGGACGGGATCACCGGAAAGAACTGTCCGCCGGACCAGAGGCCGAACCAGCGCGCGCCGTCGTGATCCGCGTGCACGCCAAGCTCTACCAGCCGGTAGAAGGTCTTGCGGTCGATCAGCGCCTCAAGGTTCGCGCGGATCAGGATGTAGGGCGATGGCTCGCCGGTTTCCGGGTCGCGGGCCACGCGGATCGGATGGTCGGGGCCGGCGGTGGCACTGTCGCCCACATGGGTGGTGAAGGTCAGCGACTGGTCGCGCCCCTGCCCCGTGGCGGAGAAATCGACCGCGACAAAGGGCGCGTCATCGACGGTGATGCCGACTTTTTCAACCGGCGTGACCAGAAAATACTCCCCCCCGTCCTTTCGAATGATAGAAGAGAACAGCCGCACCATCGCCGGCCGGCCGATCGGCGTGCCGAGGTAGAACCAGATGCCATCGCGGGCGATGCGCATGTCCAGATCGCCGCAGAACGGGGGATTCCACAGATGCACCGGGGGCGGACCCTTTTTCGCGGCCGACTGCACCGATTTCATAAGGTTTTCGGCCGAAGGTCTCACGATCATTTGTGGGCGTCCGCTTTGCTTTGCCATTTGTGCTGGCCGTCATACATCGGTCTAATGTGCCACATAGTTGCGGAAGGGGAAAACGCATGTCGGATGCGGCAGAGTTGATCGGCGAGATCGAGGCGCTTGGTGAGAGGCTGGGCGCGGCCAAGGCCAGCATCAACCGCCGGTTCATCGGGCAGGAAACGGTCGTGGACCTGACGCTGACGGCGATGCTGTGCGGCGGCCATGCGCTGCTGATCGGCCTGCCGGGGCTGGGCAAGACCCGGCTGGTGGACACGCTGTCAACGGTGATGGGGCTGAAGGGCGCGCGGATCCAGTTCACCCCCGACCTGATGCCCGCCGACATCCTGGGGTCCGAGGTGCTGGAAACCGCGCCGGACGGCAGCCGGGCATTCCGCTTCATCGAGGGGCCGATCTTCTGCCAGTTGCTGATGGCCGACGAGATCAACCGCGCCAGCCCCCGCACCCAGTCGGCGCTGCTGCAGGCAATGCAGGAGCGCGAGGTGACGGTGGCCGGCGTGCATCGGTCGCTGGGGCAGATCTTTCATGTGCTGGCGACGCAGAACCCGATCGAGCAGGAGGGCACCTATCCCCTGCCCGAGGCGCAGTTGGACCGCTTTCTGGTGCAGGTGGATGTGGTCTATCCCGACCGCGCGACCGAGCGTGACATCCTGATCGCCACCACCGGGCTGGAAGAGGATCAGGCGGTCGCCGTCTTCACCGCCGAGGAATTGCTGGCCGCGCAGCGGGTGCTGCGCCGGATGCCGGTGGGCGAGGCGGTGGTGGAGGCGATCCTGAACCTGGTGCGCGCCTGCCGCCCCGGAGAGGCCGAGGCGCTGCCCGTGGTGCGCGATGCGGTAAGCTGGGGGCCGGGGCCGCGCGCGGCGCAGGCGCTGATGCTGACGGTGCGGGCGCGGGCGCTGCTCGATGGGCGGCTGGCGCCGTCGGTCGATGACGTGGTGGCGATGGCCCGCCCGGTGCTGTCGCATCGCATGGCGCTGAGTTTCGCCGCCCGCGCGCGGGGCGTGGTGCTGGGCGATGTGATCGGAGAGGTTTGCAACACCATTGGCCGGGTAGAGGCCGCCGCGTGACCGAGGCCGCCGCCCGCCTGACCGAGCTGCGCGCCGGGGCCGAGGGGCTGGCCGCCGGCCTGCCGGCGCTGCTGGCCGATGCCGAGCATCTGGCGGCGACGGTGATCCTGGGCGAACACGGCCGGCGCCGGGCGGGGCTGGGCGACGAGTTCTGGCAGTATCGGCCCAGCCATGCGGGCGACGAGGCGCGGATGATCGACTGGCGCCGGTCTGGCCGGTCGGATGCGCATTTCGTGCGCGAACGGGAATGGCAGGCGGCGCAGTCGGTGCTGATCTGGGTGGATGATGCACGCTCGATGGCGTTCACCGGCGACCGGAACCGCCCGGAAAAGGGCGGGCGGGCGCGTCTGCTGGCGCTGGCGCTGGCGGTGCTGCTGATCCGCGGCGGAGAGCGGGTGGGACTGACCGGGCTGATGGCGCCGCCGAAATCGGGCCAGGGCCAGGTGATGCGGATCGCGCAGGTGCTGGCGCGCGACGGCTCCGGCGCGGACTATGGCACGCCGGATGCCGAAGGGATGCCCGCGCAGTCGCGCGCGGTGTTTCTGTCGGATTTCCTGGGCGATCTGGCCCCGGTGGAGGAGGCGCTGACGCGGGCCGCTGACCGCGGCGTGCAGGGCGCGCTGGTGCAGGTGCTGGACCCGGTGGAAGAGGATTTTCCCTTTGACGGGCGCACGATCTTCGAATCCATGTCGGGCGCGATCCGGCACGAGACGCTGAAGGCGGGCGAGTTGCGCAGCCGCTATCTGGACCGGCTGGCCGCGCGCAAGGACCGGCTGGCGGATCTCGCGCGGCTGACCGGCTGGCGCTACACCAGCCACCACACCGGCAATCCGGCGCAGGCGGCGCTTCTGTGGCTTTACGGCGCGCTGGAAAGGGTGCGCTGATGCTGGTGCTCGGCCCCCTCGGTTTCACCGCGCCCTGGCTTCTGCTGGGGCTGATCGCGCTGCCGGTGCTGTGGTGGCTGCTGCGCGCGGTGCCGCCCGCGCCGATCCGCCGGCGGTTTCCGGGCGTGGCACTGCTGCTGGGCCTGCGCGACGACGAGACGCAGACCGACAAGACGCCGTGGTGGCTGCTGCTGCTGCGCATGCTGGCGATCGCGGCGGTGATCGTGGGGTTCTCCGGCCCCGTGCTGAACCCGGAGGTGGAGCGCACAGGATCCGGGCCGCTCTTGGTGCTGGTCGACGGCACATGGGCCGATGCGCGCGACTGGCAGCAGCGGCAGGAGCGGATCGCCGATGTGCTGTCTGACGCCGGCCGCAGCGGCCGCCCGGTCGCGGTGGTGGCGCTGACCGACCTGCCGGCTGGCGAGCCGTCGTTCCAGTCGGCCGATGTCTGGGCCAGCCGCCTGCCCGCGATCCGCCCTGCGGCGTGGGAGCCGGGGCCGGAAGCCGCGGACTGGGCCGCCGGGCTGGAGGGCAGCTTCCAGACCTACTGGCTGTCGGACGGGCTGGCGCGCGAGGGGCGGTACGAGGTGCTGGCGGCGCTGGAAGCGCGCGGCGCGGTGACGGTGTTCGAAAGCCCGCGCCCGCTGATCGCCCTGCGCCCGGCGGTGTTCGACGAAGGCGCGATCCGGCTGACCGGCCTGCGCCCGATGGCGGGCGAGGCGGTGGAGGTGCCGGTGACGGCCATCGGGCTGGACCCGGTGGGGATCGAGCGCGATCTGGCGGGCGCCACGCTGCGCTTCGACGCCGGCGCGACCGAGGCCGAGGTGGCGCTGGCGCTGCCGGCCGAACTGCGCAACCGGATCAGCCGCTTTCAGGTCGGCGCGATCCGGTCGGCGGGGGCGGTCAGCCTGACCGACGATGGGCTGAAACGCCGCAAGGTCGCACTGCTGTCGGGACGTGACGACCGCGAGGGGCTGGAGCTGCTGTCGCCGCTTTACTACCTGCGGCAGGCGCTGGAGCCGGTGGCCGACCTGATCGATGGCAGCGTGACCGAGGTGCTGATGGCCAATCCGGACGTCATCGTGCTGGCCGACGTGGCGCGGATGTCGGATGCCGATACCGAGGCTGTGACCGACTGGGTGGACCGCGGCGGGATGCTGCTGCGCTTTGCCGGGCCGCGGCTGGCGGCCAGCGATCTGGCCCGCGCGGTCGAGGATCCGCTGATGCCGGTGCGGCTGCGCGAGGGCGGGCGCACCGTAGGCGGCGCGATGAGCTGGGGTGAGCCGAAGGCGCTGCGCCCGTTTTCCGAGGGATCGCCGTTCTACGGACTGTCGATCCCCGAGGATGTGATCGTCAGTGCGCAGGTCGTGGCCCAGCCCGACCCTGAACTTTCCGACCGCACCATCGCCACGCTGGCCGACGGCACACCGCTGGTCACGCGCAAGCGCCTGGGCCAGGGGCAGGTGGTGCTGGTGCATGTGACGGCCAATGCGGAATGGTCCACCCTGCCCCTGTCGGGCCTGTTCGTGCAGATGCTGGAACGCCTCGCCGTATCCACCCGGCCCGCGCAACTGACCGCGCAGGAACTGGCGGGCAGCACCTGGACGGCGGAACGCCTGCTGGATGCCTATGGCGCCCTGTCGGATGCGGGTCAGAGCGCGGGCGTGCCGGGCGAGACGCTGGCCGAGGGGCGGGCCGGGCGCGACCTGCCGCCCGGCGTCTATGCCGATGGCGACCGCCGCGTGGCGCTGAACGTGATCGGGGCGGAAACCGTGCTGGCGCCGACCGACTGGCCCGGCCGGATCATCGTCGAGGGCGTCAGCACGGCCGAGGAACGGCAGTTGAAGGGCGCGATCCTGACGCTGGCGCTGCTGTTGCTGATGGCCGACATCCTCGCCTCGCTGGCCCTGTCCGGGCGGCTGCGCGGGGCGGGTGGTGTTGCGGTGCTGGCGCTGGCTGTCCTGTCAACACCGCAGGCGCAGGCCAGCGACGATTTTGCGATGCAGGCAACGTCGGACGTGGTGCTGGCCTATGTGCTGACCGGCGATCCGACCATCGACCGGCTGTCCGAGGCCGGGCTGCGCGGCCTGTCGCGGCGGCTGTTCGAGCGCACCTCGGTCGAACCGGCGAACCCGATCGGCGTCGATCTGGAGCGGGACGATCTGGCGGTGATCCCCTT
>JBJHCH010000036.1:0-27766 GCA_050485905.1 Paracoccaceae bacterium | reverse complement strand
GCGACAACTTTCGGGCAGCGTTCGCAGGCTTCGACTTTCATCGTGTCTCGCAGTTCGATCAAGCCGATGTCACTCGGCTGCTGACGGACGCAGGCATCGTGCGCCATCGCGGCAAGATCGAGGCGGTAATCAACAACGCCGCGCGCGCCGTCGAGATCGTGGAGACCGAAGGCTCGCTTGCTGCGTTCATCTGGCGGTTCGAGCCCCAAGGTGAGGATAGCGCACCGCAGAGCCGGTCCACCTCGCCTGAATCTGAAGCGTTGTCGAAGGCGCTGCGAGCGCGTGGGTGGAAGTTCGTGGGGCCAACGACTGTCTACGCGTTCATGCAGGCCATGGGCCTGATCAACGATCATGCCGAAGACTGCGTCATTCGGGGCGCGGCAGAACAGGCGCGACAGGTCATGCAACGGCCGTCCTGACTGCTCCGAGTTGCCCTGCAAAGCGAATGCACCCGTGATGTCGCTGCAGGCGTGGCTAGCCTTGGTTCCGGCACTGACGACGCGAACTGGTCAGCTGTGGGTAAATCTATCACCAACAGGTAAGCCGTGCAGACCTACCCCGCCGGACTGCCTTGTTACGAACTAGAGCTTTCGCTCAGGTTGTCGCAAACCCGCCGTTCAGGGCAGAACTTCGAACCGGTCCACGTCGACCATGCCGTGGTCGGTAATCTTCAGATGCGGGATTACCGGCAGGGCGAGGAAGGCCAGTTGCAGGAAGGGCTCCTCCAGCACCACGCCCAGAGTCTGGGCTGCGGCGCGCAAGGTCACCAGCTTGTCACGCACCTGCTCGAAGGGTAGAAGGCTCATCAGCCCCGCCACTGGCAACGCCAGCTCGGCCATCACCTCTCTTCCACAGGTGACGACAAAGCCGCCCTCGATCTCGCGCAGCCGGTTGGCGGCCAGCGCCATATCAGCGTAATCCGCGCCGACCACTGCAATGTTGTGGTGGTCGTGGGATACGGTTGAGGCAATTGCACCCTTCTGCATCCCGAACCCCTGCACGAACCCCGTGGCGCAGTTGCCATTTTTTCCGTGCCGCTCGATCACCGCGATCTTCATCAGGTCGCGCGCCGGATCAGGGCGCTTGTCACCATCCTTGGGCGCGATGTCGAAGGTCAGATGTGCGGTGATGATCTTGCCAGGCAATATGCTGATCACAGGGGTCTCGACGCGATTTCCGGCCGTGCGGAAGTCGCTGCTGCTGACCCGTGGCGCCTTGACCGAGGCTCGCGCCACGGGAGCGGTCTTCGGGCGGGCGGCAAAGGCGGCCTCGGTTACCTCAACGCCACCCGCAATGACCAACGCGGCATGGCAGCCTTCAAGGCTGTCGATGACCGCGAGATCGGCGCGCTTGCCGGGGGCGATCAGGCCGCGGTCCTTCAAGCCGAAGGCCTCGGCAGCGGAAAGGCTGGCCGCGCGGTAAACCGCCAGCGGCGGACAGTCTAGCGCAATTGCCGTGCGGATCATGTAATCCAAGTGGCCATATTCCCCGATATCCAACGGGTTGCGGTCATCGGTGCAAAGGCAAAGATAGGGTGAATGCCGCTCGGTCAGCAGCGGCGCCATCGCGTGCAGGTCCTTGGAGACCGAGCCCTCGCGGATTAGCACCCGCATCCCTTTGCGCAACTTTTCCAGCCCTTCCTCGGCCGTCGTCGTCTCGTGCTCGGTGCGAATTCCGGCGCTGATATAACCGTTCAGGTCATTACCGCACAGCAACGGCGCATGGCCGTCGATATGGCGGCCGCGAAAAGCCTGAAGCTTGGCCAGACAGCCCGGGTCCTTCATCAACACGCCGGGAAAGTTCATGAATTCAGCCAGCCCGATCACCTGCGGGTGGTCCATCATTGGGATCAGGTCTTCCGCCTGCAGCCGCGCGCCCGCCGTTTCCATATGCGTCGAGGGCACGCAGGAGGACAGGTTCACGCGAATGTCCATTAGGGTTTGGACGGCAGACTTCAGGAAATACCGGATACCGTCCAGGCCGCAGACATTGGCAATCTCATGCGGATCGCAGATCGCCGTGGTCACGCCACGCGGGGTGACGCAGCGGTCGAATTCATGTGGGGTCACAAGGGAAGATTCGATATGCAGATGCGTGTCGATGAAACCCGGCACCAGCACTTTGCCCGACACATCGATCTCTCGCACCCCGGAATAGCTGCCGAAGACGCCCACGATTGTATCGCCGCAGATCGCCACATCAGTTTCCACCAGGTCGCCGGTGATCAGATCGAACACCCGGCCACCTTTCAGCACGAGATCGGCGGGCACAAGCCCGCGCCCCTGGTCGATTAGAGCCGTCAATGGGGTGGGAGAACGGGCCATCGGCTACTCCACCACTTGCATGCCCAGACGGGTCAGTGTTCGCCGCTCTACTGCCAGCACGGCATAGTAGAAGGCGACAGACAGGCATACCGAGACCGAGGCGACGGTCCAGATCATCCCATAATCCAGATAGCCTCGCGACTGGTTCAACAGGTTGCCGAGCCCCGTGCCGGTGGCCAGCCATTCCGCGATCATCACGCCCAGCAGGGCTCGGGGAACGGTCAGGCGGGTTGCGGCGAACAGATAGGGCAGGGCGGCGGGGATCGAGACCATCCGCAGCTCTTTCCAGGCCGAGGCACCGTAGGCGCGCGGCAGATCAAGCACCGATTGGGGCACTCGCTGGATGCCCTGCACCAGCAGAACGAAGGCCGGGAAGAAGGTAACAGAAATGGTGATCCACAGCGTGACCGAGACGCCGCGCCCCAACATCAGCACCAGAAGCGGGGTCAGCGCCACAAGCGGCATGGTCTGCGTCACGAGAGCGATTGGCATGAAGGCGCGGATGAATCCGGGCATCATCCGGGATGAGATTGCCAGTAAGAAGGCAAAGCCCAAGCCAGCCACCATGCCAAGTGCGGTGATGGGCAGGGTTTGCAGCAGCGCCGTCCCCAGTTTGGCGCGCGCCACGGCCGAGGCATCGGCGAGGAAGAGATAGTCGACAACGCCCCAAGGCGTCCTGGCGATCATTTCAGGCACACCGGTCAAGCGAATGAAGGTCCACCACAGGACAAAGGGCAGGGCCGCCGCTCCGACAGTCAGCGCCATACGCAGCGCCAGCGGCGCGTTGGCATCGCCATCACCGGCGGGCAGCGCAGTGTTCAGCGTGACGGACCGAGTGGCCCCCAGAATGCGGGTCGAGATTAGGGCGAACACGGCATAGCTGAGGCCTGCCACCAGCGTTGCCATCAGGCCGATACCCCAGAGCCGGGCCGGTTCTCCGCGCCCCAGTGATCCCAGCAGATAGGCGCCAAGACCCCAGCGCCCACCGCCGCCAAATTCAGCCAGAATGGCGCCAAGGACTGCATTGGGCGCGGCGATGCGCAGCCCGCCCAGAATATCGGGGATGGCACCGCGCAGGCGCACCAGTCGCATCACCTGCCATTTGCCGCCGCCATAGGCGCGGATCACATCGGCCGAGCGGGTGTCATACTGCGACAGGCCGATTACTGTGGCGGTCATGGTAACGAAGTAGACGCCAAGTGCTGCCAGCACAACGCGAGGGGCGTTCCCCTGCAGCGTCAGCACGAGGATGGGCGCTATGGCGATGGCGGGCAGTGCGAAGACTGCGATGTTCACTCCGCGCGCCAGCCGCTGCACGCGCGGAAACAGCACGAACAGCACGCCCGCACCGACGGCCAGGAGGTTGCCGATTAGAAAGCCAAGGGTAGAGGACCAGACTGTCGCCGTCACATGGCCAGGATAATCGGCCCGGTCCTGCCAGAAGCGGATCAGGATTTCGCTAATCGGCGGCAGCGCGCCGCCCGCGACCAGTTTCAACTGGCCAACCACCTCCCAGACCACAAGCAGGATCAAAAGGTTGCGCAGCGCCGGGTTGCGCCATTGGCTGTGGCTATTGGCCATGCAACACCTTTGCGATGCGGTCGGTCAGGGCGTGGAACTCGGGCATGCCATAAAGATCGTCGCGGCGAGGGCGTGGAAAGGGAATCTTGATCACTTCGACAACGCGGCCGGGGTTGGCATGCATCACCACGACGTAGTCGGCCAGAAACACCGCTTCATCGATGCCATGCGTCACCAGCAGGGCCGTGGATCCCGTTTCCTGCCAGATTCGCTGCAGTTCGACATTCATCTGTCGTCGCCGGATCTGGTCAAGCGCGCCGAAGGGTTCGTCCATGAACAGCACCTCGGGCGAGGTAATCAGCGACCGCGCGATGGATACCCGCTGCCGCATGCCACCCGACAACTGGCCAGGCAGCGCGTTCTCATAACCTTTCAACCCCACCAAATAGATCAGATTGGCAATCTCGTGGCTGTAGCGCGCCGGGTCACGCCCCAGCACCTCCAGCGGCAGAGCTATGTTGCGCGTCACCGACCGCCAGGGTAACAATGCCGCGTCCTGAAAGGCAACGCCGGTCATGCCGCCGGCGGTGGCGGTCGCGGGCGACTGCCCCGCAATCCGCACCTCGCCTGAATCGTGGTCCTCCAGCCCCAGGGCAATTCGCATCGCGGTGGACTTGCCGCAGCCCGATGGCCCGATCAGCGCGGTGAAGGACCCCGGAGGACAGTCTAGATCCATGCCCTCCAGCGCCACAACCTCGTCCCCCCGACTGCGGTAGGTCTTGCAGACATTGCGCAGCGAAATGCCGGGAACTGCTGTCATCAGATTTCTTCAAGCAAGGTGGTGTCGAACATGTCGCGCGTGCCGGTGATGCCAATGGCGGCAAGCGCTGCGATGTTCTTTTCGATGTCTTCCTCGGACATCGAAAAGATGCCCCCCGCTGCCTCGATCAGCGGTTTCTGTGAAGTGTTGAAATAGACCTCGTTCTCGATGCTGCGTCCGGTTCCGGCGAACCAGCTTCCTGCCCATTGCGGCGGGTAAAGCGCGGGGTCGGCCAGCGCCTCAACCCAGCCTTTGCGGCTGGCGCGCAACCAGGCGACCAGTTCCTTGCGCTTGGTTGCCAGCGTTTCCTCGGTCACTACCACCGTGTTATTATACAGCGTCACGCCGTGGTCATAGATCAGGAAGGAATGCGCCTCTTCTCCCAATTGGCTGATGGTGAACGGGACGTTGGTGGTGAAGTCCAGGCTGGCGTCGATCTCGCCCTTGACCAAAGGTGTCGGGTCATAAGCATAGGGCACGATATTGACCTGCGCTCTGTCGATCCCGTTAAGCGCCAGCAGCGCCTCGATCGTTACTATGTTCACAGGCGGCACGGCAATGGTCTTACCGACCAGATCGGCAGGTCTCTTGATCGGGTTCTTTTCCAGTGAGACCACGCCGTGCGGACTCTTCTGATACTGCGCTCCGATAATCTTGAACTTGGCACCCAGCTCGGTGATCGCCCGGATGGTGGTGTCGGGCGTAGTCAGGGCGAGATCGGCCCGTCCGGCGATGATGGTGCTTTCCGGGATCACATCGGGGCCGCCGGGCAGATAGGTCAATTCCAGGCCCTCTTCGGCGTAATATCCTTTGTCCAGCCCAAGGAAGTAGCCTGCGAACTCGGCATCGTTGATCCATGAGGCCTGCATGGCAAAGGGCGTTGCCGCCCGTGCCATGCGCGGCAGGGCCAGAGAGGCGCTCGCCATGGTTGCGGTTTGTAAAAAGCCGCGACGTCCAAGTGTTAGTGTCATCCAAACCTCCTGTTGTTAGTGTGTCTCTTTAGATCGCGGGGGCTAGGCCCTGGATCACCCGCAACTCTTGCAAGGGCGGGGTCTGTTCAATCTGCTTGGGGTCCAGCAGGTCCCAGATCACGCCATGCGGGCGCTTGGCGCGACGGTCCACCGTATGCAGCCCGCCCGGCGTAGCGATGTGATCCACAAGAATATCAGTGGGGCTGGGGTGCAGTTTTTCATGCACGACCTGACAATCGTGAACCACAGCGACGACCGGAGTGTCTTCGCCGACCAGCCCCAGATCGGTGAACATGCCCCATTCCAGATCGAAGAACCCATGACCTTTGCCAAAGCGAACACCATCGACCGAAACTGCCGAGGCGCCGGTCACCAGAAAGTCGATTTTGCCCATTCTCGCCACTTCTTCCAGCGAGATGGGGCGCCCGAAATGCTCCATCCCGTCTAGCCATGCGGCGTAAAGCTCATGCCCTTTCGGCACGGATCCCGGCGCGATGTAAAGGAAGCCGCGATAGATGCCGTAGGTCGACATGAAAAAGGGCTTGCCCATCTCAATCAGGGCGCGGCGGACTTCGACCAGACAGTTGTCGGGCGTGATGAACAGGAACTCGGAGTTCTTGCAGGCCTCCATGTCCAAGACGCGACGGCTGGCGGTTTCGGAGCCCTCGAAATCAGGAATGACCTCGGCAAAGTTCTTGTCAAATCTGGTGTCGGGCCGCGCTACGTCCTTCAGTTTGCCCCAGATTTTCTGTCGGATAATGTTTGATTTCGACACGTCGTATCCTTACTGTTGCAGAGTGGTGTTTCAGAGTTTCGGCGAAGCGTTCCCATGTTTCAAAAATATGAAACTCTCGTTTCAGTCTGTCAACGAGAAAAATAAACCACTGTCATGGAACGATAGATGCCGACACGACTGGCCCTACGCATCCAGGAGAAGCTGGAGCGACTGACCAAGAGCGAGCAGAAACTGGCCGCAGTGATTCTAGACAGGCCGGGGCTGATTGAAACACATACTGCAACAGAACTGGCAGGGATCGCGGACGTGTCCAAGGCAACGGCGGCACGCTTCTTCCGGTCGTTGGGCTATACCGACTTCGAAGAGGTCAAACTGCAGGCTCGGGAAGAGCGCAACCGGACCCAGCCCTACAGCTATTCTGAGGCGGCATCGGGCAGCACCGTGCTCGGGCGCAAGATCGGTGAGCATATGGATCTGGAACTGGCAAACATCACTCGCACCTTTGAAGAGATGAGCCCGGACAGTCTGCGTCAGGCTGCCCGGCTAATCGCGGATGCGCCCAAGCTATGGTTCCTTGGCTTGGGGACTGATGCTTGGCTGGCTCACTATGGCCGGGTGCTGTTCTCGCGGTTGCGCCCCAATGTTCATGCCGTCGGCATCACCAGTGGGGCTGTGGCCGAGGATCTGGCGATGATGGGGCCGCGCGATGTGATGGTGGTTTTAGCGCAGGGGCCGCAACCCCGAGAGCTGAAGGCGATCATGTCCTATGCCAAGACCACGCGCGCCAACATCATCTCCTTGACCGATCACGGCAACCTTGCGCAGGCAAAGCGTTTCTCTGACCTTGCGCTGCGCTGCCATATTTCGAGCTACGGCCTGATTCCCAGCTATACAACGTTGGTATCTTTGCTGCGTATGCTGGCCATCTCGCATGTCGGGCTGGTCGGAGATACCGCGGTGCAGCGCGCCAGTCTGATCGGCGAAATCAATGAAGAACTGGACATTCTGGGATAGTGACCGAGCTGCCCCGCCACGATGCGGGGGCACGAATGGTCGCAGCTTAAGGGATGCTGCATCTGCACTGCTGCGCTGCCGTCAGACGGCTTCCCGCCCGGCACAACGCAATCAGCGTCTCCCCGGACGTGGACGTTAGGACAAGTGCGCCCCGATGCACAGCCGCAAGCTATACTGCACACCAGTGCCCGCCAGCTTGACTGTCGCGGCACTTGTTCACGCTCGCTGCCACGACTTATGCTCGAGCCATGCTTCGCCTCGTTTTCGTCCTGGCCGTTCTGGCCCTGACCGCACCTGTTTCCGTCCTTGCTCAATCGGGGAGCCTGCGCGTGCTCGACGGCGACACGATCGAAATCGGCCGGGAGCGCATCCGTTTCCATGGCATCGATGCTGCCGAAGGCCGTCAGCGGTGCGCCCGGGCCGGCGGCGGCACATGGGACTGCGCGAGTGCGGCGACGAATAGACTGCGCCAGTTGATGCGTGCGGGTTCCGTCGAATGCCAGCGGCTCGGCACCGATCGCTGGGGCCGCACGATCGGGCGTTGCTTCGCCGGCGGACTCGATGTTCAGGAAGTGCTCGTGCGGGAGGGCCTGGCATGGGCCTATCATCACTTCAGCCGGGACTACGCCGCCGCCGAACGTGCCGCGCAGCGCGAGGGTCGTGGCATATGGCAGGCCCCGACCATGCCGCCCTGGGACTGGCGTCGCGCCCGTCGGTGAGCGGGAGTGTTGCCTCGGCCCTAGCCGGCCACCTGAGGCCACTCCTGCGGCTGCTGGCGGTGGCTCTCTGCCAAGGGCCTATTCTTCCGGCCGGACCAGATGCTGCCGATGTCCGCGTCGGTGGGTCAACGACTGGTGACGGTCTGGGTGCCATGGGTATGGCGTGACGGGCGCACGTGACGCCATATCGTCAACTGGTCATGTTCTCCGGTGATGGGGCGTGCCACGCCGCCTGGCGCCGCGGAAGGCGGCGTCGCGGGCGTCATGGTCGATGATCGCCCATGGGATGCCTCGCAGTTGTGCCCTCGACCGCAGGGGAGCGCCTGTCGCGATACCACTGTCCATCGTCCGAACTCGGTGACATCGACCCCGTCACATACATGACTGCCCGCCCGTCAGCCGCGATCGGCGATGCGGTATGGGTGACGCGTGCCGGGGATGGCAGTGCTGTCTGCCGTCCCGCCGCGCTCCAAGCGTCGTGTCAGGAGCAGCCGGCACTCGCATCGCATGTCGCGGGAAGCATCGCTGCCGCACGATCCCCGATCAGCGTGATGCTCTTCCGTCCATGCCGGGACAGCCGGGTGTCCGCATTGCTATGCTGGGTCGTCACTACCCGATGGCTTCGCAGCAGGTTCTCCCGCATGGCAAGCACGAAGCCTGCGGTGCCGCAGACCCGCCGTCGCACTCTTCCGGTGTCGTCACACCCGCCGGTGCCTCTTGCGCGATCCAGTGCCAGCAATCCGGTCGGTCCCGTTGTTCGCCGCGTCATGCCGTCCCGGGAACAGGAATGGCTCGCTCCCCACAGGGGCATGGACGGAGACGTTCCCATGGGAACCGAAGTCCTAGGAAAAGCGAGTGTGTGCGAAGGGGATGCCTTTTGGCGTCACCAGATCCCGGGGATTGAAGCCTCCTCTATATGATGACCGTGGACCCGTTTGGTTCCGAGTTGGACAGCGTTCGGCTGCTTTGCTTGACGTCAAGGCGGCGCGCCCGACCACCCCGGAATCGGCGGACATCGAATCCAGTGCGTTGTCATATGGGTTTGGAACAGGCGGCTCACGGGGCAAGTCGAAAGACCGATAGAACCGCTTGAAGGCTCCAGAATTCCGAGCCAATTCCTTCAGAATGCGGTCTCGGACAGAAGCGCGTGCGCAGCGTCGGAAGTTAGCAGTGCGCGCTCGGGCTCCGGCGTCGCCACGAGCGCCGCAGCTGCCGCATTCGCATAGCGCGCCGCGCTTCTTAATTCCGCTCCTAGAGCGATCTGCGCCGCCATCGCGCCTATCAGGGCATCGCCAGCGCCATGTGTGCTTACAGCGATCACGGGATGACCTGGTATACGTTGCGGACCAGTGGTGCGCGTGGCCAAGACCAGTCCCTGTGCACCGAGCGTTACTATCACGCTGGGCGCTCTGCGCAGTAGTTGCGCTGCGGCAACTTCGGCTGCGGCGAACTCGGTGATTGGGTCCGCACCCGTCATCATTTCGGCCTCGACTTCGTTGACTACCAGAATGTCGATTGTCGCCTCCATGTCAGCTGGAAGGTCTCGCGCAGGTGCTGCGTTCAGTATGACGGTCGCACCTTGCGATCTCGCGATTCGAGCAGCGGTGAGGTTCGTGGCTGATTGAACCTCGTTCTGAAGCAGAAGGACCGTGCAGGACCTCAAGGCAGGTTCAGCTTCCAGATCGCTCTCACCGATCGTCCAGTTGCTGCCCGGCACGATCACAGCTCCATAGTCGCCAGCCGGGTCGAAGATGGCAACCGACATCCCTGACCCGACATCACCATTCCGCCGGATACCGGAGGTCTCGACATTGGACGCCCTCAACCGCGCGATCATGGCATCGCCGAAGCTGTCCTTGCCAACGGCACCGACGAACGCCACCTCAGCGCCGTGACGGGCCGCCTCAATCGCCTGGTTGCCCCCCTTGCCGCCGCATTTCCACTCCCAGGCGCTGGCGAACACGGTCTCGCCCTTGCGCGGACGGTCGCCGCCGGTCACGAGGATGTCGTAGTGCAGACTACCGACGACGGCGATCCGCGGTGCGGGGGATGTCATTTGACCTGGTCTTTCGCTTGCTCCGCACCGAGCGGATGGTTCTTTCCAGATTGGCCTCGGCGGCAGCCGCATCGCGCTGCGCGACTGCCACGAATACCACGTCAAGGATGTTCAACTGCGCAATCCGCGCGGCTGCGTTCTCCCCAGTCAGAGGCGACCCCTGCGCGGTCGAACAAAGCGTAACGGTGCCCAGTTCGCCCAGCGAGGAGCCGCCGTGGTTGGTAATGACGATTACATCCGCACCAGCAGACTTCGCGGTGGTCACGGCCTCGATCAGAGCGTCCGTCTCACCGGAGTGTGAAAACGCTACCACAACGTCACCCGGTCCCAGCAGCGACGCCGACATCGACATCATATGCGCATCGTCATGGACTGTGGCCCTGACGCCTATGCGCAGGAACTTATGCGCTACGTCGCGGGCAATCTGGGCCGAACCGCCCAAACCGTAGAGGTCACGCGTGCGTGCCTGGTCCAAGAGCCGCGCCGCCTGTGCAATCGCCACAGGATCAAGGATCGCGAGCGTCTCTTCAAGCGCCTGGATCGAGGTGCGGAACACCTTCTGCATGATGGTAGCAATGCTGTCTTCGGGAGACAGTTCCTGGTGCAGTTCAACGATCGGGAGCCGGTTATAGGCTGCGAGGCTTGTGCGGAAGTCACGGTAGCCGTCGAACCCGAGTTTCTTGGCGACTTTGACCACCATCGCCTCGGAAACATTCGCGGCAGCCGCGACCTGCTGCAGCGGCGTCAACTCAGTGAAGTCCCGGCTGCCAAGCACCAGCTCGATCACGCGCCGTTCCAGTGGCGTCAGTTGCGGCAGCATCGTGCGGATCCGCGGCCCGACCGCGCGGAGTTCAGCCTCGTCGAGGCTTGGATGCGCGGCTAGCTGCGAAACATACATTGTTGGACGATCCTCTGCGCAGCGATTCCGTCCTGGGCGGCCGTGGCATCTGCCAGCACATTCTCGGCGTCGATGCGGTCGATGATCCCCAGCATTGATTCCACGGCCATGATGTTGGCCTCGCACTCGGCCACAGGATCGAGTCCGGTGGAATCGGGGAATGTGTCGAAATAGATGACTCCGTCATAGCCGTCGTGCCGGATACGGCGCAACAACTCGATGGTTTGCAGACTGTGCACCGCGCCGACCATCAGACCGTCGTCACGCTTGGCGTAACCATCGTTCAGATGCACACCCAGGACGCGACTGTGCCTAGCTACCATCATCGCTGCGAAGGCAGGCTGTTCGTCGGCGTAGAGCATATGGGCGAAGTCCAGTGTGACGCCCAGGTTTGGGCTTCCCGCCTCGGCGATTGCTAGTAGCGTCATCGCGGCATCCGGAAGCAACGCGAAGGCGCGCGGCTCGTTGGGCTTATACTCCACGCTGACGTTCATCGTTGGTATATGCTCAGCCACCTCGCGCAGGCCCGCAACCTCCCAACCCCAGAGTTGCGCGTAATCCGCCTGAAATGGCGTGTCGAAGCCGTCCTGGCCAAGCCAGATTGTAATCAGGTTCACGCCGGCCTCTGCCGCTGCATCCATCCCGGCCTTCGTCAGGTCGATCGCCTTGCGGCGGACCACACTATCAGGATTGGTGAATGCTCCCCGCTTGAAACCCGGATCGGTGTAATAGCGCATGGCAAAGCCGTTGATCTCCAGCCCGTTGTCCCGCGCGATCCGCACGCTGTCAGCGCAGTGGCCGGTTGCATGATCGGGAAAGTTGAGGTCGAGATGAGTCAGCCCGCGCACCGAAGCCGCGCGCGCGATCATTTGAGCAAGGCTCAGCCGCCCCCCATCTGCACCTGGAAAAAGCTCCGGTGCTGATGCGAAGGAGTTCAGGCGCGAGGCGTATCTCGCTCGAAACTGGCGCTGAGATGGCATCAAGTTCATCTGTTCTCTTTTCTCAAAGTGGGAAACAACTTCACCCATAATCATTTTGTAGTAAAGTATCCAGTAAGAAGGGAGCCATCTGTCGTTGCTGAAAGGCAGTATTTGCGGATGCGCGAGATGCTCCCCTACCTGAAGTCAAGTTATTGTTCTATAATGTGTCCATAGGTGATGTCACGCGTTCGCCTGACGCACGAGGTAGCACAAGCCAAGTCTTCATAAGACTCGCTTAGGCTGAAAGTAACCTCGTCGGCACACTAAAGCCTGTGAAGTGGTGCACTTGGGAGCACCTGCGATGGAAGCGGCTAGCTCGCGAACGGAGAAGCTCGGGAGCGTAGACTGAACGGTTGGTTGACTGCGTGCTCCATTCCGTCATCCCTTCCGAGCGGTTGGTCGCCATGCGCCAGAATGACGAACCTGTCGTCTGCCGGGAAGCGTCGCCGCCTGCACAACTTTGCACGCCGCGTCGAAACCGGTTCGATGACCGGG
This sequence comes from Paracoccaceae bacterium, assembly GCA_050485905.1. Taxonomy (GTDB): domain Bacteria; phylum Pseudomonadota; class Alphaproteobacteria; order Rhodobacterales; family Rhodobacteraceae; genus JAWLCA01. The sequence continues at coordinate 15,232 of JBJHCH010000036.1, read as the reverse complement.
TCATAGTGGTGCGCGGGTTTGACGTGACTCAGGCAATCGCCGAAGATCGGGAACTGCAAGATGGCTGTCACGTTGTCATTCCGCCCGACAATCTACCGATCTGCAGTGAGGCTGATGTCTGTAATCGAGAGAAACAACGTCCGGATGCTTGGCGAATCCGGGCCAGCGATGGTCTTTTCGCATGGGTTCGGGTGCGATCAGAATATGTGGCGGCTTGTGGCGCCACGGTTTGACGACAGCTTTCGGGTCGTGCTTTTCGACCATGTCGGTGCCGGCAAGTCCGATCTGAGCGCATGGTCCCCTGGGAAATACGCAAGCCTTCAGGGCTACGCCGACGACGTCCTCGAGATCCTCCGCGAGTTGGAACTCGGCAAGGCGGTCTTTGTCGGCCATTCGGTGAGTGCGATGATCGGTGTGCTGGCGGCGCGGGCCGCGCCTGAACTGTTCAGCCAACTTGTCCTTATCGGTCCGTCACCGCGATATATCGATGACGGCGACTATGTGGGTGGCTTCAGCGCGGCCCAGATCGAGGAGTTGCTCGAGTTTCTGGACAACAACCACATGGGCTGGTCCGCTGCGATGGCGCCAACGATCATGGGCAATGCCGATCGGCCTGAACTGGGCGAGGAGTTGACTAACAGTTTCTGCAGGACCGATCCGAAAATCGCCCGCCACTTTGCCCGCACCACTTTCATGTCGGACAATCGCGCCGATCTGCAGCATGTCACGATCCCGACACTGATCCTGCAGTGCCGCGAAGATATCATCGCGCCTCCGGCGGTGGGCGAATATGTTCACCGCGCGATGCCCGCCAGCCAGCTCGTAACGCTGGATGCGACGGGCCACTGCCCGAACCTCAGTGCCCCAGACGAAACGGCCAGTGCGATCCGCAACTTCGTGGTGGCCTGAAATGACGCCGATCCGACAACTCTACTCCCCCAAGGTCCCGTTTGGCACCGAGGACATCGAGGATCTCTACGAACACGCGCCCTGTGGCTATCTCTCGCTTGAGCCCGACGGCCGCATCGACCGGGTGAATGCGACTTTCCTGGCCTGGACCGGCCACGGGCCAGAAGAGCTGTTGGGCCGGAATTTCCAGAACCTGCTCAGCATCGCGGGCAAGATCTTCTACGAAACCCACTTCGTGCCAATGCTGCGCATGCAGGGGTTCTTCAACGAAGTGGCGCTCGATCTGATCGCCAAGGATGGCACGCCGATCCCCGTGCTCGTCAATGCGATCGAACGGCGCGACCCCACCGGCAAGGCAACCTTCATCCGGATCACCGTCTTCAATGCGACGGACCGTCGGCGCTACGAGCGCGAACTGCTGGACGCCCGGAATGCACTCGCCACAGCCAACGAAGAGCTGGGTGACCTGAACACCCGACTTGAGGCGGCGAACGAGCAACTGGAGCGGACCAACCGCGAACTTCGCACCTTCTACGAGGCGCTCCCTGTCGGCATCTTTCGCGCAGATGCGTCAGGCAGGGTGGTGCAGGCGAGCCGGCGCTTCTGTGCGCTTTTCGGCATCGATGTGGCGGAGCATTGGCTGACAGCGATCGCGGATCACGACCGATCTGCGACCAAGGACCAGCTGCACCGGGCGATCCGGGATGGAAATCCCTTCTCTCTCCGCATCCGGATCTCGCCAGCGGACGCAGCCGCACGACACCTCGACATGAAGGCCGTCCCGATCGTCGGACCTGGGGATGAGACGTTGACCCTCGTGGGTGTCGTCGAGGACGTGACCGAACAGATGCGTGCCGAGGCCCAGAGCCGCCAGATTGATCGCGATGCGGTCGTCAGCCAGTTGACAGGCGGTTTGGCGCACAACCTGAACAACATTCTCGTAGTCGTTCTGGGGAAGTTGGAGATACTCGAGAACAAGTTGGCCGATCGACCGGAACTTCTTCCGGCACTCAATGCCGGTATCGCCGCAGCGGAGAGGGCGGCAGTCCTGGTAAGCCGCCTCCTCGTCTATTCGGGCCACAGCACCTCCCGACCTGACCGTGTCGAGATCGACCCCTGCCTTGATCGAATAGCCGAGGAATTTGCCGGCCGCTTCGGACAGCATCACAAACTGACCTGCGATCTTCGTGCGCCCGGGTCATTTGTCGAACTCGAGACCGGCATGCTGAGAGAGGCTGTCGGGGAAATGCTTTCAAATGCGGTCGCCGCGATGCCCGCGGGCGGCGAGATCCGACTAACGACCCGGGCGTGCCAACGGGACACCACAAACGGTCGGCCGATCATCATTCTTGCAGTCAACGACCAGGGCATCGGCATGAACGATGACACGCTCGCAAAGGCGCGCGAGCCCTTCTTCACGATGCGCGAGGTCGGTCAGGGCATCGGGCTAGGCCTCAGTCTCGTCGAAGGCATTGCCCGCATCGCAGGCGGGGAACTGCGTCTGCAAAGCCAGGTTGGCAGCGGCACTACGGTAGAACTGCATCTGCCCGTCGCCTTTGGAGCTGGACCGACCCGGTAATCGCTGATTGCTTGTCGGCTCGTGCCGCCAAGAATTGTCTATTTCTGGCTCTGCGTGGGGTATACCCCGCACTGGTCGACAGGATCGCGATTATTGGAGTGATGTGACTGTCGCGCCGGTTTGCTTACAACTTGATGCGAACTCTTTGCATATTTGCTGCAAACCTACGGCGAATCCGCAGCCCATACGAAACATTAACTCGCCACGCGGGTCGGCGCTGGAAGTCGGGTGCTGTGTAAATGAAATCGGGGTAGAGAATGCGCATTCTGATTGTCGAAGACGAGATCAACGTGGCCCGCGTGCTGGAGATGCAGCTCGAACGAGCTGGCCTGAAGTCCACGACTACCACGCGGGGAGAAGAGGCGATCGAACTTGCCGCGATCTACGACTACGACCTGATCGTGCTGGATCTGAACCTGCCGGACATGCATGGCAGCAAGGTGCTGCGCGCGCTGCGCAACAAGCGTATCGACACACCCGTTCTCATTCTGACCGGCGATGGCGGCACCGACCACAGGCTGCACTGCTTTGGGCTCGGCGCTGACGACTTCCTGCCCAAGCCGTTTCACGGCGATGAGCTGATCGCGCGGATCCGCGCCATCGTTCGTCGGTCGCACGGCCATGCCGCATCGACGGTCCAGGTCGGTCGCCTGTCAATCAATCTCGACGACAAGTCGGCACAGGTCGATGATACACCACTCAGCCTGTCGCGCCGCGAATATCAAATCCTTGAGGTGCTGGTCCTGCGCAAGGGAGCGACGGTGACGAAAGAGGCATTCCTCAATCACCTCTACGGTGGCTTGGACGAACCTGAACCCAAAGTGATCGATGTCTACATCTGCAAGATTCGCAAGAAGCTGAGCGATGCTCTTGGGGCCGGATCGCACATCGAGACCGTCTGGGGCCGTGGCTACAGCCTACCAACCCCCACGCCTTCGTTGGCACATGTAGCAGCCTAGCGCTTGCGAGCGGGTCGCTTATCGAGATCCGCGCCTGCTAGACCCGGAGCGGATCCTCGCGAGGGACGCGATGGTCGTGAGCCATCGGCTGTTCCTCTGTGCAGTCAGTGGCAGCCCGCTCCGGTCATGATGTGCTGTAGTCTCGTGCAGCAGGTGTCGCAACACCGCAAATGCGTCCCGGGCGGTCAGCGTGCCGTCCGTCCGGTCGGTCCCATTGATCGACGCGTGCTGACGCCCGGGGAACAGGAATGGCTTGTGTCCTACTTGGGCATGGACGGGCACGTTCCCATGCGGGTCGAAATCCTAGAAACAGGGGCTCGAGCGAGGGGGATGCCTCTTGGCGCGGCCAGCTCCCGGTTCTCAAGCCTCCGCTAACCCTCAACGGCACGGATCACGCGCTCGGCGAGTTCATTCAGGCGGTAGGGCTCGCTCAGCTTGGGGATCGAGCGTCTCGGTCTACCACCGTTGCGGATCTCCGCTTAAATCGCGCCGCCTACCCAACGGATGCGGCCCGCGCAGCCACGTGACTGGCTAGCCCAAGGCGCCTCAGTTCAACAACCTACCGATCGTTTGCAGGCTCTCGACCACCCGCGCGGTCTCGACCGCGATACGCAGGACGTCGTTGTCGACCCGGACATACTGCGTGCCCCGCGACGGGCGCGGCAGGCCGTAGCGCCAGTAGTCGTCGATGACGACGTAGCGGGTGCCACGTGGAAGGGGCTCGCCGATCGACCAGCTGTTGCGGACTTGCCCGGGCGGCACGCAGGGCACGGCCTTCTTCGCCAGCCCGGGCGGGCAGTGGCCTGGCGGACGCGCATCGGCGGCCCCGGGCATCGCGAAACTCCCCGCGACCATCACCGCGGCACAGATCGCCAGCAATCTGATCGTCATCATCCTTCTCCTTCATTCTCGTCCACGGGCGACCTGATAGGTAGATCGAGCACCTTGGTCGAATTCTGCGCGCGATCCCAGCTGCCGCTTCACGACCAAATGGCCCCCATACAACGCCCGCGCCACGGCTTCGTTCCGAACCAGCTTAGGGCATCCGGCGGTGCAGGTCCGTCCGCCTCGCGCAGCTGTGAGCGCGCGCCGCGCCGGATCGACACATCGTGCGCGGACTCCCGCCAGCCCGACCTGCTGCCACCAGCCCGCCGCACCCTCACGAGACATCGCGCCGTGCCCGTCGCCGTCGTGGGGTCTGCCACTGGAAGATCGATGCGGGCACGGTGCTCGCCTATAGGTTGTGCAACTTCCCGCTCAAGCAAATATGTTTTCCACACAAACCGGTATTCTTGATCTACCTTTAGGCGAGTGACCGAGTAACTTTATTGCGGAGGTGGCAAGGATGTGGACGTTCCGGACGGTTCATGGGCTCTGGTCGATCTCACGACATGAGGATTGGTGGGTGCTCATGTTCAACGGAGAGTGGTTGGCGAAAGCAGGAACGCCGTCCGCGCTCCTGCTGCAGATCCGACGCGGCGCGGCGCTCAAACCGGTGTGCGGCATTGACCCGGCCTCGGTAGACCTCCCGGGAAGGATTTCCGGTTGGCGAAACGAAGTTCCGGCACGCGCAGCCAACACCCGGATCGCTCGGACCTATCCCCGCCTCTGCGCGGGATAAGCTGACGCCGAGCCGCGAGGCTGGACCGCACGTCTGCCGTGACGGTCTGCCGCTCCGCGAGAAACGGATGCGCCGGCGGGGCCGGTCGGTCAAGCTAGGGCCATAGTCATGGCGATCATGCTTGTGCTTCTCGGGGGAATGCTCGCGCTGGCCTGTGCGGTCGGGGCCTGGCTCCTGTTGGACCTCGGCCTGATCGGGGCCATCCTTGTCTACTTTGCCGTGAGTATCGCCGCCGCCATGGCGATCCATGTCGCCGGCCTCGTGAAGCATGTCGTCTGCCGCGGAACACCCACGGGAAAGTTTGCCGGCCCTGGCCCACCGCTCACGGCCACCGGGAACCGCGGCGCGGCGGGGGGCAGAACGCAGTCCCCACCAGCAACGCCACCTGTAAGGTAGATCCTTGAACGCGACGGGTCCGATACGCCCGCCAGCCGGGTGATGTCAGGCGGTCACGGCGCCTCGACGACGATCACCGCCTCCTGCTGCTCGTCCTGGACAGAGTCGAGTTCCAGCAGGCGCCGCAGCTCCGCCAGTGCCTCCGGCGACAGGACGCGGCCATTCGAAGCTGCCAGAAGCGCCTCTTCCTCGGTCAGCCCGGCCAACTCGGCGGCGTCCCGCGCCGCGGCCAGCTCCGCCTCGGACAGGTCGACAGCATTAGCCAGTTCTTCCCGGCCCGCCTCGAAGTCCTGCGCGGCAAGCCGCTCCTGTTCGAGCCTGTCGCGCTCGGTCTCGGGGTCGTCCAGCCCCGCGACATAATCGGGATCGTAGTCGGGCGAGTCCGGGTCGAGCCGCGCCAGTTCCGCCTCGATCTCTGCGAGCGTTGGGCCATCGTAAGTGGCATCGTAGTCCGCCAGCGCCGTCAGGGCTTCCGCATAGGCCTGCTCCGCCGCCGCGACATCGGCCCCTGCAGAGAGCGATCCGAGGGCGGCATCCCGATAGGTCGCAATGCGGCCGACCTGGCTGTCCGGCGCGGCATTGGCGAGGGCGACCGGGCTGGCATGGGCGGCGTTGAGGCCCTTGAGTTCGGACGCGAGCGCGCCGCGACGGGCCACATCCGGCCTCGGCGCCGGCCGCGCGCTGGCCTCGACCACCATGGGTGCCACCGCACGCGCCCGTGGCTGCCCGGCAGCTGCCGACCTGCGCTGCTGCGTCGGCTCGGCGCGACGCTGCTGCCCGGTCAGGGCCTGGAAGAAGCCCCGGACCGGATCGCGCGACTGAGCATTCTGGCCCTGGCGCCCACCGGCAGCCGCCGAGGCACCGCGACCCGACGCGCCCCGCGCCTCGGCCGCCCGCTCCTGACCGGCAGCGCCGGCCTCCCCGCGGCCGCCGCCATTGCCGCCTGCATTACCTCCCCCATTGCCGCCGCCGTTTCCGTTGCCGCGGGCATGGGCCGCATCGGCCCCAAGAAACGGGCCGGCACCCTGGACCGGGGCAAGCGTCAGCGCAGCAACCGCGGCGGCAACGAAGATGTTTCGGGTCTGGCGGGTCATGGCAGTCTCCCTTTCAACCGCGCGATGCATTGCATCGTCGAAGTCCAGCCTATGGTCACGATGTCCCACGGCAAGCGTTTTATGCGGAGCTTTCTCCGCAGTTGGCAGGCCGCCGCCAGTGGCGCCATCACCTGGGGCGCGAAACCGCCGAGACGGGTTGCCGGGCCACTGCTCCGCCAGGCGAACACCGCGGCAAACGCCATCACCACTGGCTGCCTCATTGGGCAGTCAGCCGAACAAACACGTGCACAGCTGCGTGAGATCGCTTTCTAGGCGCGGGATCCCGCCGTGCCCGACCCCACAATCCCGGCAGACGCCTGCCGATCTCAGGACACCTGAGCGACGTCGAGAAACTTCACCGCCGCAGTCTCGTTGCTGTAGTGCCGTGGTCGCAACCATCGACCGCGGTCAGTAATCGAAGTCAGAAGGAGTGTCATGATGACCTATATCGGCAAGCTGACCATCGCGAGCGCCATGCTCGCCCTCACCGCTGGCGGCGCGAGCGCGCTCGATCTCAGTGTCGACGGCGGGGCATCCGCCTCGGTAGGCGTCGAAACGCCTTCTGCGGCGACAGGGGCAGGAGCGGCGGCCGGTGGCGCTGTCATGGCCGGCGGAGCAGCGGCTGCAGCCGTCGAGGCCGCGACGGAAGCCATGGCGCGCGGTGAAGCCGCGATCGCGACGAGTTCGGAGGGCGTGGTGCTCGGCACCGTCAATGACGCCTCGGCGGATGCCATGGGAGCTGCGCAGTTCTCGATCACGCTCGATCCGGCGCTCGAACTGGAAGCCAACCGCATCACCTTTCGCGGTGCAGCCGACGTGACCGGCGACGGCCAGATCGTCTTGCCTATGACCCAGGCCGAGTTCGTGAGCGCGGTGCAGGCAAACTCCGCCGCCTCGGTCAACTGAGGCGTCTTTTCGGACGTCGCCCGCGCGGTCGCCGCCGCGCGGGCACTGAACGACCCGTTCTCGCCCGTGATCCAGCGATTCAGCTTGAGAGCATTCCGCCGGTCAGGATGCCGCGCCAGCGATGGGGCGCATCGGGGTCCTGGATCTTCAGGAAGGTATAGTCGGTCTTCTGCCAGCTCAGGATGCGGTTGGTCAGATTGTCGAGCACGAAATCGCCGTGATCGGTGCGCACGACGAGGACGGCATGGGGTTGCCGGCGCCGATCCAGCAGGGTCGCAATCAGCATGCGTTCCGGCGCGATCCCGGCACGGATGAGTTCCAGTTTCTTGAGCAGCGCGAAATCTTCGCAATCCCCACCCCGTCGCGTCGGCAAGGCCCAGTGATCCTCAACGCCATACTGCGCCCGGTCCGTGATCGACCGGGTGGTCCGGTTGACCCGCAGATTGACAGCCACGATCGTGCCGAGTTGCGCGGCGCTGAGCGGTCGCCTGTCGCCTGACCTCGCACATGCCCAGGGGTAGGTGGTGCAGAGGTCTTGCGCGGCGGCCGGCGCCGATGTGGGGGCGCTCGCGCGGATGAATTCTCTATGGTGGCCGATGAAGCCCGGGGCATTCGCGTAGACGAACTCTCGCGGCAGTCGCTCTGCACCCGCAGCGGCAGCGGGCAGTGCACCGATCAGCAAGATGACAGCGAGAGCAGCCATCAGGGCTGGACGGATCACCAGTTCATGTATGCAATACGGTGCGGTTGCGGTGTCTACGCATGAGCCCGCGATCGCCGTCCTCACATGCCCGCCGAAAGCGTCGGGCTGCCGCTTCCGCGCCTGACCTCCTTCGGAAATGTCAGAAATCGTTGTCCGGCATCTGCCTTGCATGCAGCGGACCAGGGTAGTCCATGTCCGGTCGAACATCCTTCGCCTCCTTCGTCTCGGGCGCCGCTGGCGCACTGCGGCAGGAGCAGTTCCGAACCCGCACCGAGAGGCGGGCGGCTTGCACCTGGCTACACCGGCAGCTTGATGACTGGAGGTTGTGCGCGCGATGTGATGCGTGCTTGCCGGGACGTGAGAAAAGTCACGAACGTCCGGCAGTCACCTTCACAACTTTGCACAACTCAGGGTTGATTCCCTTGAGCGAGTATGGGCGCAATTCTTCGGACGTTCGACCGCGCAGGACTAGGTTGCCGAGGTGGAGGCACGAAGTCGCTGACGTCAGCCGGTGCCGCACGCCGATTCCGGCGCATTTTTGCCGAGTTACAGCACATCACGGTGATCGGGCGGACCTTCGCCCGACGGTGGCGACGCATTCGCCGAGCGCGGATTCCCATGTGTGGCTCGCCTCCGATGCGCAGTCCGACCTATCGGACACCGAGGTCGCTGGGCCTGGTTCGCAGCCGGATTGCTAAACTTCACCCCAACCGGGCGTTGCGGCAGGAGGTCGAGACATAGCAAGGAATAGAACGCCACAGCGAGGTTGGCACACGGCTGTGAGGAAGGTGAAGCAGGTGAGATACGGGCAGGCAGGACTGGACAAAGCTCGGAGCGGTGCCGCGCCCGTCTCTTGGCGATGATGCTCTCTCAGTCCCGGTTGGTTCGCCTCCTAGCCATTGGCGCGGCTTCCGTTTCGCTCGTCATGGTTCCGGCCCTTCTTGGCATTGCGCGCACCAAGTTGGCGCGTCGGTATCTGCGCTGTCTGGTTCACAATCTGAAGGGGCCTGCGCCGACAGGTCCACATATCCGTTCCACCATAGGTCGCGATTGTCCCAGACATGCCTCATTCTGATCAGTGCGGGGCGATATCGAGGGACTGGAGAGACACAGAGGTAGCCCATAAGCCGCAGGACGATACCAAGCCGAACGGCCCATATCGCGGGTATTCTGTGAAGTTGCGGCAGATGCTTGCGTAAGTAGCGGATGCGTGCTGCGAGGATCTGGACCTCGCGGGGACCGCGCGGCTGCGAGGCGCCTTCAACATGCATTATCATCGCTCGTGGCGTGATGGCCGGCCGCCCACCCACACGCGCAGCGCGGAGGCAAAGATCGACATCTTCACCATACATGAAATAGGCCGGGTCAAAGCCACCAAGCTGCTGCCAGTCTGCGCGCCGGATGAGAAGGAAGCAGCCGACTACGATGTCCACATGCCGCATCTCGTCGCGCTCCCAGCCCGGCATTGCTTCGGAGTTGAATAACGGCACGCCAGGCCACAGCGCTCCAAGCCCGGCCGCCCGCGCAACTACCGACCATAGAGTCGGACGCCGACCACACGAGCGGGGATTGGTGCTACCGTCGGCGTTGACGACCCGACCGCCCCAGATCGTGGCATGCGGCCAAAGTAAGGCGAACTCAGTTATCTCGGCAAACGCACCGGGCAAGGCCACCGCGTCCGGGTTCAAAAGCAAAAGGAACCGGCCCCGTGCGTGACACGCACCCAGATTGTTGGCGCGGGCAAACCCCACGTTGCTACCCAGCGAAATCAGACGCACCTGCGGAAACGTTCGGGATATGGCAGCCACAGTCCCGTCGGTCGAGGCATTGTCAACCACAATCACCTCGAGGCTTGGGTCATGCTGGGACAGAGCAGACTGTATGCACCGCAAGGTCAGGGCGGCAGTTTCATAACTTACGATTATCACGCTCAATTCTGGGGAAATACTCACCTCCCCTTTCGCCGACGCTGTGACACTTCCCAGGTCGCCAGTCACGAGGCTGTCTCCTCACGCGCCTTCAATGGGCGGCAAGAGTTCTTGGTCAAGTCCCACTGCGTGCCGTTGCCCGATCACCCGCGCCGGAACACCGGCTACAACAGTAAAGGGTGGCACATCGCGCGTGACCACTGCACCTGCTCCGATCACGGCACCGACGCCGATCTTGCATCCAGCCAGAACAATGGACCCTCCGCCAATCCACACATCGTCCCCGATCACGATATCTGCTGCATTCATGGCCTGGTCGTGTATGGGTCGGCCATCATTGAACCGATAGTTCGCCGCGGTGACGAGCACATTGGGACCGATGATGACGTCGCTACCGATCACGATCCGAGCACGTTCCGGCCCAGCCCAGAGGCGACTGTTGTCACCCACCACAACCCGGGCACCAAGCTCTATCCGGAGCCCATATGCAAAGGTCGCCGTCGGGCTGATGCCGCATCCGGGTCCGATCAACATCTGCCGTCTGGGACGCAAGTGAGCATAATTGTAATAGTTGACCAGCTTGACAAGATGGACCCAAGCTCGCGGGTCGATGACTCCGGTGATCAGACGTATTATCCGCTGCAGGCGTGAGCGCTTGTGGGCAGGTTGCTCGGATCGGAAATGTCGGCCGGGGAGCACTTGCGGAGGGGCGTCGGGGATCGTGTCGTGGGTCACCTGCAGCCTCGCTTGGTCCGGTCAAAGCAATGTCCTGCACTAGGACTGGCCTAAGGCGGCGCGGTCAAGACCCGACAAATACGAGTCGCTACTGGAGCAGCGCTGGACGCATCAGTTTGCATGAGCGCAGAGTCTTTATGGCTACCATAAGTGTCTGGAGCTGCTCGGCCTCACAGGGACATGCTCACGTGATGAGTTCGCTCGTTCAGTCGGCTTCTCGCGCGACCCTTGCCAAGTCGAACACCCGCCATGGTTGCAACATTATGATTTTATTAACCAAACTCGTTGACTGAAGCTATCGCGACGTTCACACTCAGGCAGAGGTCCACGGAGAAAACAATCGTATCCGTCCTGTTTCGAGCCGCACGCTCCCGGGCGAGGTCATAAAGTAGCAAAAGTTACGAGGTGCCCCAATTGGGAATGCTTGATCTAGGGATGCTTTTCGAATGACTCGCCAAGTCAGACACTTGCGGTCGTTAGAGCCTGCCCGGGCAGCGATAGCGGTTCCCGCATCAGGGGCGAAGGCATCGTCCGGCCTGCGCCTGTTGATCGTCGACCTGAACAATTTCGCCAGTTTCCCCACGCTTGCGATTGGGCTTCTCGTCGCCTCGCTTCGCGGCTGCGGGCATCGGGTCGAAGTGCTCTGCCCACTAGCCCATGATGTCCCCGCAACGCAGCGTGAGCGGTGCGAAACGCTTGTCGATCACATCAGACGCCGAATCCATCTTTCGGACTGGCCGCCCTTTCTTGGCCTGCGTGAAGTCCTCAGACGGCTGGAAACAACACGGGTCGAGCGCTCACATCCGGTCGTGCTGCGCGAGATCCGCAAAGCGCTGGTAGACCCACCCGATGCCATCCTTATTTCGGCCTATCTGCAACACTTCAGAAGCGTCGCCGCAATCGCCGACTTGGCGCGGCTCCGGGGCGTGCCAGTGATCCTGGGCGGTCCGATGTTCAACCTGCCGGAGGTGACCGAAGAATGGCGGCAAATTCCGGGAGTGTCGGCGGTTGTCGGCGCCGAGGTAGATCGCGACTTGCCCGATCTGATTGACGCCTTGTGCCGCAAGCCCGATCTGTTGGCCTTTCCAGGCGTGGTTCTGTCCGATGGACGCCGGACGGTCGCTGCCCGGCCGTTGCGCAAGCTGGACGAAACGCCGCTTCCAGACTTTACCGATTTCCCTTGGGACCGCTATCCGCGTCGCATCGTGCCGTTGATGACCGGAAGAGGCTGTCAGTGGGACAAGTGCCTATTCTGTTCAGATGTAATATCGGTTTCGGGGCGCACCTTCCGCACGCGAAGCGTCGAAAACGTGCTGCTTGAGATGCAGGAACAGGCGCGGCGGCACGAGACGACGGACTTCCTGTTTCTCGACCTGAAGCTGAATTCGTGGCCCGAGATGATCCGTGGCATCGCCAAAGGAGTCGGGCGCTATGTGCAAGGCGCTGAATGGATCGGGACCGTGCATGTCGACGAACGCATGGACAATGGTCTGTCGCGGGCCGATCTAGAAGCGGCAACAGAAGGCGGGATGCGGCGGATCTCTTTCGGGCTGGAAAGCGGCAGCCAGCGGCTTCTGGACGCCATGCGGAAGGGATCGTCGGTCGGGCGCAACTCGGCCTTCATTCGCGATGCCCATGCGGCAGGCCTGTCGATCCGCTGCACTATGTTCAAGGGCTTTCCCGGAGAGACCGCAACCGACATGGACGCGACGGCTCGATTTCTGGAAGAGCACGCCCCCTACCTGGATCGCGTGCGGTTCAACGAATTCACCTTGTATAGCGGCACGCCGATCTGGGCGGCGGTCAACGAGAAGGCTGCCGCCGGCCAAAGGTTGAATGTGACCCGGCTGGACCATCGACGGGCAAGAGTCGATTATCGAACGGTAGAAACCCGCTCCACTGCGTATCGCAAGGCCAAGGCACGGGCGCTCGAAGTGGTTTATCAGATCAACCGCCGCCCGCTGCGCGATACCGCCCGACAGTTTGATGGGCTCATGTGATGCGGCGCCTGTTGTCGCTGGCGCGCTATGGCGATGCCGCTTCGGGCAGCCCATTGGCACGACGCCTGCGTCGCTTGTCCGCGATGGAGCGCAAAGAGGAAGCCCGCGCCTTTCTCGACTTCTTCCATACGGCGAGCGGTGCGGATCGCGCTCAGCGTCAGACCCGCTGGGCCGAGGTGCGCCGCCAACTATCGCGCAGCGGCAGCTATGTGCATACGCCCGATGAACTGGCCTATGGAGCTAGGCTGGCTTGGCGCAACTCCGGACGATGCATCGGACGGATCTTCTGGGAAAGCCTCGATGTAGTTGACTGTCGGCATATCGTTGATCCCGAGGCTATGCAGACGCAGATCCTACGGCATCTGGACGACGCCTTTTGCGATGGCCGCATCCGGTCGATCATCTCGATTTTCGCTCCAGCAAAGGCTTCGGCCCTGCCCGCCTGGATCGAAAGTCCACAGATCGCACAGTATGCCTGCCATCAGATGCCGAATGGGACACTTCTGGGCGATCGCCAGAATGTCGAAGCAACCCGAATTGCGCTTGCAATGGGCTGGACGCCGGCCGAAACGCCGGGCCGATTCGACATCCTGCCATTTCTCCTGCGTGATACCTCCGACCGCCGTCACCTGTGTCAACTACCCAAAGGTGCGGTGCGCGAGGTCGCAATCCATCATCCCACGCACGACGCGCTCTCGACGCTGGGATTGAAATGGTATGCTGTGCCGGTCGTCAGCAACATGGTCCTCACAATCGGCGGTATCGATTATCCATGTGCGCCCTTCAACGGATTTTACATGGGCACTGAGATCGCCTCGCGGAACTTCGGTGATGTCCAGCGCTATGATCTGCTACCGGAGGTGGCACGCGCGCTAGAACTGCCAACGAACACTCGCAATCCTGGCTTGTGGCGCGATGAGGCGCTGACCGAGTTGAACCGTGCTGTGCTACACTCGTTCAGAACGGCTGGGGTGACGATGGTTGATCATCACACAGCCTCCGATCAGTTCATGACGTTTCATTCTCGCGAGCAGGCGCAGGGCAGAAGGGTGGCCGCCGATTGGCGCTGGGTTGTGCCGCCACAAGCCTCCTCAGCATGCGAGGTCTTTCACCTTAGGATGCGCAACTTCCACCCGGTGCCAAACTTCTACCGCGACCGAGGCAGCGATGGCTTGCGCCTCATGCCCTGGTATGGCGACCATTATCGATCGCGGATGTCCATGTGGGCTGACCGCCTGCATCGGCGCTGGAAGATCTGGAAGCGGATGGCATGGTGAACACACCGGGTTCGGCTGTAGCAGAAGATGTAATGGTGTTGCGACGGGAATTGGCGCTGCGCATATCGTTGCAGAACCTTCTGCTGATCATCTCGTTGGCCCTGTTCACCGCCTTTGCCTTGCTTGCAATCGCACAGCCAGTGACCGCGTGGGCCGCAGCGGCAGCACACGGGGCCGTTGGATTTGGGGCGACGTTGCAATGGTGTCATCACGGCATTCGAACCAAGCAGATCAGGGACTACCTGCTGACTATCGACGGCGGAGAGGCCAGAGGTGGGTGGGAAAGCTGGTTGCCGCTCAACCGGCCTCAGACTCTGCTGGGATCGCGCTGGCTGATTTCGACAAAAGGCGTGTTCATCGGCTTGCAACTGGCGACGATCATGCTTGCTTTTCTACTATCGCCGACGATCGATGGCATCTTCGTCGCTTTTGCCACTGTTCTGCTGCTGGCAAGTGCCGGCTTTCTGATGACTAACCCTAAAGAGTAAGAGGTGTCTGTCTTGCCATCGACCTATGGCATTATCGTTCCCGTGCGGAATGAAGCAGTGCTACTGCAGGTGACGGTGCCCAAGTTGCTGGAAGCGACAATAGGAGATGCTGTTCGGATCATCTGGGTTTGCAACGGCTGCAGCGACGGTAGCGCCGACGTGATCCGTCACTTTGCCGGGTCAACGGCCGAAGTTATAGAGCTTTCCCGCCCTGGCAAGACAACCGCTTTGCAGGCCGGGGACGAAGCTCTCGGGGGGCTGTTTCCGCGCCTCTATCTGGACGCCGACACCTGGCTTCGACCGGGCGATCCTGCCCGTCTGATGCAACCCTTACGTTCAGGCGAGGCCGATCTGGTGGCCCCGAGGCTACGGTTTGACACCGCCGGCGCGTCGGCCCTGTCGGTCCGGATCGGGGCTTGCTGGCTGTCCTTGCCCCACGCCCGGACGACGGCCTTCTCAAATGCTATTGGTCTGTCTGCTGCTGCCCGCGCATTTTGGGATAGCTGGCCAGAAATCACCGGTGACGATATCTTCGTCTCGGCCTCAGTGCCCGCTAGCCGTAGTCGGATCGTGGCAGAGGCGCAAGCGACGATCTGCATGCCGAAAAGCTTTGCTGGTTGGGTAGGCATGCGGGCGC
>JBJHCH010000035.1:0-28221 GCA_050485905.1 Paracoccaceae bacterium | reverse complement strand
TGAAAGGGCTCAACGACAATCAGAAAGTGGCATACGAGCTTCAGTCGGGCCGCGACGGGCGGGAATCCGCAAGCGACCTGAAACTGCTCTGATCCGGCTCAGCCGCCGGCCTTGCGCGCGGTCAGGCGATAGACGCCTTCCGGCAGGTTCAGGGCCGCGGCCAGGTCGCGCACCTGCGCCATCGACAGCGTGATCTTGCACATGCCGTCGGTGCGCGCATCGTATTGCTCGACCGTCACACATTCCTCGAACGCCTGCAGGATCACATCCTCCTGCAGAGACGGGCTGCCCTCGTCGATCAGGGTGATGACGGTGGCGTCGAAATCGTGCTCTATCGTGAACATGGCGGCACCCTAGCGCGGGCCTCGGCGACACGCAATCGAGGCGCCGAAATCACCTGCGCCGCCGCACATGACCGTGAACGCGGGCCAGAGCGCCCTTTTCCGCCGCCGCCGGTCTGCTAGTGTCGTGCAAAACAAGGGACGGCACGTGGCAGGGTTTCGACATCTCACCAATCTGGGGCTGATACTCGCGCTGGTCGCGGGCGCCTGCGCGCCGCTTGATCCTGCGCCCGCTCCGCGTCCGCAGCCCGCCCCCGTCGTCACGGGCGAGAGGCTGGACAGCCAGACCGCGGCGCGCAACTTCGTGCAGGTGGTGGAGCGGACGCGCCCCATCGCGGTCCGTGAATGTCGCACCCGCAACCCCCGTGCAAACTGCGATTTCCTTGTGGTGATCGACGACCGCCCCGGCCAGCCGCCCAATGCCTTCCAGACCGTGCAGCGCGACGGCCGCCCGGTCATCGGCTTCACCCTGGCGCTGATCGCGGATGCCCGCAATCAGGATGAACTGGCCTTCATCCTGGGGCATGAGGCCGGACACCACATCGCCGGGCACCTGCCGCGTGTGCAGCAATCGGCGATGACCGGCGCGCTGATCCTCGGCACGCTCGCCAGCCTTGGCGGCGCCGGACAGGTAGAGGTCGATGCGGCCTCGCGGCTGGGCGCAAGCGTCGGCGCCCGCACCTATTCGCGCGAATTCGAACTGGAGGCGGACCAGCTTGGCACCGTCATCGCCTTCCGCGCGGGCTATGACCCGGAACGCGGCGCGGCCTTCTTCTCGCGCATCCCCGATCCGCGCAACAATTTCCTGTCTACCCATCCGCCCAACGCCCAGCGCATCCAGGTCGTCAGGCAGACGCTCGACGGGCTGCGGTAGATGCCGCGCGCAGCTCTGCCCGCGCTTCTGGGCATCGCCGGCATGGTGCTGGCAATTCTGGTCGGGCCGTATTTCTCGCATCCCGATTATTCCTCGCTGATGCACCGCACCAGCCAGATGGCCGGCCAGAACATGCCCAACGCCTGGATCATGCGCACGGGGTTCCTCGCCTTCGGCGCGGGCGTTCTCATCTCGGCGCTGATGATCTGGTCGCGGGGCCGGGTGATCGCCGGGGCGCTTGCGGTCTTCGGTGCCGCAATGGCGGGCGTCGGCCTCTGGTCGGCGGCCCCCATCGACCCGGCGATGGGGTTCGATCCGGCCGAGGACATGGTGCATTCGATGATGGCGAATGTCATGGGCACGGCATTCTGCGTGGCGGCGGTCGCGCGGTTGTGGCGGGCCGGGTGGCCGGGGCACGACGGGCTCAGCTGGATCGCCGCGGTGGCCTCGATCGCGCTGCCGCTTGCGATGCTGCAATTCCCGGATGTCGCGGGCGCGATGCAGCGGGCGATGTTCGCGATCAGCTTCCTGTGGATCGGCCGGCAGGTGATGGGCCGCTAGAACGGCGCCTTGGTCGTGAACGTATAACTCTTGCCCGCCTCGGGGTGCCGGATCCGCAGCGACTCCGCATGCAGCATCAGCCGGGGAAAGTCCCGCGCCGGCCCCTCGGCATAGATCGTGTCGCCCAGGATCGGGTGGCCGATGGCCAGCATATGCACGCGCAACTGATGGCTGCGCCCGGTCACCGGCATCAGCCGCAGCCGCGTCGTCCCGTCCTCGACCCTCAGCACCCGCCAGTCGGTGACAGAGGGCCGCCCGGCCTGGTGATCGACCTTCTGTCGGGGCCGGTTCGGCCAGTCCACCGCCAGCGGCAGGTCGATCCGCCCGGACTTTTCCGCCATCGCGCCCCAGACGCGGGCGACATAGACCTTCTTCGTCCGCCGCGCCTCGAACTCCGCCGACAGGTCGCGCTGCGCCGCCTTGTTCAGGGCGAATACCATCACCCCTGACGTGTCGCGATCCAGCCGGTGCACCAGCAGCACATCGGGAAACACCCGCGCCAGCCGGGCGATCAGGCAATCGGCCAGATGCTCCCCCCGCCCCGGCACCGACAGCAGGCCCGCGGGCTTGTCCACCACCACGATCTGCGCATCATGGTGCAGGATGCGCAGGGCCTCGTCGGGCGGGGAATACTCCTCGGTCATGGGCCGGGGATAGGGCGGAACGGGGGTGCGGGCAATGGACTACGAAACCGTCTCGCCCGAGGGGTTCGGGCGATCCCTCACCGGCCTCGGCCTCAACCTGCTGGTCCGCGACGTGCGGGGCCACGCCGCGTTCCTGTCCCGCGTCTTCGGCATGACCGCGCATCGCCTCTCGGCCGATTTCGCGATCATCGCCTACGCCGGGCAGGTGTTCCAGCTTCACGCCGACAGCACCTATCACAGCCACCCGCTGCCCTCGCTGATCCCCGAATCCGGCCCCCGCGGCGGCGGGCTGGAAATCCGGCTCTACCAGACCGACCCGGATGCCGCTGCGGCGCTGGCCGAACCCGCGGGCGGCATGGTCCTGCAGCCTCCCGCAGACAAGCCGCACGGGCTGCGAGAGGCGGTGATCCTTTGCCCCGACGGCTACACCTGGGTGCCCAGCCGTCCCCTGCCCTGATCCCCGCCGGGGTCAGTCTCCCGCCATACCTTTTCCGGTATATACCGCATCGGGTATATACCTTTTCGGGTATATACCGTTTAGGGTATGGCTTTGTTGGAGTGCGCGGCAGGTTCTTCTTTGCGATCAAGACCCTGACGGAAACGCCCGCCTGACATGCACACAACGTATGCACGTGATGTGCACGCAAAACATACGTGAATCATACGTCGGATTCAGCGGGAAAACACCGATTTCAGGATCGCCGACAGCCCCTCCGCATCCGCCTGATCAAAGGCCGCGGGCCGGTCGCTGTCGATGTCGAACACCGCGATCAACCGCCCCTCGCGGTCATGGACCGGCAGCACGATCTCCGATCTGGTCGACGATGAGCAGGCAATATGTCCAGGAAAATCATCGACTTCCGGCACAAGCTGAACCTCCCCCGTCCGCGCCGCCGCCCCGCAGACCCCGCGCGAGAACGGAATGACCAGGCACCCATGCCCGCCCTGATACGGCCCGATCTTCAGCAGTTCAGGCCCCACAACGCGGTAGAACCCGGTCCAGTCGAACCGGTCATCCGAATGATGCACCTCACAAACCAAAGTCGCCATCAACGCCACCACATCATCCTCATTCGCCGTCAGGCTGGCGACGCGGGCGGCCAATTCGTTGTAATTGCAGCGGTCTTCCAAGCACTCAACTCCCGCCAAAGGCCCAACAGAATGGTAACGAATCCCGTCTAGCCTGCGGCGCAAAGGCTGCGACGAAAGGTGGGCAGATGCAAATCGTCACGGAAACGACCCAAACAGGACAGACCGTGCGGGTGCTGGAAAGCAGGATCGACGCTGCGGTGGCGATCCGCTTCAAGGAGGAGATGCGCGAAGCGACCGACGGCGGCCACGGCCCTGTCGTGCTCGATCTTTCTCAGGTGGAATTTCTCGACAGCAGCGGCCTAGGCGCAGTGGTTGCGGTCATGAAGATCCTCGCCCCCGAACGCCGGCTGGAACTTGCCGGACTGACGCCCTCAGTCGCCAAGGTTTTCCGCCTGACCCGCATGGACAGCGTGTTCACGATCCACCAGACTGCTCCGACCGCATCCACCGATCACCTTCGCAGCGTTGGTTAGGCCCGCAAATATGCCCCAGAATCGGCCCCAGCCGCCGATGGACAGCGCGCTTTCCATGACCGTTGACAGCGATCCGCTGGCGGTGCGTGCCGCGCTTGAAAAGCTGGTCGCGGGGCTTTCCGCCCGCGGTGTCTCGCCGCAGGCGCTGATCTCGGTCGAACTGGTTCTGGCAGAGGTGCTGAACAACGTGGTCGAACATGCCTATGCGCGAACGGATGGCCCGATAGAGATTACCCTGAACCATGAGGGGGTCGTGCTGCACTGCCTGATCCGCGACCGCGGCGCGGGCATGCCCGACGGAGTGCTGCCGAACGGTGCACAATCCAACCTCAACGGCCCGACTGACGCCCTGCCCGAGGGCGGCTTCGGCTGGTTCCTGATCCGTAAGCTGGCCGAGGGGATCGCCTACCGGCGCGCCGGCGATCAGAACGAACTCGCCTTCCGCATCCGCATTGACCCAGCGCCCGAGGCGCCCGTTCGCCCCGCTGCAAGCCGGCCATGAGCCCTTGCATCGGCCGGCGACGGCCCTAGTCTGCGCCGCTAGGGCAGAGGGGCAAGATGCGCAATTTTCATTTTCCGGGGCGTTCGCCCGTGCTGGCGGCGAACGGCATCTGTGCAACGTCGCATCCGCTGGCGGCTGAGGCCGCCGTGGCAACCCTCCGCGCGGGCGGCAATGCCGTCGATGCGGCGATTGCCGGCGCGATGGTTCTGACCGTGGCAGAGCCGCATATGTGCGGACTGGCCGGCGATTGTTTCGCGCTGGTGAAGCCCGCGGGTGACGAGCGGGTGATCGGGCTGAACGGATCGGGCCGGGCGCCCGCTTCGATGGATGCGCAGGCGCTGCGCGACCGGGGGCTGACGGCGATGCCCGCGGCGGGGCCAGAGGCGATCACACTGCCCGGCGCGGTCGATGCACTGTGCCGGCTGTCGCAGGACTTCGGCCTGCTGGAACTGGCCGAGGTTCTCGCCCCGGCTATCCGTCTGGCCGCAGAGGGCATCCCTGTCGCCCCGCGCACGGCGCGGGACTGGGCGGACGGGGTCGATTACCTGAAGGGTGCCGCGCGGGATTTCTACCTGCTGGACGGCCGCGCGCCCGATGTCGGCACCCGGTTCCGCGCACCCGGCGTCGCAGAAGTGTTGCGCCGGATCGCGGCGCTGGGGCGGGCGGGGTTCTATGAGGGCGAGGTGGCTGAGGACCTGATCGCCTCGCTCCAGGCGCTGGGTCAGGGGCACACGCTGGACGACCTGGCAGCCACCGCCTGCGACTGGACCGAGCCGCTGACGGGCGGCTACAAGGGCGTCGATCTGCTGGAGCATCCGCCGAACGGTCAGGGGGCGACGGCGCATCTGATCCTGAACATCCTGAGCCATTTCGACGTGGCAGGAATGGACCCGCTGGGGACAGAGCGGGCGCATCTGGAGGCCGAGGCGACGAAGCTGGCCTATGATGCCCGCAACCGCTTCATTGCCGATCCCGACCATACGACGCGGCTGGATCACATGCTGGCCCCGGAAACGGCGGCGAGGCTGGCGGGGCTGATCGACCCGAAAAGGGCGATGCCGGCTGCTGCGCCGCTGACCGAGGCGGTGCATCGGGATACGGTTCTGATCACGGTGGTGGACCGGGAACGGATGGCGGTGTCGCTGATCTATTCGCTGTTCTCGGGCTTCGGGTCGGGGTTTGCGTCGGAAAAGTTCGGGCTGCTGTTTCAGAACCGGGGGGCCGGGTTCAACCTGCTTCCGGGGCATCCGAACGAGGCGGGGCCGGGGAAGCGGCCGATGCATACGATCATTCCGGGGATGCTGGCCGAGGGCGGGCGGGTGACGATGCCGTTCGGGGTGATGGGCGGGGCCTATCAGGCGACGGGGCATGCGCGCTTTTTGTCGAACATGGTCGATTTCGGGATGGATCCGCAGGCGGCGATTGATGCGCCCAGGGCCTTTTCGGGACCGGACGGGCTGCGGATCGAGCGGGGGTATCCCGAAAAGGTGCGGGCCGATCTGGTGGAGATGGGGCATGCCCTGTCTGAGGAGGAGGCTCCGCTGGGGGGGGCGCAGGCGGTTCGGATCGACCATGCGGGGGGCTATCTGGAGGGGGCTTCGGACCCGCGGAAGGATGGTTGCGCGATCGGGTATTGAGGGGGGTTTTCGGGGTCTGCTCACGGTCTGCTCACGCGTGAGCAGAATCTCATGTCGTTGAAATCAAACCATATTCGATTTTTTCTTTACCTGATCTTAACCCCTGCCACGCCCGTCACGTCCCCGGCGGGGCGCCGCCGCCGAAGACGTTTTCGTCGCGATAGTCGCAGGGCGCTTCCTGCATCTGCAGGTGCAGCCCGGTGCCGGTATAGGGGTGGGCGCGGGCCAGTTCCTCGTTCACCTCGATGCCAAGGCCCGGCGCATCGGGGGGCGTGATGAAGCCGCCCTCGCAGACAATCGCGCCGCCGATCAGGTTGGCGTGAAAATCGGTCACGATGGTCTCAGCCATCAGCAGGTTGGGGATCGAGGCCGCCAGATGCACGTTCGCCGCCCATTCCACCGGGCCGGCATAGAGGTGCGGGGCAAGTTGGGCGTTGAACACCTCTGCCATCGCGGCGATCTTCTTCGCCTCCCATATCCCGCCCACGCGGCCGAGCGCGGGTTGCAGGATCTTCACGCCGCCCAGCCGCAGCAGGGTGCCGAATTCGGCCTTGGTGGTCAGCCGCTCGCCCGTCGCCAGGGGAACGGGCTGGCCGCGCGCGACCTGATCGAATTCCGGCAGCATGTCGGGGGGGATCGGTTCCTCGTACCACAGCGGGCCATAGGGGGCGATGGCATTGCCCAGCCGGATCGCGCCGGCGGTGGTGAACTGGCCGTGGGTGCCAAACAGGATATCGGCGCGGTCACCGATGGCGGTGCGGATCGCATGGCAGAAATCGACCGAGCGCGAGATATCGCGCAAAGCCGGGTCATGGCCGCCGCGGATCGTGTAGGGGCCTGCGGGATCGACCTTGATCGCGGTGAAGCCCTGATCGACCAGCCGCGCCGCAACCTCGGCATTCTGGTCGGGGTCGATCCAGAAGCGGTCATAATCCGCGCCCGTTTCGGGGTAGAGGTAGGTATAGGCGCGGATGCGGGCGTTCATCCGCCCGCCCAGAAGCGCCCAGACCGGGCGGCCGCGCGCCTTGCCCAGAATGTCCCAGCAGGCGATTTCGAGGCCGGAAAAGGCGCCCATCACCGTCAGGTCGGGGCGCTGGGTGAAACCGGCGGAATAGGCGCGGCGGAACATAAGTTCGATATTCTCGGGGTTCTCTCCGGCCATGTGGCGATGGAACACGTCTGTGATGACCGCGCGCATGGCGTCGGGGCCGACGCTGCTGGCATAGCATTCACCCCATCCGGTGAGGCCGTCATCGGTGGTCAGTTTCACCAGAATCCAGTAGCGCCCGCCCCAGCCCGGCGCGGGCGGTGCTGTCACGATGATGTCGAGATCGGTCAGGCGCATGGATCGGCCCTTTCTGATGCGGGGCGAGTCGTGGCACCCTGCCCGGCATGGAGGGTATCGAAATCCGCCGGCTGGGGCCACAGGACGTGTCGCTGCTGCGCCGCGCCGAGGATGTGTTCGACCACCCCGTCAACGTGGCCGAGGCCAAGGCGCTGGCGGCGAGCGAGGCCCATGCGCTGATCGTGGCGCTGTCGGGCGACCGGGTGGTGGGCATGGCCTGCGGCGCGGTGATCCGCCAGCCCGACAAGCCGCCGGCGTTCTATCTGGACGAGATCGGCGTGCATGAGGGCTGGCAGCGGCAGGGCGTGGGCCGGGCGCTTTTGCGCGCCGTGCTGGCCGAGGCCCGCGCGATGGGCTGCGCCGGGTTCTGGCTGGCGACCGAGGCGGATAATGCCGCCGCCCGCGCCCTGTTCGATCAGGCGGGCGGGACGGCGCAGGAGGGCGTCGTGACCTATCACTGGCCGATTCATTCCGATGGCGCGTGATCGAACAGGATCACGTTGCGCCGGGCGCGGCCGGTGCGGGTGTCGGCAATCGCCTCGTTGATCTGGTCGAGCGACCAGCGCCCGGTGATCAGTTCGTCGAGCTTCAGGCGGCCCTGCTGATAGAGGTCGATCAGCCAGGGGATGTCGCGCTTCAGCACCACGTCGCCCATCTTTGACCCGACCATCGCCTGCCCCAGCGCGGCGATCACCACGGGTTCGTAGGAGGACATGGCGCCGGAGGCCGGCATGCCGACCATGACCAGCCGCCCGCGCGGGGCGAGGTAGCGGGGTGCCGTGTCATAGGCCGGGATCGCGCCCACGGTGACAAAGACCGCATCGGCCCCGCGCCCCCCGGTGAGGTCGCGCACGGCGGCCCAGGGTTTCGCCTCGGTCGCCAGCACGCCGTCTGTCGCGCCGAATTCGCGGGCGGCGGCCAGCTTCTCCTCGCTCATGTCCACGGCGATGATGCGGGTGGCGCCGGCGATGCGTGCGCCCTGGATCGCGTTCAGGCCGACGCCGCCCGCGCCGATCACCACGACCGATTCGCCGGGGCGGACGCGCCCCGAATGAATGACCGCGCCGACCCCGGTGATGACACCGCAGGACAAAAGACTGGCCGCATCCATTGCCATGCCCTCGGGGATCGGCACGATCTGGCTTTCGTGGACCACCACAGCCTCGGCAAACGCGCCGCAGGCCATCATCCGGGCGGCGAGTTCGCCGGTTTCCGTGGTGGCGGGGGCGGTGGCGCCGGGGCTTTCGCAATAGGTGGGCGCCCCGCCCGCGCAACTGCCGCAGCCGCCGCAGGACCGGATCAGCGTGACCAGCACCGCCTGCCCCGGCTGGGCGACGGCGCCCGGCCCCGCGACCTCTACCCGCCCCGCGGCCTCATGCCCATAGATCGCGGGCAGCGCGCCGCCCCAGGCGCCATCGGCATAGGTGATGTCGGAATGGCAGATGGCGCAGGCCGAGAGGCGCACCAGCACTTCGCCCGGGCCGGGGTCGGGCAGGGTCACGGGTTCGATGGTCAGCGGCTGGCCGTGGGCGCGGCAGAGCGCGGCGCGGATCGTGGGCATGGGCGTCTCCTTTTCGGGCAGGCTAGGCGTCAGGCGGGGGCACCTGCGCGCGGACGGGCGACAAAGACGATGGCGCAAACGACCATCAGCGCGGCGGACAGGAAGAAGGCCGCGCCGGGGTGGTGGACGGCGGCGCCGGGCCGGGTGAAGGCAAAGAAGACCTGCGTCATCAGAAGCGGGCCGAAGATGAAGGCCAGCGCGCGGGCCGAGCCGATGATGCCCTGCACCTCTCCCTGCTGGTCGTCGCCCGCCTGGCGCGAGAGCATCCCCATCAGCGCGGGCATCACCACCGCGCCCAGCGCGCTGAGCGGCGTGAAGATCAGCGCCAGCGTGCCGTTTTCCACCGTGGCGAGGAAGAGGAAGGCCATGGTGCTGACGGTCAGGCCGTAGATCACCGTGCCGCGTTCGCCGAGGATGCGCAGGATCACCCGGATCAGCCCGCCCTGCACCAGCGCGAAGACGATGCCGAAGGCGGCGAGCGAGGCGCCGATGGTGCCCGGCGTCCAGCCGAAGCGGGCGATGGCAAAGAACGACCAGGTGGCGGGGTAGACGATCATGCCCAGTTCATAAAGCGCGACAATCGACAGGATGCGCCGCCCGCCGGGGATGGCGCGGACCTGCCGGATCGCCCCGAATGGATTGGCGCGGCGCCAGTCGAGCGGGCGGCGGTTGGCCGGCGTCAGCGTCTCTCGCATCACGAACAGGCCGAAGACGGTGTTGGCGGCGGCCAGCGCCGCGGCGGCGTAGAAGGGCGCGCGGGTGCCGAACTCGGCCAAGAGGCCGCCGATGGCGGGGCCGAGGATGAAGCCCGCGCCGAAGGCCGCGCCCATCAGGCCGAAGTTCGCGGATTTCTTCTCGGGCGACGACATGTCGGCAATGACCGCGCCTGCGGTGATATGGGTGGCTGCGGTGATCCCGCCGAGGATGCGCCCGATCAGCAGCAGCCAGATCGACCCGGCCACCGCCATCACCAGATAGTTCCCCGACATCACCGCCAGCCCGACCAGCAGCACCGGGCGCCGCCCGAAGCGGTCGGCCAGATTGCCCAGCGTCGGGCCGAACAGGAACTGCATCACCGCGAAGACCGCCGCCAGCACCCCGCCCCAGACCGCGGCACCCGACAGATCGCCACCCGTCACCTCTCGGATCAGGTCGGGCATCACCGGCAGGATCAGCCCGAAGCCCATCGCGTCGATCAGCAGCGTCAGCAGGATGAACAGGAGCGGCAGACGCTGGGGCATGGACACTCGCGCGGGCGGATGCGGCAGGGCTATCCGCCCGGCGCGCCCGTGGCAATCGCGATCAGCCGGTCGGCCAGCCGGTCGGGCATCGACAGGAAGGGCGAATGGCCCGAGGGCAGGCGCGTGACATGGCCGGTCGGGAAGCCCGCGCTCATTTGCGCCTGGTATTCGGGGGGGATGGTGTGGTCATCGCTGCACAGGATGTAGTGGCGTGGGATGCTGGCCCAGCGGGCGGTGGTTTCGACCACGGTTTCCTGCGGCGCGATGGCCTGCGGGCAGATCCGGGCGATGGCGGCGGCCTGCACCTCCGCCGGGCAGTCGTTGTAGAAGATGCCGCCCGCAAGTGCCGGATCGACGGTGAAGCTCAGCCCGTCGCCCGCCACCCGGATTGCCGGGCGGAGCGGCTGGCGGGGACCGGCGCGGCGCATGTCGCCCAGGGTCTGGCCGGGTGCGGGGACATAGGCGCAGAGGTAGATCAGCCGCGCGATCTTTTCCGGCGCGCGTTCGGCGGCGAGCGTGATCGGATAGCCCGCCATCGAATGGCCGACCAGCGTGACGGGGCGGTCGATGGCCGACAGGATTGCCTCGGCATAAGCGTCCAGCGTCACCTGAGAAACCGGCGTCGGGTCGTCGCCATGCCCCGGCAAGTCGATGGCGCGGGCGGTGTGGCCGCGCGCCCGCAGTTCCCCTACCACCCCGGCCCAGCACCAGGCGCCGTGGCAGGATCCGTGGACCAGCAGGATGGGGTCAGACATGCCCGATGTCGGTCAGGAAGCAGGTCAGCGCCTCGGCAAAGGCCTCGGGCCGGTCGGCGGGCGGCAGATGGCCCGCACCGCGGATCAGATGAAAGCGCGATCCCTTGATCAGTTCCGCCGTCTCGCGCACCAGATCAGGGGGCGTCGATCCGTCCTCGGACCCCGCAATCGCCAGCGTGGGCAGGGTCAGGCCAGAGGTGGGGGTGTAGAAATCGGTGCCGGAGATGGCGGCGGCGCAGCCCATCCAGCCCGCGGCGGGCTGGCGGGTCAGCAGGTGGCGCCAGACGGTTGCCTGCACGCTGTCGCGGAACGGTTTGGGGAACCAGCGTTCCAGCGTCGCCTCGGCCACCGCCTCGATCCCGCCCTTTTCCACCGCCGCGATCCGGTCGGCCCAGATATGGGCGGTGCCGATCCGCGCGGCGGTGTTGGACAGGACCAGCGCGCGCACCTGATCGTAGCGCTTCACCGCCAGCCCTTGCGCGATCATCCCGCCGATCGACAGGCCGACAAAGGTGCAGTCCCGCACCTCCAGCCGGTCCAGCAGGCGTTCGGCGTCGCGCACCAGCGCGCCCATCGTGTAGGGGCCGGGCGGGCAGTCGGACAGGCCATGCCCGCGCATGTCGAAACGGATGATCCTCAGGCCGCGGGGCAGCAGCGGCACAACCTGATTCCACAGCCGGAGGTCGGTGCCCAAAGCATGGGCGAAGACGACGGGCGATCCGCCCGGCGCGCCCTCCTCGCGGTAGTGAAGCCTTACATCGTCAAGATCGCATGTTCTCATGGGCGCAGACCGTGGCAAGCCTGCCGGGCAAGGTCAAGCATTCGCGCCGCTGCCCTGATCCTGCGCCAGCGCGCGGGCCAGCACCACGGGATCGACATTGCCGCCCGATGCGGTGGCGATGACCGCGTCGCCCTGAATGGCAGCGGGCCGGAACAGTGCGGCGGCCAGTGCCACCGCCCCGCCCGGTTCCAGCACGATCTTCAGATGCGCCGCCGCCAGTTCCATCGCCGCAAGGCAGTCGTCATCGCTGACCGACAGGCCCGGCCCGGCCAGCCGCCGCAGGATCGGAAAGGTCAACTCGCCCGGCGATGGCGTCAGGATCGCATCGCAGAGCGAGCCCGACATCCGGTCGTTGCGCAGCCGTTCCTCGGCGGCGAGCGAGCGGGCCATGTCGTCGAACCCGTCCGGTTCGGCGGTGCGCACGCGCAGGCCGGGCGCCACAGCCTCCAGCGCCAGCGCGATGCCCGAGGCGAGGCCGCCGCCGCCACAGCAGACCAGCACATCGGCCTCGGTCACGCCCTGCTCCGCCGCCTGCTCGGCAATCTCCAGCCCCGTGGTGCCCTGCCCGGCGATGACCTGCGGATCGTCGAAGGGGCGGATCAGTGTCAAGCCGCGTTCCGCTGAAAGCCGGGCGCCGATGACATCGCGATCCTCACTCGCGCGGTCATAGAGCACCACCTCTCCGCCCAGCGCGGCGGTGCCGTCGATCTTCACCGCCGGCGCGTCGGAGGGCATGATGATGACCGCGGCCACGCCGTGCATCCGTGCAGCCAGCGCCACGCCCTGCGCGTGGTTGCCCGAGGAGTAGGCAATCACGCCCTTTTTTTTCCGCTGGTCATCCGGCAGGGCCGAGATCGCGGACCATGCGCCGCGAAACTTGAACGACCCGGTGTGCTGCAGGCATTCCGCCTTTACCAGCACCCGCCGCCCGGCGATGGTGTCCAGCGCGGGCGCGGACAGAAGCGGCGTGCGCCGGGCACGGCCCTGCAGCCGGTCGGCGGCGGCGCGGATCATGGTGATATCGGTCATTCGCACTGCTCCAGCCAGGCGAGGATCGCGGCCCGCGCCTCGGGTTCATCGAGATAGGGGATATGGGCGCGGCCCGGCACCTCTGCCCGGATCATGTCGGGGCGGCGGCGGGCCATCTCGTCGGCGGTCTCAACCGACAGAAGGTCGGAATTCGCGCCCCGGACCAGCGCCAGCGGCAGGCCGCCGCAGGCGTCGAACAGCGGCCAGAGGTCGGGCTGGGGGGCATCGTAGGCGGCAAGGAAACTGTCGCGCAGCGCCGGGTCGTAGGTGATGCGCAGGCCCGATCCGGTGGCGGCGAAATGCTTCTGCGCCTCCTCCAGCCACCTTGCCTGCGGCACGCCCGCGAAGCCCGGCATCGCCTTTTGCATCGCGCGGGCGGCGGCGGCGTGGTCGGGCGCGGAGGGGTTGCGGCCGACATAGTCGAAGATCCGCTCCAGCCCCGCCCGCTCGATCACTGGGCCGACGTCGTTGAGGCAGAGCGCGATCAGCCGGTCGCGCGCGGTGGCGGCCAGCGCCATGCCGATCAGCCCGCCGCGAGAGGTGCCGAGGATCGCCGCGCGCTGCAGGCCCAGATGATCCATCAGCGCCAGCACATCCTGCGCCTCTTGCGGGATGGTGTAGCTTTCCGCCCCCGACCAGCCGGACCGGCCGCGGCCGCGATAGTCGGGGCGGATCAGGCGCAGGGGTGGCAGATGCGGGGCCAGATAGTCGAAATCCGCCCCCGTCCGCGCCAAACCAGCCAGGCAGATCAGCGGCAGGCCGATCCCTTCGTCGGTATAGGCCAGATGGGTGCCGTCGGCGGCGGTGAAAAAGCGCATCAGGCGGCGCCCGCGATTGTGGCGACGGTGGTCAGGTCGGCGGCGACATGGTGCGGCCGGTGCGGCAGCCGGTCCACCGGCACGCCGGCGCGGTTGACCCAGAGCGTGCGGAAGCCGAAGCGCGCGGCCGCCGCGATGTCCCAGCCGTTGGCCGAGACGAACAGCACCTGTGACGGATCGGTGCCGAAGCGGTTGCCGACCATCGCATAGACCCGCGCATCGGGCTTGAAGATGCCCACGGATTCGACCGACAGCACGTCGTCGAGCAGATCGCCGATCCCGGCCGAGGCCACCGCGTCGGCCAACATGGTAGGCGCACCATTCGACAGGATCGCGGTCGCCAGACCCGCCGCGCGCACCTCGCGCAGCATCGCCGGCACCTCGGGATAGGCGGCAAGTTCCCGGTAAAGCTCCATCAGCCGGGCGCGCAGGGCGGTGTCGTCCAGCCCCGAAGCCTCCATCGCCCAGTCCAGCCCGTCCTGCGTGACCTGCCAGAAATCGGCGTGATCGCCGATCTGCGACCGGATCCAGGTGTATTCCAACTGCTTGCGGCGCCAGTCATCGGCCAGCCGCGGCCAGACCCCGGCCAGCGCCTCGGCCCCCGGTTCCCCGGCCGCCGCACGGGCGGCGGCGGCGACGTCAAACAGCGTGCCATAGGCATCGAAAACGGCGATGGTGATGGTCAACGGCGCCTCCCACTGCGCGGGATCGTGGTGCGGACGGTGCGATAGCGCGCCTCGGGGTGGGGCGGGTGGCCGTCGGTCAGCCGCCAGTAGCCCGGCCCGCCGCGCCGCAACCACAGTGGCAGGGTCAGCGCAAGGCCGACCAGAAAGCCCCCCGCATGCGCCCAGTAGGCCACGCCGCCGACGCCAGCCTCGGCCCCGATGCCGCCCAGAAGCTGAAAGCCGAACCACAGCCCCAGCATCGCCCAGGCGGGCACCGGGATGATGCGGATGAAGAAGACGATGATCAGCAGCACATCGACCCGCGCGCGCGGGAACAGCAGCAGGTAGCCGCCCATCACCCCTGCGATCGCGCCCGAGGCCCCGACCATCGGCACATAGGACTCCGGCTCTGACAGCACCTGCCACAGCCCCGCGCCGACGCCCGAGGCGAGGTAGAAGCCGAGATAGGGAAGATGGCCGAATTCCTCTTCCATGTTGTCACCAAAGATCCACAGGAACAGCATGTTGCCCAAGAGATGCATCCAGCCGCCGTGCAGGAACTGCGAGGTGATGAAGCCCAGCCAGTCGCCGCCGCCAGTCACCTCTGCCGGCACCAGCCCCCAGGTGACGAAAAAGGTCATCAGCGCGCGGTCGCTTTGAAACAGCGGCTGGTAGCCCAGAAAGATCGCCACGTTCAGAATGATCAGCGCCCAGGTCACCCAGGGGGTCTTTTCCGACGGGTTATGATCGCGGATCGGGAACACCGCGCCAGCATCCCGATCCGTCCGGGGCCGTCAAGCCCGGTCGCGTCACGCCCGGCTCACGCCGCCGACACCTCGGCCAGCAGCTGGGCGTTGCCGCCCGCCGCTGTGGTGTCGATGCAGACATGGCGTTCCAGCACCACATGGCCCGCATCAGGCTGCGCACCGATCAGCGGCAGGATCAGCCCGTCGCGGCCCGCCAGCGCGCGGGCGATGGCCCGCGCTTCGTCTTCGCCACCCCAGAACAGCACGCCGGAAAACCCGGTGAGCCGAGACAGCGCCTCTGGTGCCAGCCCCGGCGCCTCGACCGCCAGCCCGCCCAGATCACGCACCGCCTGCGCCTGCCGCGCGGCAGCTTCCGCCCCCGGCCCGAGGCAGAGGATCGGCGGGCGCTGGTGAAAGGAAAGTCGGTTCGATTCGCCGGTCGGGCCGGGCAGGTCCAGCGTCTTGACCGCCTTTGCGGTCGGTTTCGCGTCACGCAGCGCCTTCTGTATCGCGGCTTCATCCACACTGCCACCCTGATCGGTCGCCGCATCCGCCGCCTGACGGGTAAAGCGCAGCATGTAGTCCGCCCCCCCCGCCTTTGGCCCGGTGCCCGACAGCCCCTCGCCGCCAAAGGGCTGGCTGCCCACCACCGCGCCGATCTGGTTGCGGTTGACGTAGGTGTTGCCGACCCGGATCGCCTCCACCACCTGCTGCACGCGGTCGTCGATGCGGGTGTGCAGGCCAAAGGTCAGGCCATAGCCGGTGGCGTTCACATCCGCGATCACCCGGTCCAGATCGGCCGCGCGATAGGTCGCCAGATGCAGCACGGGGCCGAAGATCTCGCGCTCCAGATCCGCGATGCCGCCCACCCTGATCACCGTCGGCGCGACGAAGGTGCCGGCGGCGGGGCGCTTCAATTCCTTCAGCACCCGGCCGTCGGCCCGCGCGGCCTCAATGTGCGCGCGGATGCCCTGCTCGGCCTCGGCGTCGATCACCGGGCCAACATCAGTCGCCAGATCCCAGGGATCGCCCAGCGCCAGTTCGTCCATCGCGCCGAACAGCATCTCCTGCACCGTCTCGGCCACGTCTGCCTGCACATAAAGGCAGCGCAGCGCCGAACAGCGTTGCCCCGCCGACTGGAAGCTGGATGCCAGGATATCGCGCACCGCCTGTTCGGGCAGGGCGGTCGAATCCACCACCATCGCGTTCAACCCACCGGTTTCCGCGATCAGCGGCGCGGTCGGGTTGCCGCTCTCCGCCATCGCCCGGCGGATACGCAGCGCGGTGTCGGTCGATCCGGTGAAGGCCACGCCGCCAAGGCGCGGATCGCCGGTCAGCCGCGCGCCCACCGTGGCGCCGTCACCCGGCAGCAGTTGCAACGCGGTTTTTGGCACCCCCGCCTGATGCAGCAGGTCCACCGCCAGCGCTGCGATCAGCGGCGTCTGTTCGGCCGGTTTCGCGATCACGGCGTTCCCGGCGGCCAGAGCCGCGGAAACCTGCCCGCTGAAGATCGCCAGAGGAAAGTTCCAGGGGCTGATGCAGGCGAAGATGCCGCAGGGCGGCGCGGTCAGCTTCGTCGCGCCATTGGCATAGTAGCGCAGGAAATCCACCGCCTCGCGCAACTCGCCAACCGCGTCCAGCGGCGACTTTCCGGCCTCTCGCGCCAGAACGGCAAAGATCGGGCCGAATTTTTCTTCGTAGAGCTGCGCCGCCTTCAGCAGCACCCGCGCGCGTTCCTCGGCCGGGGCGCCCCAAGGTTTCGCGGCGGACAGCGCCGTCTCCACGTCCTTCTCCGAGGCATCCCGCACCGTCCCCACGACCTGCGACGGCAGGGCGGGATTCATCGCCTTGCGCGAGGCACCGCCATCGACCGGGCCTGCCAGCATCGCTGCGGCCTGAAACTCGTGATCCAGCCACGGCGCGCGCGCGGCCTCGATCTCGGCCAGATCGGCGGCGTCGGTCAGGTCGAACCCGCGCGAGTTCACCCGGCCCGCGCCAAAGATTTCCGGCCCCTTGGCGATGGCGGGCGCGGGCTTTGCGACCTGCGCAAAGGGGCAGGCGGCGACTTCTTCTGGCGGCACGTCCTCATCCACGATCTGGTTGACGAAGCTGGAATTCGCGCCGTTCTCCAGCAGCCGGCGAACCAGATAGGCCAGCAGGTCACGATGCGCGCCCACGGGGGCGTAGATGCGGCAGCGGGTGCCGCGATCGGCGTGAACGATGTCATGCAGCCGTTCGCCCATGCCGTGCAGGCGCTGGAACTCGAACGCCCGCTTGTCCGTGCCCATGTCCAGCACGGCGGCGACGGTATGGGCGTTGTGGGTGGCGAACTGCGGATAGATGCGGTCGGTCATGCCCAGAAGCTTGCGGGCGTTGGCGATGTAGCTGATGTCGGTCGCGGCCTTTGCAGTGAAGACCGGGAAATCGCGCAGGCCCAGCACCTGGGCGCGCTTCACTTCGGTATCCCAGTAGGCGCCCTTGACCAGCCGCACCATGATCCGGCGATCCAGCTTTTCGGCCAGCGCATACAGCCAGTCCAGCACCGGCGCGGCGCGGCGACCGTAGGCCTGCACCACCACGCCAAACCCGTCCCATCCGGCCAGCGAACGGTCGGACAGCACCGCCTCGATCACCTCCAGCGACAGGGTCAGGCGGTCGGCCTCTTCCGCGTCGATGTTGAAGCCCAGCCCGGCAGCCTTGGCCAGCCCGGCCAGCGCACGGACCCGCGGCACCAGCTCGTCCATCACGCGGTCGCGCTTGGCGACCTCATAGCGCGGATGCAGCGCCGAGAGCTTCACCGAGATGCCGGGGTTCTGGCGGATGTCGGGGCTTTTCGCGGCCTTGCCGATGGCGTTGATCGCGTCCGCATAGGCCAGGTGATAGCGCCGCGCGTCGGCTTCGGTCCGCGCCGCCTCGCCCAGCATGTCGTAGCTGTAGGTGTAGCCCTGCCCTTCCAGCGTCCGTGCCCGGTCCATCGCCGCCTTGATCGTCTCGCCCAGCACGAACTGGCGGCCCATCTCCTTCATCGCGCGGCTGACGGCGGTGCGGATCACCGGCTCGCCCAGCCGCTTCACCGCCGCGCGCAGGTGCCCGGCGATGCCCGGTTCGCGGTCGTCCAGCACCTTGCCGGTCAGCATCAAGGCCCAGGTGGAGGCGTTGACGAGGCTGGAGTGGGAGTGCCCAAGGTGCTTGCCCCAGTCGGACGGCGCGATCTTGTCCTCGATCAGCGCATCCATCGTCTCGGCATCGGGCACGCGCAACAGCGCCTCGGCCAGGCACATCAAGGCGATGCCTTCCTCGGTCGACAGGCCGTATTCGGCCAGGAACACCTCCATCAGCCCCGGCTTCGCGCTGGACCGGATCCGGCGGACGAGGTCTGCCCCGGATGCAGCGATGCGCGCCCGCGCGCCCGCGTCCAGATCGGCAAGCGCGGCCAGCCGGTCCACCAGAACCGCCTCATCCCCCAGGGTGTCGGCCTGAATACGATCCATCAGCGTCTCAAGGGCATCGCGGGGCATGGGCAGAACCTCCTGTTTCGGCTAGCATAGCGCAGAAGCACCGGCCGTTCGTCCCGTTCTTTGCGGATCCGCGGGCGATTGAACCGAAATTGCAGGGGCAACCATGCCGAACAGCCCGGCCGACCTTGACCGCTTCGACCGCGCCATTCTGCGCGAACTGGCCACCGACGGACGGGTCAGCGCCACGGAACTTGCCCGCCGCGTCGGCCTGACGAAATCGCCCGTGCAGGCGCGGCTGAAACGGCTGGAGGAGTCGGGCGTCATCACCGGCTACCGCGCCGATCTGGACCCGATCCGCATGGGGCCGGCCCATGTCGCCTTCGTCGAGGTGCGGCTGACCGACACCCGCGAACCCGCGCTGCAATCGTTCAACCGCGCCGTGCTGGCCGTGCCGGAAATCGAGCAGTGCCACATGATCGCCGGCGGCTTCGACTATCTGCTGAAGGTGCGCAGCGCCGACATCGCCGACTATCGCCGGGTGATGGCGGAACGCATCTCCACCCTGCCCCATGTCGCGGCCACCTCCACCTATGTCGCGATGGAGG
Organism: Paracoccaceae bacterium; assembly: GCA_050485905.1. Lineage (GTDB taxonomy): Bacteria > Pseudomonadota > Alphaproteobacteria > Rhodobacterales > Rhodobacteraceae > JAWLCA01. Next base: position 9,093 of record JBJHCH010000035.1, on the reverse strand, counting down.
CGGTGAAGGACCGCTTCTAGCGCGTCAGCCGCAGCCGCACCGTGTCTGCCCCGATCAGCAGCAGCGCGCCGTCGTCGTCCAGATCGAAGCGGTCGACAGCGGACAGCGTGTCCAGAAACCGCCGCTCTGCATCCATCACCGGGTCAGGGCAGGCCATCATCGTGCTGGCCATCGGACCGAACGACAGGCCCTCGCCCGTCAGTTCGAAGCTTCCGGCAACGCGATTGCAGCCGCCGCTGCCCGCAACGCGCCCCTCTGGCAGGAACAGCAGGCTCGGCACCGTGCCCTCGGGCAAGCCGCCCTCGATCTCGGCCAGGTACCATTCCGCCCCGCCCAGCAGGCTGGCCGACTCGCCGCCGCAGCCCCGAACCTCTTCGCCCTCATGCGTCACCGACACGGTCATCGGGTACGGCATGCCGGTTGCGATATCGCGGCAGATCACGCGGGTCACGTCGAAGGACAGATCGGCACCCGCGACCGTATAACGCGCGCCGTCAGGGATCGCGGTGGCGCTGTCCACTGTGCCCGTCACCTCGATCTCGCCGTAGCGCCCCGAATAGCGCATCGCGCCGTCGCTCACCTCCAGCAACCAGCCGGGTTCCTGCCCGCGCGCACGCAGCGGAAAGATCGGCTCCGGGATGACCGGATGGCAAGCCTCGCTCTCGCCCTTGATGCTCAGCGTGCCGGTGCTGCCGCGCGACCAGAACCATGTCCCCTCATCCTCGGGATCGACGAAGCGCGCACCGGATGCCGCGGGTTCAGGCATCAGGTCGATGGTACGCCCGCCCAGCTTCATCCGCGCCATGTCGTCGATGAAGCCGACCTCGACCAGCCGGTTGCCGCAGCGGAATGTCGTGGCAAAGCCCAGCATGTCGTGCTGTTGCAGCCGGATCGGCGGCAGCGCCAGCGCCCCCTCGCCCGCGGCAATCGGCAACGCCTCCGACACCCAGGCCGGTCGCCCGGCCACAAAGACCGCCGCGCGCAGCACCATTGCGGTATCCGCCCGCCCCTCGATCGAGAATGGCAGCGGCACCTGCGCGCCTTCGGTCTCGAACCGTTCCTCGGCCAGGTGCATGCCCTCGGCGCCCGTCAGTTCCACGACGACATGGGCGTCCGGCAAGGCGATTCGCTGCATGTAGGTCAGTTCACCCGAGATCTCGCGGGCCGTCTGCGCAGCGGCCGGCAGGGCCAGAGCGAGGGAAAGGGCGGGAAGAAGCGCGCGGCTGAGCATGGCAATCACCTCCTGAATAACGTGAGTTTAATGATAGCCGTCAGCGGGCACAGGTCCAGCGCGACGGCGCAGCAGGCGGAACTAGAGCCCGGTTTCGAATGTCCGGCTCAGCGACAGGAAGACGCCGTGGTTCTCGGCCCGGCCCGACGTGCGGTCGCGCGTGTTGTAACGATAGCCGAGGTTCACACCCCAATCCTGCGTGAACTCCTGCCGATAGGTCGCGCCAAGGGTCGCCCGCTCGTCGCTGCCATCGTCGCGGCGCACGAAGCTGGCATTCAGGTTCAGGCTGGAAAGCGTGTTGATCTGGTGCGAATAGCCCATCGTCAGCGCGGTGCGGGCGACGTCGTTGTCATTCGCATCGGTGCCGATGCCCCGGTTCAGGTTCAGCGAGAAATTGCCCCGAGGCAGCGGGTGGCGGTAACTGACCGTGGCCGTGGTGAACGTATCCCCCGCCGGGCTGCGTGTCACGCCCAGGCTGCCAGAGATCGATCCCCGCGGCAGGGCCATGCCACGATTGATGCTGAAGCTGGTGCGGGTACCGTCCTGGTTGGTGCGCGCGCTGAGCGTTGCGCCAACGCTGCCGTTGGGCAGGTCCAGCGACATGCCCAGCGACCCGTCGATGCCGTCCTGCCGCGTGGTGGTGCCGAACTGCCGGGTCTCGATCCGGCTGGGTCCGATCGAGGCGTTGACACTCAGCGCCTCCGACACGGCATGGCTGAAGCCCAGGGTGATCCGCATCGAATCGCGCCGAGTCTGGGCCAGGTTGTCATTCTCGAACCGCTCGAAGCTCAGCCGCAGGTTGCCGCTGGTCGCAGGCGTCAGCCGCGCGCTGAAGGCCGCCGCAACGTTCGCACGCGTCGTGTCGGTCAGGCCGGGGCTGGCGTCGATGTAGCGGCGCTGCTGCAGCCCGGCGGTCAGGGTGGTGACCAGCGGGCCGCCGCGTCCCAGCACCAGCCGGCTGTTCAGGTTCGTGAACTCGCGCCGGCCCACGCCTTCCAGCTCGTCCAGATCCTCTGGCAACACGATGATCAGGATCGGCTCGCCATCCGGGTCAAGGATCGGGTTGCCATCCGGATCCAGCAGTTCCGTCACGAAATCGTCCAGCGGGCGCAGAAACCGGATCCGGTCGGCGGTGAAGCTGCCGGACAGGCTGATCAGCGACCGGGCGGCTTCGCGGCTGTAGGACAGATTGTAGCGCGGCTCCTGGAACGTCGTCTCGGTGGTGCCGGCGGGCAGACGCACCGCCCGTGCCGTTGCGCCGGCGGAAAAGGCAAAGCTCTCGGTTCGGGTCTCGGATCGCAGGCCGAAGTTCAGCCGCGTGGTGGATGCCGTCGTGCTGCCCACCCGCGGCCGCTCCAGCCCGGCATTGGTGTCATGCGACAACCGCTGATCGATGCCAAAACTCAGGCGGATGCCGCTCGGGCCGCCGTCCTGCGCCATGGCGCCGAACCCGGCCGCGCCGACCGCGACAGACGCGGCAAGGCCCGCCGCGACCAACGCGCTGCGCCGCCGCGCCGGGCGGGTCCGCGCGGGGCCTGACCGGAATGGGCCGGGGGCTGCCAGCATCGGGCGGGCCTATTCGAACAGGCGCCGTTCGGGCACCAGGATCACATCGCCCTCGCGCAGGATCACCGGCTGCGCCAGCCGCCCGCCACGCTCCAGCGCGCGATAGTCGATGGCATAGACCATCTCTTGCCCGGTGGCCTGATCGACGCGGCGCAGCTGGATCCGCTTGGTCGCGGCAAAGCGCGTCAGCCCGCCGGTCTGGCTCAGGAACTGCAGGATCGACGTGCCGGGCCGCACCTCGCGCGGGCCGGGGCTGCCGACCTCGCCCATCACATAGACCCGGATCGTGCGCTCCGGCGCCAGTTCGCCGGGGCCGCGCAGGCCCGCGATCGACACGAAGACGCTGGGCGGCACCGCAAAGTTCGGTGCAAGCGCCTGAGACAGTTCGGCGTTGATCTGGTCGATCGTGCGCCCCGCCACCGACAGCGTTCCGACCAGCGGAAAGGCGATCCGCCCGTCCGGCAGCACCGGCACTTCGCGGTTGAGCGAGCTGTCTTCCAGCACCTCTACCCGCAGCACGTCGCCGCGCTGGATCTGATAACCCTGTTGCGCCACCGCCTCGATGGCGACCGCCGCATACCCGACCACGGCCAGCGCCATTGCAAGGAAAATTCGCATGCCTCGTCCCTCTCGTCTGTCACGGCAGCGCAGATACGGGCGATGCCCCCACACCGCCCTTTTCCAACCTCTACACCCGCGCGCGGCGCGGGGCACCCCCGGAATTGCCCGCGATGCGGAAGTTTGCGCAAGACCGTAACGAAGCTGCAACAAGCCGGCACTGCGGCGCGGGGCGGCGCTTCACCGGAAAACACGCCCCCGAAACGACAAACCCCCGCGGCCGGTCGGGCAACGGGGGTCATCCTTTGGGGGTCACCCCCCGGTTCGCCTGAAGATCAGAGCGCGCCTTCGCGCTGCGCCTTCTTCCGCGCCAGCTTGCGGGCCCGGCGGATCGCCTCGGCGCGCTCGCGGGCCTTCTTCTCGGACGGCTTCTCGAAATGCTGCTTGAGCTTCATTTCCCGAAACACGCCTTCACGCTGAAGCTTCTTCTTCAGCGCACGAAGCGCCTGATCGACGTTGTTGTCGCGAACACTTACCTGCATGTGGTTTTCACCACCTTCCTAAGCTAGAGTTACATTCGACCGTGCAGGAGGTGGCCCTATAACAAAGCGCACCCAGCTTGTCCACCACGACCGAAAGGACCGCCGATGAGCGACGCAACCGCCAGCCCCGCCCCCGAAAGCATGGCGGATGTGACCGACCGGCTGCTCGATGCCGCCCTGGGCCATGTGCCCTTCGACGGCTGGTCCGAGGCGACGTTCCGCGCCGCCGTGACCGAATCCGGCACCGAGCCGGCGCTGGCCCGCGCCGCCTGTCCGCGCGGCGCGGTCGATCTGGCGGTGGCCTTTCACCGCCGGGGCGACGACGCGATGGTGGCACGTCTGCGCGCCACCGACCTGTCCGCCATGCGCTTCCGCGACCGGGTCGCCGCCGCTGTCCGCTTCCGGCTGGAAGCCGTTGATGACCGAGAGGTGGTGCGCCGCGGCACCACGCTTTTTGCCCTGCCGCAGCACGCCGCCGATGGCGCGCGGCTGGTCTGGGGCACGGCAGACCTGATCTGGGACACGCTGGGCGACACGGCGGATGACCTGAACTGGTATTCCAAGCGCGCGATCCTGTCGGGCGTCTATGCCTCCACCGTGCTGTACTGGCTGGGCGACATGACCCCCGGCCATGCTGCGACATGGGAATTCCTCGACCGCCGCATCGACGGCGTGATGCAGTTCGAAAAGGTGAAGAAGGCCGCCAACGACAGCCCGGTGCTGAAACCCTTCCTCGCCCTGCCGAACTGGCTGGCGAAACAGGTGCGCCCGCCGATGAAGGGGCCGCGCGCGGATCTGCCGGGGCTGTGGTCGGGCGGCCGGCACTAGGGCAGGGCGCCCCCGGCTTGACCTCTGCCGGCCCGCGCGGATAGTCACGCCCATCGCGGCAACGGGAGAGGGCCATGGCCGTCGGCAAGGAAATCGTCACCTGGGTGAACGGCGCCTGGCATCGGGGCAACGCGCCGATCATCAACGCCGCCGATCACGGCGCATGGCTGGGCAGCCAGGTTTTTGACGGTGCGCGCCAGTTCGACGGCACGCGCCCGGATCTGGACCTGCACGCCGCCCGCATCATCCGCTCGGCCCGCGTGATGGGGATGATCCCGCCGGTGGATGCCGACACCGTGCAGGGCCTGATGGCAGAGGGCTGCGCGATGTTCCCCGCCGACGCCGCGCTCTATCTGCGGCCGATGATGTGGGCCTGCGATTCCACCCCCGGCATCATCGACCCGGTGCCCGAAAGCACCGCCTTTGCCATCTGCATCGAAACCCTGCCGATGCCGGAACCGGGGGCCTTCTCGCTCACCGTCTCGCCCTTCTGCCGGCCGCGCCCCGACATGGCGCTGACCGAGGCAAAGGCCGGATCGCTTTACGCCAACAACGGCCGCATCATGGCCGACGCCCGGGCGCGCGGCTTTTCCAACGCGCTCTCGCTCGATGTGGACGGCCATGTGGCCGAAACCGCCTCGACCAACGTCTTTGCGGTGCGCGACGGTGTGGTCTTCACCCCGGTCCCGAACGGCACCTTCCTGAACGGCATCACCCGGCAGCGGGTCATGGCCCTGCTGCGCGCCGATGGGGTAGAGGTGGTGGAAACATCGATGACCGTGGACGATTTCGCCCGCGCCGACGAGATCTTCGTGACCGGCAACATCGCCAAGGTGATGCCGGTGGCGCGGTTTCAGGATCGCACCCTGCCCCCCGGCCCGGTGGCGGCGCGCGCCCGCTCGCTCTACTGGGACTATGCCCATTCCCTTTGAAGAAAGGCCGACGATGGACCTGCCAGAGACGATGCGCGCGGTCGAGATCGCGAAACCCGGCGGCCCCGATGTGCTGCGCCCGGCCGAACGCCCCGTCCCCGTCCCCGGTCAGGGGCAGATCCTGATCCGCCTGCACTGGGCCGGCGTGAACCGCCCCGACGCGCTGCAACGGGCCGGTGCCTATGCCCCGCCGCCCAACGCCTCGGACCTGCCGGGGTTGGAGGGCGCGGGAGATGTCGCCGCCATCGGCCCCGGTGTCACCCGCTGGCAGGTGGGCGATGCGGTCTGCGCGCTGCTGCCCGGCGGCGGCTATGCCGAATATGCCGTCACCAACGCCGCCCATGCCCTGCCGGTGCCCGCCGGGATGGACCTGCGCGAAGCCGCCTGCCTGCCGGAAACCTTCTTCACCGTCTGGTCCAACGTGTTCATGCGCGGCGGGCTGAAGGCGGGCGAGCGGTTCCTCGTCCACGGCGGATCATCCGGCATCGGCACCACGGCGATACAGCTTGCTTGCGCCATGGGCGCGCGGGTCTTTGCCACCGCAGGCTCCGCCGACAAATGCGCGGCCTGCACGAAACTCGGGGCAGAGCGCGCGATCAACTACCGGGAAGAAGATTTCGTCGCCATCCTGCGCGACGCGGGCGGGGCGAACCTGATCCTCGACATGGTCGGCGGCAGCTACCTGCCGCGCAACGTCAAGGCGCTGGCCGACGAAGGGCGGCTGGTGCAGATCGCCTTCCTGACCGGGCCAAAGGTAGAGTTGAACTTTGCCGAGGTGATGGTCCGCCGCCTGACGATCGCCGGCTCCACCCTGCGCCCGCAATCGGATCTGGCCAAGGCCCGCATCGCCGAGGCGTTGCAGGAACACGTCTGGCCGCTCCTGTCCTCGGGCCGGATCGCCCCGGTGATGGACAGCGAATTTCCCCTGTCCGACGCCGCCGCAGCGCATGCCCGCATGGAAAGCTCCGACCATATCGGAAAGATCGTCCTGAAGGTCGGCTGACGGGGCATCTGCGCGTGCCGGCACGGCCGGGCAGGTTAAGGGCAGGTTAACAGAAAAACAAATATCGTTAGTTATCAGTCACTTGATTTTTTGGGCAACTTGCCCAACCCGCCCTACTGCCCCTTCACCCGTGCCCGCCACAGGGTAAACAACCCCGCCGCCACCACCAGCCCGGCCCCGATCACCACGTTCAGGGCCAGCGATTCCCCAAAGACCACGATCCCCAAAGTGCTGGCGAAAACCAGTTGCAGATAGGCAAAGGGCTGCACCGCACTCGCCTCCGCCACCTCCAGCGACCGGATCAGCAGCCAGTGCCCCAGCGCCGCCAGACAGCACAGCGCCGCCATCCAGCCCCAGTCGGCGGGGCGCATCGGCTCCAGAAACCAGACCCCCCCGATGGTCATGGTCACCGCCCCGGCAATCCCCATCCAGAAGAAGCTGACCGTGCTGCTGTCCTTGCGAGAGACATAGCGTGTCAGCAGCCCGTAAAGCGCGAACATGAACGCCGCCAGCAGCGGGATCAGCGCCAGCGGCGAAAAGACCGCATAGCCCGGCCGCAGGATGATCAGCACCCCCACGAAGCCGATCCCGATGGCCGTCCACCGCCGCCAGCCCACCCTTTCGCCCAGGATCGGCCCCGACAGCGCGGCCACCAGCAGCGGATAGGCGGTGAACACCGCATGGCTTTCCACCAGCCCCAGCAGCGTGAAGGCCAGCACCATCACGCAGACCTCCACCGCCAGCAGCACGCCGCGAAAAATCTGCAGCCAGGGATGATGCGACCGCGCCGCCCGCCCCAGCCCCCCGGCCTTCCGCGCCGCCATGGCGACGACAAAGATGGCAAAGAACCAGTAGCGGATCATCACCACCATGATCACGTTGTATTCGCTCGCCAGATAACGAGAGATGCCGTCCTGCACGGAAAACACAAAGGTGGTGACGACCATCAGCCAGATGCCAAGGCGCGTATTCTGTTCGGTCATGTCGCATCCAGCCGGGCGGCGGTCATGTGCCGCTTGGTCCCGTATCCCGGCCTCCGCTCTACCCGAAACCCCGCCACCTGCAAGGCCCTGCGCACATGACCCGCGGCCGAATATGTCGCCACCGTCGCCCCCGGCGCGGAATGCCGCGCAACCTGCGCCATCAGCCCCTCGCCCCACAACTCCGGGTTCTTTGCGGGCGAGAATCCGTCCAGAAACCACGCATCCGCCCGCCAGTCCCAAACGGGCAGCGTCTCACGCGCATCGCCCAGGATCACCTCGGCCTGCAGATCCGGCAGCACAATCCGCCGGGCGCCCGTTGCCCATTGCTCCAGCACCGGCCCCGCCACCGCCGCAGCCTCGGGAAAGACCGCCAGCGCGCGCGCCATCTCCTCGGCGCTCAGCGGAAACATCTCGAAGCTGGTGAACTGAAGTTGCCCCGCGATGCCCGCCTCGCGCCACGCCATCAGCGCCGCCAGCAGGTTCAGCCCGGTCCCGAAGCCCAGTTCCGCGATGTGAAAGCCGGGCGCGAACCGCGCCGGCAGGTCGTTGCCGGACAGGAACACATGCCGGGTTTCCGCCAGCCCGTCGGTAACCGAGAAATACGGATCGTCGAACCGGCGCGACACCGGCGTGACCCCGCCCCGCCAGTCCAGCCCCCCGCTCTGGTCGCCTGTCGTCATTTGCCCTAGACCCTGCCGGGGCGGACCATGTCGAAAGGGGCGGCGATTGGCAACGGCCGACGTGACGGTGATGGGCGCGGGCATCTTCGGCCTGTCGGTCGCCTGGGCCTGCGCCCGGCGCGGCGCGCGGGTGCGGGTGATCGACCCCGCCGGCCCCGGCACCGGTGCCTCGGGCGGCCTCGTCGGCGCGCTGGCCCCCCATGTGCCCGAGAACTGGAATGCCAAGAAGGCGTTTCAGCTCGACAGCCTGCTGATGGCCGAGGGCTTCTGGGCCGAGGTGCAGGCGACCGGCGGCATCGACCCCGGCTATGCCCGCACCGGCCGGGTGCAGCCGGTGACGGACATGGCGGCTGCAGACGCGCGCGCCGTCGGCGCCGCCAACCTTTGGCGCGGGCAGGCCGTCTGGCAGATAATCCCCACCTACACCTTCCCCGGCTGGGCGCCGCAGGCGGGCCACGTGATCCACGATACGCTGACCGCCCGGCTGCATCCCCGCCAAGCCGTCGCCGCGCTCGCCGCCGCCCTGCGCGCTGAAGGGGCAGAGATCTCGACCGAAGGGGCGCGAAGGGGCGCGGTCGTCTGGGCCACCGGCTGGCAGGGGCTTCTGGACCTGTCTCGCGCCTTCGACAAACCGATGGGCGGCGGCGTGAAGGGTCAGGCCGCAAGCCTTGCCCACCCCGCCGCCGATCTGCCCCAGCTCTTCATCGACGGGCTACACATCGTGCCCCATGCCGACGGCAACGTGGCTGTCGGATCGACCAGCGAACGCG
>JBJHCH010000034.1:0-28742 GCA_050485905.1 Paracoccaceae bacterium | reverse complement strand
GGCGATACGAGACCTTGGATTCGGAATCGAAGGTGAAGCGGGTGTTGCGGGACGAGGTGTAGAGCCGCACCTTCTCGCCCGGCAGGAGCGTGGTGGAATAGACCACGTCACCCAGAGACAGCGGGCCGGGGCAGCGCTCCAGCTCGGCCACGATGGTGATCTCCACCGGGATGTCTGTGAGCCTGTTCGTCAGCCGATAGGCGAATTGCAGGCGGTCACAGCTGGGATCCTTGCTGATCTCCGGGCAGCAGGGAATCTTGTTGATGGATATGAGCGAGGTCTCTTCATGGGTTCGGTCGGGCATGGCCCGGTCCTCCGCTAAAGCGATGTTGCTGAATGTTCAGACCATTGAAATATCTCGGGCGGGCGGGCGCCAGAGACGCACCCCTTATGAAAATCCAAGCTACCATGAAATGGACGAAAATTCCACTTTGACGCGAAGGGCTGAGCCAAGAGTTGCCAATGGCGCGCGCACCCATGGCGCCTACGCCTGGCGAGGCTTCCCTGTCTCCTGATGCTGTGTCGAGAACCCGCCGAAACGCGCGTCCCGCGGGCGTTGAACGCTTGCGCAGGGCGATGGAGCGAATAAGCTGCGGGCATGACGGGAAGGGGACGAGAGATGAGCAATCAGGTTCTGGCGGCGGGGCTGGACGACAGCGACGAGAACGGTGAGAAAAATGCCGAGAAGACGCCCTCCTACGTCGTCGAGAAGCATCTGTTCGAGTCGCGCACGGTCCTGATCACTGGCCCGATCAATCAGGATCTGGCCCGGACAACTTCTGCCCGGCTTCTGGCGCTGGCCGGTGTGTCGAACGATCCGATCAAGGTCATCCTGTCCTCGCCCGGCGGGCATGTGGAATCGGGCGACATGATCCACGACATCATTCGCTTCATCGCTGCCCCGGTGCAGATGATCGGGACCGGCTGGGTCGCCTCGGCCGGGGCGCTTATCTTCGTTTCGGTCCCGCGCGAGCGGCGCTTCTGCACGCCAAACACGCGGTTCCTGCTGCACCAGCCGTCAGGCGGTATGGGCGGACCGGCGACTGATATAGGCATACAGGCACGCGAGATTCTGAAGATGCGGGAGCGTCTGAACAAGATCTTTGCGGAAGCGACGGGCCAGCCGGTCGAGCGGATCGACCGCGACACCGACCGCGACTACTGGATGGGACCCGAGGAAGCCATCGACTACGGGCTCCTCGGCCGCGTCGTCCAGACTGCGGGCGATGTCTGACGCCGCTGCCTTTAGTCGCGGCGGTACATGCCTTCGTAGATCGGGGTCAGCGTCTCTTCATCGAAGAGCGACGAGACGGACGTGCCGCTCCAGATGTTCAGGATCGCTTGGGCAAACAAGGGTGCGGTGGGGACGATCCGGATGTTTCGGGCGGCGCGCACCTCTTCCGAGGCCTCGATCGAATCCGTGATGACCAGGGTCTTCATCACCGAGTTGGTGATCCGCTCCACCGCCGGGCCGGACAGCACGCCATGTGTGATGTAGCTGTGCACCTCGCTCGCGCCGGCCTCCATTAGCACCTCCGCCGCCTTGCAGAGCGTGCCGGCCGTGTCGCAGATGTCGTCGACGATGATGCAGGTCTGGCCCTTCACATCGCCGATCACGGTCATCTCGGCCACCTCGCCGACCTTTTCGCGCCGCTTGTCCACGATGGCGAGCGCCGCGCCGACCCGTTTTGCAAGCTCGCGCGCCCGGGCCACGCCACCCACATCGGGTGAGACGACGGTAAGATTGTCCATCCTGCCGCGAAAGTGGTGCTCGACATCCATCGCAAAGATCGGCGCGGCGTAGAGGTTGTCCACCGGGATGTCGAAGAAGCCCTGGATCTGGGCCGCGTGTAGATCCATCGTCAGCACGCGCTCGATCCCCGACTGCACGATCAGGTTTGCCACCAGCTTGGCCGAGATCGGGGTGCGGGCCTTGGTTCGCCGATCCTGCCGCGCATATCCGAAATAGGGAATCACCGCCGTGATCCGCGCTGCCGACGACCGGCGCAATGCGTCAGATATGATCAGCAATTCCATCAGGTTATCGTTGGCCGGGTTCGAGGTCGGCTGGATGATGAACATGTCTTCGCCGCGGACGTTCTCGAAGACCTCGACAAAGATTTCCTGATCGTTGAACCGCTCGACCCGCGCATCCACCAGGTTGACCGACATGCCGCGATGAAGTGACATGCGTCGGGCGATGCCGCGCGCCAGCGACTGGTTGGCATTGCCGGCGATGAGCTTGGGTTCGGTGATGGAGGGCATGGCGGGTCCTGACGACGGTTTCGTGACGGATTCGGGCGTCCGCGCTTCGCTTATCACCCGGCCGGGGGGTTGCAAACCGCGTGCGGCACGCCCATTGCCGGGGAACGTAATCGCAGAGAGCAGCCATGACCCAGATCGACTATTTCTTCACCACCCTGTCACCCTGGTGCTACCTCGCCGGCCAGCGACTGGAGGAGATCGCGGCCCACCATGACGCCACCATCACCTACAAGCCGATCGACCTTGGCGCGCTGTTTCCCCGCACAGGCGGGCTGCCGTTGCCCCAGAGGCATGACAGCCGCAAGGAATACAGGCTTCAGGAGTTGCGCAGGCAATCCAAGAAGCTTGGCCTGCCCATCAATCCGAAGCCGGCGCATTGGCCGACGAATGGCGCGCCGTCGGCCTATGCCATCATCGCGGCGCAGTCGGCCGGCGGCGGGGATCTGGGCGAGTTGGTCCATAGCCTGATGCGGGCCTGCTGGGCCGAGGACAAGGACATTGCCGAGGATGCAGTGATCCGCGCCTGCCTGGAGAACGCCGGATTCGATCCTGCGCTGGTCGACAAGGGCCTGCTGCTGGGCGCCGAGACCTTTGGCGCCAATCTGGAAGAAGCGATGACCCGCGGCGTATTTGGCGCGCCGTTCTACATCGTCGGAGACGAGCGGTTCTGGGGGCAGGATCGGCTGGAGGATCTGGACTTGCACCTGTCCGGCAAGTTGTGACCATCGAGGACCGCGCCGGCATCGCCACCTTTTCCCGGCACTGGGGGCAGGGGGCGGAGCCGGCATTGATGATCCATTGCAGCCTCGCCCATTCCGGGGTGTGGGCCGGTGTTGCCGGTCGCCTGGGCGGTCACCTTTCGATGACCGCTTTCGACTTGCCGGGTCATGGCCAAAGCGCCGATTGGGACGGGCAGGGGGACTACGGTCGCCGTGCGACCGAGGTGGCGGCGACATTCTACACCGAGCCGATGCATCTGATCGGGCACAGTTTCGGGGCGGTGATCGCGCTCAGGTTGGCACTGGCCGCGCCAGAGGGTGTTCGCTCGCTGACGCTGATCGAACCGGTGCTTTTTGCCGCGGCAAGGGGCCATCCGGAATGGGACCGGAACGAGGCCGATTTCGCGCCGGTCAAGGCGGCATTGGCGACCGGCGACCGCGAGGCGGCGGCGCGGGCGTTCATGGCGATCTGGGGCGCGGGGACGGAATGGCACGATCTGCCGGCGCGGGCGCGGCAGGACGCTGTGGCGCGCATCGACCTGATCGCGGCTGGCGATCCGATGCTGCGCGACGACAACGCCCGGTTGCTGGCGCCCGGCCGGCTGGAGGAGCTGGACGCACCCACAATGCTGATCCGGGGCACCGGTTCGCCGCCGGTGATCGCGCGCGTTACAGAAGAGATCGCGGCGCGACTGCCGGATGTGGGCGTGGCTGAGGTGCCGGGCGCTGGCCACATGTTGCCGGTGACCCACTCCGACCAGGTGGCCGGGCTGATCGGGGTGAATGTCAGCCGCTGATCGTAGCCAGGAAGCGGTCGATGTCGTCATCGGTGGTGCACCATGAGCAGACGAGGCGTGCTGACACGGCCTCGTCGGCCGGGCCGTTCAACGACTGATCCATCGGCCAGAGATAATAGGCCGCACCGGCATCTTGCGCCCGCCGGTGGCCTGCGCGCGGCCAAGCGGCGAAGACGGCATTGGCCTCGGTCGGATGAAGCAAATGGGCGCCGGGCAGCGCGGCGATGCCCTGGGACAGGCGCGCCGCGGCGCGGTTTGCCTGTCCGGCGAGCCGCAGCCACAGGTCATCGGTCAGATACGCCTCCATCTGCGCCGACAGGTAGCGGTGCTTGGAGAATAGATGCGCGCCGCGCTTACGGCGCAGTTCGAACTCCCACGCCTTCGCCGGGTCAAAGATCACCACCGCCTCGACCCCCATCAGCCCGTTCTTCGTGCCGCCGAACGACAGCACGTCGATGCCCGCCTTCCAGGTCAACTCTGCCGGCGTGCAGCCGAGCGCCACCAATGCGTTGGCAAAGCGTGCGCCGTCCATGTGGCTGGGCATGTCGTGATTGCGGGCGATGGCGGTGAGTTCCGCCACCTTCGCGGGGGTGTAGGTGGTGCCAGCCTCGGTTGCGTTCGTCAGCGATAGAATCCCCTTCTGGACCGAATGCACGAAGCGCGGGCCACGCGGTCCCAGCGCCCGCGTCAGTTCGGCAGGGTCGATGCGGGCGTGGTCGCCGCCCAGGAGGACGAGTTTCGCGCCGCCTGTATAGAACTCGGGCGCGCCGCATTCGTCCTGCTCGACATGGCTGGCGCGGTGGCAGAAGACGCTTGCCCAGGGCGGGCAGAAAAGCGCCAGCGACAGGGCGTTGGCTGCGGTGCCGGTTGCGACCAGATAGACCGCGGCTTCGGGCGCCTCGAAGATCTCTCGGACCCGCTCCCGCACGCGGTCCATAATCGGGTCCGCACCGTAGGATGGCGCGTAACCCTCGTTGGCGCCCGCGAGTGCGGCGAGAACCTCTTCAGGAACGCCCGAGGCGTTGTCGGAGGCGAAGTGCATCAGAGATCTCCGTCGATTATGTGGTCTTCCCATTCTTCCTCCGGCACCTCGAACTCGGGCACCGTCCATCCGCGCACAGACTCGCCGGCCCGGTGCACGCTCTCGGGATCGCCCGAAATCAGCGGATGCCAGCGGTAGAGCGAACGTCCCTCGTGGCGCAGCTTGTAGGCGCAGGTCGCCGGCAGCCAGTAAGCGATGTCGTCGATGGTGCCAGGCGTCAGGAAAACGCAGTCGGGGACAAAGGTGCGGCGGTTCTCGTATTGCGAGCAGCGGCATGTCTCGCCGTCCAGCAGGCGGCAGGCGATGCGGGTAAAGGCTACCTCGCCGGTGTCAGGATCTTCCAGCTTGTTCAGGCAGCACTTTCCGCAGCCGTCGCAGAGCGCCTCCCACTCGGCGGGGTTCAGCTCCTCCAGCGGGCGCTCCCAGAAGCGGTGCCGGGTTCGGGCCATTGCCTCAGACCGCGGCCAGGATATCGCGGGCGAGGGCGCAGTCAGCGTCCATCTGCGCGATCAGCCCGTCGATGCCGTCGAACGTCATCTCGGGCCGCAGCCAGTCGACCAGCGCGACCGACAGATGCTCGTCGTAAAGCGAGCCGTCGAAGTCGAAGATGAAGGTCTCGATGTTCGGCTGGGCGAGACCGAACATTGGCCGCACCCCAAGGCTGGCCGCCCCACCGTAGCTGCCCGCGTGCGGCCCCGTCAGCACATCGACCTTCACTGCATAGACGCCGAAGCGCGGCAGGTGCAGACCGTCCAGCGCCATGTTCGCGGTAGGATAGCCAAGACCACGCCCACGCTTCTCGCCGTGCAGCACCGGCCCTTCGATGCGATGCCAATGGCCCAGCATCACAGCAGCCTCGCGCGGTCGACCCTCGGTCAGGGCGGTTCGGATCGCGGTCGAGGAGATGGCGCGATTGCCGGCGTCAAGCAGCTCTGCCACGGTGACGCCGAAGCCCATGGCAGCGCCGAATGCAAGGAGTTCCTCGGCGCCGCCATCGCGCCCCTTGCCGAAGCGGAAATCGGCGCCGACGACAGCATGGGCGATGCCCAGCCCGTCGGCCAGCACCTCGCGCGCAAATGCCTCGGCCGGCAACTGCGCAAGGCGCGCGTTGAAGGGCAGTTCGTAGAGCAGTTCCACCCCAAGCTTTGCCAGCCGGTTCGCGCGCGCTTCAGCGTTCATCAGGCGAAAGGCGGGGGCGTCGGGGGCGAAATATTCGCGTGGATGCGGCTCAAATGTGACGACGCCCAGCCGGCCATGGGGCCGCGCAAGCTCGATAACTGCCTGATGGCCAAGATGCACGCCGTCAAAATTGCCGATCGCCACCGCGGCACCGCGGTCGGATGCGTCAACGCCCGTCCAGTGCCTGATGATGCGCATCTTCCCCCGGGGCGGGGGGCCGCCCGTGTCGTCAGTCGAACTTGCGGCTTGGTGCCAGAACCAGCGCCTCGCCCTTCAGGACGGTGGTATCGCCCACGCGGCAGAGGGTTTCAAGGGTAACGCGCCGCCGCGAATGGTCGATGGCGGTTACGGTCACTTCGGCCCGCACGGTGTCGCCAGGCCGCACCGGGGCCATGAACTTGAGGCTTTGACCAAGATAGACCGTGCCGTGACCCGGAAGCTGCTCGCCGATGACCGCAGAGATCAGGCCCGCAGTCAGCATACCATGGGCAATTCGGCCCTCGAAAATCGTATCGCGAGCATACTCATCGTCCAGATGCACGGGGTTTCGGTCGGTGGAGACCTCGGCGAAGAGTTCGATATCCCGGTCGGTCACCTGCTTCTGCAGATGGCGGGCCATGCCGATTTCGATGTCTTCGATGCAGATGGTTCCGCGCGGCAGATTATCGTTCATGGGCGTATCAAACATTGCTGCGAGTTCCCCGTGATCCATGCTGCGGTGCAACATAGATCGACGAAGTGCCAATGACAATCCTGCGCGAAATATTTTTACGCGATGCGCCAAGATGGAGCAATTTTGTTGCCGCTCGGAATCAGCGCAGGCGGCCGATGGCCATGGTCGGCATGTGGTTTTGCCCGATGAGCCAGTGATCCAGTTGGGTCGGATCGGGATTCTCCACGTCGCTACCGAACTCCTCGGCCGCCAGACCGCCGGTGATGAACAGGCTGTCGATGCCTTCGTTCACGCCGCCGGCAATGTCGGTGTTGATCCCGTCGCCGATTGCCAGCACATCGCGCGGATCGTGGCCAAGCGCCGCCAGCTTGCGCCTTGCAAGATCGTAGATTGGCGGGTGTGGTTTGCCGAAATAGAGGCTCTCACCACCCATCTCGTCATAGAGCGCGGCAATGGCGCCGGCGCAGAAGATGCGCGTGTCACCGTAGTCCACGACGATATCGGGGTTGGCGCAAAGCAGCTTCATCCCGCGCGTCTTGGCCGCAAGCAGGCGGGAGCGATAATCCTCGGGGCCTTCGGTCATGTCGTCGAAGAGGCCGGTGCAGACGATACCCTCGGCCTGATCAAACGATACCCGTTCCAACGACCCGAGCGCGGCCACGTCCTCCGGCACGTCGGCAAAGAAGCTTTCGTCCTTCTCCGGGCCGAGGTGCCAAACCCTGCGCCCGACAGCACCCATCATCATGCCCGCCTGCGCCGCATCACCGGATGTCACGATCACATCCCAGCTGTCGCCGGGGACGCCCAGTCGCTCGATCTGGCGCTGGACCGACCCCTCGGGACGTGGCGCGTTGGTCAATAACACAACCCGCCCGCCGCCTTTGCGAAACTCCTGCAGCGCGGAAACTGCCGCCGGGTAGGCGCGCGTGCCGTCGTGCACGCACCCCCAAAGGTCGCAGAACAGCGTATCGTACTGGCTGGCGATCTCGGCCAGCGACCCAATGATGCGCACCATCAGAGCGCCAGAGCCGGCAGGATCTGCTTCTTGCGGCTCATTACGCCGGGAAGGACAATCGTATCGCCCTGCACCGTCGCACCGAAGCTTCTTTCCGCGATCTGTTTTGTGAGTTCATTCGGAACCAGAAGCGTCGCCTCCTCGCGCAGGATGTCGATGATGAACAACAGCACCTGATCGGCGCCATCCTCTGCCGCGACCGTGTCCATCGCAGCGACAAGGTCAGCCTTGCGGTCCAGCAGCAACTTTGGCGAGGTCGTTTCAAGGACCGAGACCCGCAGTTGCTTGCCGCCGATTTCATACTCCTTGCTGTCCATCCGCAGCAGTTCGGCATCTGAAAAGGACGAGACGTCCGACTTGGCCGCGAACAACTCATCAGCATAGTCGGGGATGGCGATGCCCAACTCGCGTGCCAAGTTCTCGGCCACAGCGCGGTCATGGTCAGTCGTCGTCGGGCTGCGAAACTCCAGCGTGTCGGACAGGATGCAGGAGAGCATCGCGCCTTTGATGTTATCGGGCATCCGCGCCATGTCGTCGCCGATCAGGTCGTGCATGATCGTGGCAGTGCACGCCAGCGGCCGGATGGTTATATCAATGGGCGTCTTTGTCTTGAGCCCACCTGCCAGCATGTGATGATCAACGATCTGGATGACGTTCGCCTCGTTGATCGACGGGGGAAGTTCCGCGGGGTTGTTGGTATCGACCACCACGCAATCATCGCCCGGCGCCACATCGGCGATGATCTCGGGCTTCGTCAGGTCCCAACGTTTCAGAACGAAGTCTGCCTCGGTATTCGGTTCACCCAGCAGGACAGGCGTCGCGGGCGTGCGCTTCACCTCGGACAGATACCAAGCCCAGATGATGGGCGATCCGGTGGAATCGGTATCGGGGGATTTGTGGCCGAAGACCTTGATCATTGGGGTGTCCCTTGCCTATCGATCAGCGTTTCGGCGGCTTTCTATCGCCTGCCGTTCGGGATGTCACCCGCCGCTCAGCCGTCGATCCGCGTTAAGACAAAACCCGCGCGATCCAGCAGATCGAGCAGCCCCTCGTGGCCCGAAAGATGCGCCGCCCCAACGGCGACAATGGCACGTCGGCCCGTCGCTTCGGAGGTGATGATCCGCATCCAGTTGCGGTTGCGCCCTGCCAGAAGCAGTTCTTCCAGACGCGCCATCTGGGCATTGATCTCTTCCGGCTCGGCGCCGGGGAGGGCAAGCGCCCGGCTTCGGGCAAACTCCCAGATCAGCCTGTGCTCACCCCGTGACCAAGCATTGGCCAAGGTCGCAAACAGGTCTTCGTCACCGGCACCCTGCGCAAGCGTGGCTTGTATCAGCGCCATCTGTTCCGGCAAAGCCAAGGCGTCGAACAGGTCAAACAGCGTGTCGTGCGGCTCCAGCCCGCGGACCGGGACATTGGCGGCCCGCGCTGAGTCTTCGATCTGCTGGTCGAGGCCCGCATCGCCAGACACCAGCGGGTCCATCACGCAGCTTGGGACCGAGAGCAGCGCCAGCACCATCCAGGGCCGGAAACGCGAGCCGATCATCGGCGGTATCCCCCTGGCACGAAACTCAGTCATGAGGTGTTGCCAGTCCCCCTCGGGCAGAAGCTCTGGCAGCGTCTGTCCGTCGGTGGCAAATGCTCTGGTGGGATCGGTTACGATCTCTGACTGCAGCGCCGCGCGGTCTTCGGCGGAAGCTTCAAGCAGAACCAAATCAGCTTCCGCTAGCAGCGGAACAATCCCAGCCAGGATGCCGTCCATGCGGCGGTCTGGCAGGTGCATCGTGCCGACAAGATGCAGCACCGTCCCGTCACGTTCTGCCCGCCACAGGTTACCTTCAGGATAAGGGACGGATACCGCACGCTCTCGAAGTGCATCTCGCTCGGCCTCTGGAAGCTTTGCGAGCAAGTCATTGCCGCTGCAGGACGCCCATGCGGGGAAGGTGAGCGTCAGCGTAAAAAGCACTGCCAGGATGGTGTTGCGGAGCATCGGGTCTCTCTGTCGCCACCCTGAGACCATCACCCACATCCGCGTCTTCGCCAAAGCCCGCGCAGCAATACCGATTGCGTGAATTTTTCCTTACCCGACCCGTTGACAGCCCGCGACGACCTCCTTATCTCGGCGTCATTAGCACTCGCCTGAGATGAGTGCTAATCTATTCAACCTGGAACCTAGGGAGCGTTCTCAGATGGCATTCAAACCGCTGCATGACCGTGTGCTGGTCCGTCGTGTAGAAAGCGACGAAAAAACCAAGGGTGGCCTGATCATCCCCGATACCGCCAAGGAAAAGCCCGCCGAGGGCGAAGTGGTAGCCGTGGGTGAAGGCGCGCGCAAGGACTCGGGCGAACTGATCGCGCCGGCTGTCAAGGAAGGCGACCGTATCCTGTTCGGCAAGTGGTCGGGAACCGAGGTCACCATCGACGGCAGTGAACTGCTGATCATGAAGGAAAGCGACATCCTGGGCATCATCGCCTGATAGTCGCGCCTCAACCCTTTGAAATCCAAGACAACCAGGAGCAAGCACAATGGCTGCTAAGGACGTCAAGTTCAATACCGATGCCCGTGACCGTATGCTGCGCGGCGTCAACATCCTCGCCGATGCCGTGAAGGTTACGCTGGGCCCGAAAGGCCGCAACGTCGTGATCGACAAGAGCTTCGGCGCGCCGCGCATCACCAAGGACGGCGTGACCGTTGCCAAGGAGATCGAACTTTCGGACAAGTTCGAGAACATGGGCGCCCAGATGGTGAAGGAAGTGGCCAGCCGCACCAATGACGAGGCTGGCGATGGCACCACGACCGCCACCGTTCTGGCCCAGGCCATCATCAAGGAAGGCATGAAGTCGGTTGCCGCGGGCATGAACCCGATGGACCTGAAGCGCGGAATCGACCTCGCGACCTCGAAAGTCGTCGAGGCGATCAAGGCTGCTGCCCGGCCGGTGAACGACAGCGCCGAGGTTGCGCAGGTCGGCACCATCTCGGCGAATGGCGAGGCCGAGATCGGCCGTCAGATCGCCGATGCGATGCAGAAGGTCGGCAACGAGGGTGTCATCACCGTCGAGGAAAACAAAGGCCTGGAGACCGAGACCGAAGTGGTCGAGGGCATGCAGTTCGACCGCGGTTACCTGTCGCCCTACTTCGTGACCAATGCCGACAAGATGATCGCCGAACTCGACGATGCGCTGATCCTGCTGCACGAGAAGAAACTGTCGTCGCTGCAGCCAATGGTTCCGCTGCTGGAATCCGTGATTCAGTCGCAGAAGCCGCTTCTGATCATCGCCGAGGACGTGGAAGGCGAGGCGCTGGCCACGCTGGTGGTCAACAAGCTGCGCGGCGGACTGAAGATCGCTGCCGTGAAGGCGCCGGGCTTCGGCGATCGCCGCAAGGCCATGCTGCAGGACATCGCCATCCTGACCGGCGGTCAGGTGATCAGCGAGGACTTGGGCATGAAGCTGGAGAATGTCGGTATCGACATGCTCGGCAAGGCCAAGAAGGTGTCGATCAACAAGGACAATACCACCATCGTTGACGGCGCTGGCGACAAGTCCGAGATCCAGGCTCGCGTTGCCCAGATCCGCACCCAGATCGAGGAAACCACCAGCGACTACGACCGCGAGAAGCTGCAGGAGCGGGTTGCGAAACTCGCCGGTGGCGTGGCCGTGATCCGCGTCGGCGGCATGACCGAGGTCGAGGTGAAAGAGCGCAAGGACCGCGTGGACGATGCCCTGAACGCGACCCGCGCGGCCGTTCAGGAAGGTGTGATCGTCGGCGGCGGTGTGGCACTCATCCAGGCTGCCAAGGTGCTTGACGGCCTGAAGGGCGCGAACAGCGATCAGGATGCAGGTATCGGCATCGTCCGCAAAGCTCTGGAAGCGCCGCTGCGGCAGATCGCCGAGAACGCGGGCGTCGATGGTTCGGTGGTCGCGGGCAAGATCCGCGAATCCAGCGACAAGACCTTTGGCTTCAACGCGCAGACCGAAGAATATGGCGACATGTTCAAGTTTGGCGTGATTGATCCGGCCAAGGTCGTTCGCACAGCGCTTGAAGACGCAGCGTCAGTTGCCGGTCTGCTGGTCACGACCGAGGCCATGGTTGCCGAGAAACCGCAGGACAAGGCCGGTGCTGGTGCCGGCGGCGGCATGGGCGGCATGGGCGGCATGGACGGAATGATGTAAGTCCATCTCGATATAAACGACGGAAAGGGGGCCGATTTTCGGCCCCCTTTTGTTTGGTGCATGATGTGTGGGCGCAGCTTCGGCTTCTGGCTCCCTTGGCCGCCCTGGGTGGCTCGGCCCCCCGTGTGCGAAAAGTCGGATTGGCCCAACCGTTAGACGCTTCCAGCGTCACAAGTTCCCCGCTCCATCCTATGCTGTGTAGAATCGAATTAGGGGATGGGCCGATGAGGGTGCAGGATGAAACACGGGAAGGGCCGACGCGCAGCGGTCGCGCGGCGAGACTGACGAAACACGCTGCGCCCGCGCATGATCTCGGACGGCCGTTCATCCTGCGCAACCTGCCACCCTATGACATCCTGTCCGACGACAACCTTGTTCGGATCGAAGCGGCCGCCGACCGTATCCTTGCAGAAACCGGCATTGAATTCCGTGATGATCCGGCGACGCTCGATCACTGGAGGCGGGCCGGGGCACAGGTGGAAGGTGTGCTGGTTCGGTTCGAGCCAGGCATGTTGCGCGATATCCTGACGACCGCACCGGCAGAGTTCACCCAGCATGCCCGGAACCACGACCGGAGTGTGCAGATCGGTGGCAATGCAGTCGTCTTTTCGCCCGCCTACGGCTCGCCCTTCGTGATGGATCTGGATCGGGGCCGCCGCTACGGCACGATCGAGGATTTCGAGAATTTCGTGAAGCTGGCCCAAGCGTCGCCCTGGCTTCACCACTCCGGCGGTACGATTTGCGAACCGACGGACGTGCCGGTGAACAAGCGCCATTTGGACATGGTCTATGCCCATATCCGCTACTCCGACCGGCCGTTCATGGGTTCGATTACTGCCGAGGATCGTGCCGAGGATTCAATTGAGATGACCCGCATTCTGTTCGGTGCGGAGTTTGTGGACGGCAACTGCGTAATCCTTGGCAACGTCAACGTGAACTCGCCGCTGGTCTGGGACGGCACGATGACGAAGTCGCTGCGCGCCTATGCGCGCGCCAACCAGGCGGCAGTGATCGTGCCCTTTATTCTGGGAGGCGCGATGGGGCCGGTTACGACTGCCGGCGCCATCGCCCAGGCGCTGGCCGAGACGATGGCGGGCTGTGCGCTGACTCAACTGGAACGTCCGGGTGCACCGGTAATCTTCGGCAACTTTCTGTCGTCGATGTCCCTGCGCTCGGGTTCGCCGACCTTCGGCACCCCGGAACCGGCGGCCGGGTCGCTGGTGATTGGGCAGCTCGCTCGCCGGCTCAAGCTACCGCTGCGCTGTGCAGGCAATTTCACCACTTCGAAGCTGCCCGACGCTCAGGCAATGACGGAAGGCACGATGTCGATGCTGTCGGCCATTCACTGCGGTGCGAACTTCATCCTGCATTCCGCCGGATTCCTCGATGGGTTGCTGTCGATGTCCTACGAGAAGTTCATGCTGGACTGTGATCTTTGCGGCGCGCTTCACAGCTACCTCGACGGGGTGCGGGTGGACGACAACCAGTTGGCCGTCGATGCCTTTGCCGAGGTGGGGCCGGGCAATCACTTCTTCGGCTGCGCCCATACGATGGCAAACTACCAAACCGCCTTTTGGGATACGGAGCTGGCTGACAACGAGCCCTTCGAGAAATGGGAGGCCGCAGGAGCCCCCGATTCTGCTATCCGCGCAAATCGGCGCTGGAAGCAGGTTCTGGCCGACTTCGAGGCACCGCTCCTAGACGCCGGTGTTGACGAGGCGCTGCGTGAGTTTATCGCTCTTCGAAAGGCCGCCATGGCAGACATGTGGTACTAGTATTCGAAGATCGGAAGACTCGAACTCCAGAACTGCCACGTGATGCTTGTCCTGCTTTGCTGACCGCCTTGTGTGTTCTCGGCATCCCTGATGCCTGATCTTGGCGTTGCCGTGATGGCTTGGTGATTGAGACGCTGCGCTAGTGCTGCGTCAAGTGGCTGCGGGGGCTCAATCAGGTTTGCAAAAGGATTCGTAGAGCGCGTCCATCAGGGCTGCGACTTGTTGATCCTGCAGGCGGTAGTGGATCGTCTGGGCCTCTCGTCGCGTGGCCACGATACCTGCATCGCGCAGGCGTGCCAGATGCTGGCTTAGAGCCGACTGTCCCAGTCCCACCGCGCTCTGAATCGCACTGACCGACCGTTCGCCCTTGGCCAGTTCGCACAGGATTAACAGCCGCTTGGCGTTGGCGACCAGCGCCAACCTGCGGGCGACCTCGTCAGCCTTGCCCTCAAGTGCAGAGATCGTCGTATTGCTCACATCTTCCATTATATTAGAATTGACTGATTTAGGCATATCTAATATATAGCATCTCAAACCTGCCGGGGCAAGCGTCGCAGCGGCGGCATATGAAAGGACATCAAATGGCAAAGTCGAAACTGAACGAACGCGTCGTCCGCTACTCTCCCTCCACCGCGCCAGGTAGTCCGGATGTCTGGGGCATCTACGAACCCGATACGGGATCGATCCAGTATATCTGCGCCGACCCGGCCACGAAGAAGGCGGCGTTGATCGACGTGGTCTGGAACTTTGATCCAAAGCATTACCGCTTTTCGACGGGCAGCATGGAGCAGGTGCTTGATCTGGTGCAGCAGAATGGGCTGACTGTCGCGTGGGTCCTAGATACTCATCCCCATGCCGATCACATGATGGCCTCGGCGCAACTGCGCGAACGTACTGGCGCGCCGAACGCGATCGGAGAGAAGGTGAAGACAATCGCCGGTATCTGGGCCGAGATCTACAATCTGCCTGATACCTTTCAGCCCGCGCGCGATTTCGACCGGCTGTTCGCCGAAGGAGAGACCTTCAAGATCGGCGGCCTCGATGTGAAGGTAATGCTCTCGCCCGGCCACACACTGGGGTCCATCACCTATATCTGCGGCGATGCTGCATTTACCCATGATACGCTGATGCAGCCCGATGCCGGCACTTCGCGCGCCGATTTTCCCGGTGGCAACGCGGCGGAACTGTGGGAGTCGATCCAGGCGATACTTGCATTGCCGGCCGACACCCGCCTCTTCGTGGGCCATGATTACGGCACCGCCGACCGTGATGAGCCGCAATGGGAGGCCACCGTTGCTGAGCACAAGGCGAACAACATTCATGTAAGAGATGGCACCAGGCGCGAGGACTGGATCGATAGACGGCAGGCACGTGACAAGACACTGGTGCTACCTGACCGGATCCTTGCCGCCCTCCAGATTAACCTGCGCGGTGGCCGGTTGCCGGCGGCGGAAGGCGATGGTCGCCATTACCTGAAGCTGCCTGTCGACCGGTTCTGAGTCCTTCTTCTGGTCAGCCGTTTCGTGATGGAGAATAGAGCGACTCGCAGCAGCCGTTGGAAATCCGAGGCATCCAGGTTAGCTCTGAACGCATGCAGCCCGATCTGTTCACCTGTTTTCCGCTACGAGAATGCCGTGTCCACGAGGTCTTCGGGGCAGGGGCTTTCGCTTTCTCGGCCATAGCCACGGCATCGGCGCGGGATCATGTGCTGTGGATCAGGGAATCCTGGCTTTCAGACAGCTTGAATCCGGTTGGCCTTTCCCCGTTCTGCGACCCCTCGCTTTATCTTCAGGTGCGCAGTCGGAACCAGACCGACAGCCTTGCCGTGGCTGAGGAGGCTCTCAAGGACGGCTCTGTCTCTTTTGTCGTGCTCGAGATCACCCGACCGCTGGATCTGCGCGAGGGGCGCCGGCTTCAACTCGCGGCCAAGGCAGGGGGCACGACCGGGCTTTGTATGATTCCCGAAGGGATGGGCTCCAACTCGGCCGAGACACGGTGGCGCGCTACCCCGGTGTTCGATCCAGACAGGGAAGACTCGACTCTGGCGTCGTGGGAAATTACAAAGAACAAATCGGGAACAGTTGGGGCCTGGCATGTTCGATGGGATCGAACGGCGCGTCGTTTGCATGTGGTTTCCCCGGCTGGCCAGCGACCGGGCTCTGAGGTCGCACCCGGTTGACGGCCCCTTCGCGCTTATTCTTCGTCAGCAGAACTGTGAGCGCATCCATTGTCTGAATGCGCAGGCGGAAACGCTTGGGCTTCATCGGGGTATGGGAATGGCGGAGGCGCGCGCCTTTTGCCCCGATCTGATAAGCCGCCCCGCACGGACCGATCTCGATGTGCGGTTTCTCATCGCCCTGCAACGCTGGGCGATGCGCTACTGTCCTTGGGTGGGCCTTGAGGCGCCGGACGGGCTTGTGCTGGATGTGACCGGCTCCACCCATCTGTGGGGGGGAGAGGACGCCATGCTCGCCGATATGCGTGCTCGCGCTGCCGTAGCGGGGCTGTCCCTGCGGCTGGGATCGGGTCCGACACGGGGCGCTGCATGGGCATTGGCGCATCATGGGCAGAGCGGAGTGAAATTGCCCGAATTGCCGGTAGCGGCGCTTCGGCTGGACCCTGATACCAATGTGGCGCTGCAGCGCATGGGCTTGCGGACCATAGGCGATCTGTGCGCCACGCCCCGTGGGCCGCTGGCGCGCCGGTTCGGGCCGGGGCTCCTGATGCGACTCGATCAGGCGCTTGGTCACATGCCGGAGCCTATCACGCCCGAGGCTGCCGCCCCTAGTTACGGCGTCCGCCTGACCCTTCCCGAACCTATCGGGCGGGTTGCGGATGTGATGGCAGCCACGGCGCGGCTGCTCGATTGGCTTTGCCAGAAACTCGCCGCGCAGGAGAAAGGCGCGCGCAGTCTGGCGCTTACATTGCGGCGGGTGGATCAGGGCAGCCAGCAGGTGGAACTGCGACTGGCCGCCCCAATGCGCGATCCGCAGCGCATCCTGCCGCTTTTCGAGCGTGGGGTGGCCGAGATCGAAGCCGGTTTTGGTATCGACCAGTTGCGGCTTGAGGCTACGCTGGTGGAGCCGCTGGTTGCAAAGCAGTCCGGTCTGTCCATGACGAGGCAGAACCCCGATAGGCTGAACGACCTGATAACCCGGATTGGCACCCGGGTCGGCCTAGATAACGTCCTGCGGTTCCTGCCGGCCGACAGCCACATCCCCGAACGCGGTTTTCTTGTCGCAATGGCAGCCTTCAGCACCCCGGAGCGTGGCTGGTCCGATGCGCGGCCGCGACCACTGTGCCTATTTCCGCCCGAGCCTACCGTGGGCGATGGAAACCGTCCGCCAGAACGCTTCCGTTGGCGGCGCATGGTCTTCACCACGGCACGCGCCACGGGGCCGGAGCGGATCGCCCCCGAATGGTGGTTCGATGACCCGAACTGGCGTTCGGGGGTGCGCGATTACTGGCGGGTCGAAACCCGGCAGGGCCGCCGACTGTGGTTGTTCCACACCCCACAAACGTCGGGCTGGTTCGTGCAGGGGGAGTTTGCATGAGCTATGCCGAGCTTTGCGTGACATCAAACTTCACCTTCCTGACCGGGGCCTCTCACCCCGAGGAACTGGTCCTGCGCGCGGCGGAACTTGAGCTTTCTGCCATCGCCATCACCGACCGCAATACCCTGGCGGGCGTGGTGCGCGCCTGGACAGCGTTGCACAATCTGCGCTTGAAGACCGAGGATACCCTGCGCATCCGGTCGGCCACGCAGGTCGATGCCTCATCGCGGATGCAGATTTCGGAGCAGACTCTGCCGCATCCATCGCTGACGCATTTGCCCAAGCTGATCGTGGGGACGCGGCTGATATTGCGTAACAGCAAAGTGGAATGGGTTGCCCTGCCCAGCGACCGTGCCGCCTATCACCGTCTTGCACGGCTGCTGACATTGGGAAAGGGGCGGGCGGAGAAGGGCGAGTGCCATCTGGATCTGGAGGATCTGATGCATGGGTGCCGGGGCATGAATCTGATCGCGCTACCCCCCGACGATCTGTCCGGCGCTGATGCCACGCTCCGGATCCTGAGTCGGACCTATCCCGGCCATGTCTTTCTGGGGGCCGCGCCACGCTATAACGGCACCGATCAGGCGTGGTTCGACGCCTGTGCCCGACTTGCGCTGCGCTGTTCGACACCGATGGTGGCCGTGGGGGACGTGCTGATGCACCGTGCTGCCCGCCGTCAGTTGGCCGACGTCCTTACCTGTCTGCGTGAGGGGTTGACGATCGACGACATCGGAACCCACGCATTGCCCAATTCAGAGCGCCGGTTGAAGGGCCATGGTGACATGGCGCGGCTGTTCCATCGTTACCCCGCCGCGATTCGTCGTTCGCTGGAGATTGCTGCGCGATGCAGTTTCGACCTGTCCGATCTCAGCTATGAATACCCGGATGAGATATCGCATGGAGAGGCTCCCCAAGATCGACTTGAACGCCTGACATGGGAGGGGCTGAGGCGGCGTTGCCGGGGCGATGTTCCCGCACGCCACAGGGCGCTTGCCGAGAAGGAGTTGCACCTTGTCCGCGAGCTTGGCTATGCGGCCTATTTCCTGACCGTCCACGACATCGTTGAAGAGGCCCGCGCGCGGAGCATCCTGTGTCAGGGGCGCGGGTCGGCGGCCAATTCTATCATCTGCTGGGCTCTCGGAATTACCGATGTGGACCCTGACATGATCGGCATGGTGTTCGAGCGTTTCATCTCGCGCCACCGGGGCGAGCCCCCCGATATCGACGTCGATTTCGAACATGAGCGGCGCGAAGAGATGATCCAGTGGATATATGAAAAGTACGGTCGCCACCGCGCCGGGCTCTGTGCGACTGTCATCCATTTCCGTTCGCGTGCCGCGATCCGTGAGGTGGGCAAGGTCATGGGGCTGCCGCAGGACGTGACGGCCAGCCTTGCCGGACAAATCTGGGGCATGTCGAGTGGTGGGGTCGATCCCGCCCGCATCGGTGAACTGGGTCTTGATCCGCGCGATCGGCGTCTGGCCCAGACTGTCCGCCTGATTGCCGAGATTATCGGATTCCCCCGCCATCTCAGTCAGCATGTCGGCGGATTCGTCATCACGCGCGGGCGTCTGGACGAACTTTGCCCGATCGAGAACGCGGCCATGAAGGGACGCACAGTCATCGAATGGAACAAGGACGATATCGACGCGCTGGGTATCCTGAAGGTCGATGTCCTGGCGCTGGGCATGCTGAGCTGCATCCGCAAGGCATTCGAACTGCTGCGGCGGCACGAGGGGCTGGACCTGAAGCTCGACACAGTGCCGCAGGGAGATCCTGCAACATACCGAATGCTTCAGAAAGCCGATGCCATCGGCGTGTTTCAGGTCGAAAGCCGGGCGCAGATGAATTTTCTTCCCCGGATGAAGCCAGAGAATTTCTACGATCTGGTGATCGAGGTCGCCATCGTTCGCCCCGGTCCAATTCAGGGGGGGATGGTGAAGCCCTATATCCGACGCAGGCAGGGACTGGAAAAGCCCGAACCCTTCGGCGCCGCGCTGGAAGAGGTCACGCGCAAGACCCTTGGCGTGCCGCTGTTTCAGGAGCAGGCGATGCAGATCGCCGTGGTCGGCGCGGGTTACACCGCCGAAGAGGCGGATCGCTTGCGTCGTTCGCTGGCCTCGTTCCGGCGAATGGGAACCATCGGGGAGCACCGTGACCGTTTCGTCAGCGGCATGCTGCAGAACGGCTACAGTCGCGAGATCGCCGAGCAGTGCTTTTCCCAGATTGAGGGTTTTGCCGATTACGGCTTTCCTGAAAGCCATGCAGCCGCCTTTGCGATGCTGACCTATGTGTCGTCCTGGCTGAAGTGTCATCACCCGGCGATCTTTGCCTGCGCGCTGCTAAACGCCCAGCCGATGGGGTTCTACGCACCGGCCCAGATCGTACGCGACGCGCGCGAACATGGGGTCGAGGTTCGGTCGGTCTGCGTAAACAGCAGCCATTGGGACAACATGCTGGAGCGGCGTGCGGACGGTATGCCCGCCCTGCGGCTCGGGTTTCGCCAGGTCAAGGGGATGCGCCAGGAGGATGCCGAATGGATCGTCGCGGCGCGGGGCAACGGCTATACTGACCCAGAAACCCTCTGGCTGAGGGCCGGGATTGCGCCATCAGTTCTGACCCGCCTGGCCGAGGCGGATGTTTTCGCCGGTATGGGCCTGACGCGGCGTGATGCGCTTTGGGCCGTCCGGGCCATCCGCGCGCCTGAACCCTTGCCACTCTTCGCTGACCGCATTGATGGGGAGGGTATGCAAGAGGCAGCAGTGACGCTGCCCACAATGCACTTGGGCGAGGAAGTGGTCGAAGACTACGTCGCCTTGCGCCTCAGCCTTCGCGCTCATCCGATGGAGTTGTTGCGTCCTACGATTGCAGGCCTGACTCCCCATGATCAGTTGCAGACGGTGCCGCCCGGCCGGCAAACCGTCTGCGGCCTCGTCATTACCCGCCAGCGGCCCGGTACCGCTTCTGGGGTCATATTCCTGACACTGGAAGATGAAACCGGCGTGTCGAATGTCGTCATCTGGCGAAGGGTCTACGAGCGCTTCCGTCGCATGGTCATTGACGGGCGGCTGCTGCGGGTCACCGGGCGGCTGGAACGGGAGGGTATCGTGGTGCATCTGATTGCAGAGCATATCGAGGATCTCTCGCCCCGTCTGTCAGAGCTTGGCCACCCGATGGATCAGGCCGTCGGCATTGCTAACCCGCAGGCAGACGATGCCCCCCGCCCGCCACGCCATCTCTCCAGTGCCCGCCACCCGCGCGAGCAAGCAAAGCGCCTATTCCCTAGCAGGGATTTTCATTGAGAATGGCATTATCAGGTATCAAAGCGGACCTGATGTGTCCTGAGTGTCACTTCTCGGATTGGTAGGCCCGGAGGGACTTGAACCCCCAACCAAGGCGTTATGAGCGCCCTGCTCTGACCATTGAGCTACGGGCCCGGCCGGGGTCATGCCTAGCAGAACCGCCGGACCGGTCAAGCCGATCGGGTCGGGCGTTGCGCGACCATCGTGGATGGACTATCCGGTTAGCGCCCGCCGCGCCATGCCGGAGATGTTGAATGACCCCGAAAGAACCCGCGCTTACCTACTCGCAGGCTGGCGTTGACATCGATGCCGGGAATGCGCTGGTTGATCGCATCAAGCCGGCAGCGGCGCGCAGCCGTCGGCCGGGCGTGATGGCCGGCTTGGGTGGTTTCGGGGCACTGTTCGATCTGAAGGCGGCTGGCTTCGCCGATCCGATTCTGGTGGCTGCTACTGACGGCGTGGGCACCAAGCTTCGCATTGCCATCGACAGCGACGAACTAAGCGGGGTCGGCACCGATCTGGTGGCCATGTGCGTCAACGATCTGGTCTGCCAAGGGGCAGAGCCCTTGTTCTTCCTTGACTACTTCGCGACAGGCCGGCTCGACCTTGATCAGGCGGCGCGTGTGATCGAGGGGATCGCCGCGGCCTGTGCCGTCTGTGGCGCGGCGCTGATCGGGGGCGAGACGGCAGAGATGCCGGGCATGTATCACGACAAGGATTTCGACCTTGCCGGCTTTGCAGTCGGCGCGATGGAACGCGGCGCGGCGCTGCCAAATGGGGTGGCCGAGGGTGACGTACTTCTCGGTCTCGCCTCTGACGGTGTGCACTCGAACGGCTATTCCCTTGTGCGCCGGATCGTGGAGCGCACCGGACTGTCCTGGGACGCACCGGCGCCCTTTGCCCCCGGCTCTCTTGGTGCGGTGCTGCTGGCGCCGACGCGGCTTTACGTCCGCCCGGTGCTTACGGCGATCCGTGCCGGGGGCGTGCACGGGCTGGCCCATATCACCGGCGGCGGGTTGACCGAGAACCTGCCGCGCATTTTGCCAGACGGACTGGCAGCCGAGGTCGACCTTGATGCATGGACCCTGCCGCCAGTGTTCTGCTGGCTTGCCGAGCAGGGCGGGCTGGACAAGGCCGAGATGCTCAAGACCTTCAATTGCGGGATCGGCATGGTTGCAGTTGTTGCGACGGATCGGGCCGATGCGCTGCAGGAGTTGCTGGGCGATGCGGGTGAGACGGTGGTTCGGTTGGGCAGGGTCGTGCCGGGGCAGGGGGTTCGGTACCGTGGACGCCTGGTTTGAAGCGCGTCGCGATTCTGATCTCGGGTGGCGGATCGAACATGCGCGCGCTTGTCGCGTCTATGACCGGCGACCACCCGGCACGCTGCGTGCTGGTCGCGTCGAACGATCCCGGCGCTGCGGGGCTGGACTGGGCTGCGGGGCAGGGGATCGCCACGGTTGCGGTCGATCATCGGCGTTTCGCGGCTGATCGGGCGGCATTTGAAGCAGAACTCCTGCGCCCACTTCTGCAAGCCGCACCCGATATCCTGTGTCTTGCCGGTTTCATGAGGGTTCTGACCGCGAACGTCGTCGGGCGGTTCGCCGGTCGAATGCTAAACATCCACCCCTCGCTACTGCCAAAGTATCGCGGCCTGCACACCCACCGCCGCGCGCTGGAGGCGGGCGATGCCGAGGCCGGCTGCACCGTGCATGAGGTGACGGCGGAACTCGACGATGGGCCGATCCTGGGGCAGGCGCGGGTACGGATCCTGCCCGGCGATACGCCCGAGACCCTTGCCGCCCGCGTCCTGCCGATGGAGCACCGGCTCTATCCGGCCGTGCTGCGCAGGTTCGCTGCGGGCGATCGCCGGCCGATCTGGTTGCCCTGACCCGCGGGGTTCACTTCATCGCGCGATTTGCCTAATACGGCCGAGTCGAAAACCGGACCCGACCACCCATGAGAACACTGACCACGACCGAGGAACTCGCGGAGTTCTGTACTGCGGCGAAGGCTGTGCCATACGTCACGGTCGATACCGAATTCCTGCGCGAACGGACCTACTATGCCAAGCTCTGCCTAGTGCAACTGGCGCTGCCGGGAAAGACCGGCGAGGCTGTTCTGGTCGATCCGCTGGCCGAAGGCCTGTCGCTCGAACCGCTCTACGATCTTCTGCGGTACGAGGGGACAGTGAAGGTGTTTCACGCGGCGCGGCAGGATCTAGAGATATTCTATGTGGACGGCAAGGTGATCCCGCAGCCGTTGTTCGACACGCAGGTGGCCGCGATGGTCTGCGGCTTCGGCGATCAGGTCGGTTACGAGACGCTGGTGCGCAAGATCGCGCGCGCGCCGCTGGACAAGACCTCGCGCTTTACCGACTGGTCGCGCCGTCCGCTGTCCGAGGACCAGAAGACCTATGCGCTGGCCGACGTGACTCATCTGCGGGTGATCTATGAGTCGCTTGCCGCGGAACTGGAGGCGACGGGCCGCACGCGCTGGGTCGAAGAGGAACTTGCGACACTGACCAATCCCGAAACCTACATTGTTCGTCCGGAAGAGGCATGGCAGCGGCTGAAGACGCGCACCCAGTCGGGGCGGTTCCTTGCCATTGCTCGAGAGCTTGCGCGGTTCCGCGAGGAATATGCCCAGTCGCGCGACATCCCGCGCAACAGGGTGTTCAAGGATGATGCGCTGCTCGAACTGGTCTCGACCAAGCCCGCCAGCCAGGAAGACCTCGGGCGGTCGCGTCTGCTGCTGCGCGAGGCCCGGCGGGGAGAGATCGCCGAGGGAATTCTGGCGGCGGTAAAGGCCGGGCTGGCGGCGCCACCGGAGACACACCTCAAGGTCGAGGCAGAGCGCGATCAGGTGCAGGTTAACGGCGCCTTGGCCGACCTCCTTCGCGTTCTGCTGAAGGCAAAGACTCAGGAAACCGGCGTCGCGGCAAAGCTGATCGCCTCGTCGGCCGATCTGGATGCGATTGCTGCGGGCGACCGCGACGTTCCTGCACTGCGCGGATGGCGCGCTGAGGCATTTGGCGACGATGCCCTGCGGCTGTGCCGAGGAGAGATTGCACTCTCGGCGAAGGGCGCAAAGGTCAGGGTCGTTTCGCTGACAAAGTAGGGGGCCGAGTGGTCCCCTACTTTGTGTCAGGCGAGCATCGCCATCGGGTTTTCCAGGTTGTCGATGATCGCCTGAAGCATCTGCGCCCCAAGCGCGCCGTCGATCACCCGGTGATCGACTGATAGCGTCATCGACATCACGGTGGCCACCTTCAACTCGCCATCGGTCCCGACCACAGGCTTCTTGATGCCGGCACCAACCGCGAGGATCGACCCGTGTGGCGGGTTGATGACAGCGTCGAAGTTCTCGATCCCGAACATCCCGAGGTTGGAGATCGCCATAGACCCGCCGATATATTCATGCGGCGCGAGCTTTTTGTTCCGCGCCCGGCCCGCGAGATCCTTCATTTCGGCCGATAGCGCCGACAGCGATTTCTGCTGCGCGTCCTTGATGACCGGGGTAAAAAGCCCCCCCTCGACCGCGACGGCAACCGCGACGTCAGAGGATTTCATCTTCAGGATGCGATCCCCGGCCCAGACCGCGTTGCCGTCCGGGCAGGCCTGTAGCGCCATGGCGCAGGCCTTGATGATGAAATCGTTGACGCTGAGCTTCACGCCGCGGGCTTCGACCTGCTTGTTCAATTGTGCCCGGAACGCCATCAGCGCATCCAGCTGGACCTCTCTGCGCAGATAGAAATGCGGGATGGTCTGTTTGGCCTCGGTCAGGCGGGCGGCGATGGTGCGCCGCATACCGTCCAGCGCCACCTCGGTGTAGTCCCGATCCTGATACATCCGCGCGACCGCATCTGCCGACGGGCCACTGGGCATGGAAGCCGCCGCCGCGGGTGCGACCGATTTGGCCGCCGGCTTCTCGGCAGCAGGTGCCGCCGTGGTGCCGGGTTGGGCCGTTTCGACATCGGCCTTCACGATCCGGCCGTTCGGGCCCGATCCCTTGATCTGCGCCAGATCGAGCCCCTTGTCCGCCGCGATCCTGCGGGCAAGCGGCGAGGCGAAGATGCGCTTGCCGTCTGCATCGGAACTGCTGGACGGTGCCTTGCTTTTCGCCGGGGAATCGCCCGAAGCTGCGGGCTTCGGTGCCTTTTCTTCTTCCGCAGGTTCGGTCTTCTTCGGCTCGGCGGCTTTCGCCTTGCCAAGATCGTCGGCGCTCTCGCCGTCTTCCAGCAGGACGGCGATCGGCGTGTTGACCTTCACCCCGCTGGTACCCTCGGCGACAAGGATCTTGCCGACCGTGCCCTCATCGACGGCTTCGAATTCCATCGTCGCTTTGTCGGTCTCGATCTCGGCCAGAATGTCGCCCGAGGCGACCGTGTCGCCCTCCTTGACCAGCCATTTCGCCAGCGTGCCCTCTTCCATCGTGGGCGATAGGGCGGGCATCAGGATTTCCGTCGGCATGTCAGTTCTCCTCGGACAGAACGATGCGGTCGAACGGCGCCCGCACCCGGTCGCCGCGATGCTTGGCGGCGATGGCGCGTTCAAGTCCGGCCGCCCGGTCCGCGATCCATTCGTAGGCGCGCTGATGACCGGCACCGCCAGTCAGTCGCATCGTGTTCGAAATCACATCGTCAGGCACCAGCCCAACGACCTTTTCGCCATTTACCGTCACGGCCACGCGATAGGCCATTCGCTCAGCATCCCGTCCCAGAACCTGCATCCCGCTCACCGGTAGGTGATCTGGCGCACCGCCTCGACCACCTCGTCGGTGGTCACCAGCGCGAGCTTTTCCAGGTTCGCCGCATAGGGCATCGGCACGTCCTTGCCGGTCAGGGTGATGACAGGCGCATCGAGATAGTCGAACGCCTGCTGCATCAGGACGGAACTGATGTAGCCACCGACCGAGCCCTGCGGCCAGCCCTCCTCGACCGTGACACAGCGGTTTGTCTTCATGACCGATGCGATAATGGCGTCCGTATCCATTGGCCGGATCGTGCGCAGGTCCAGCACCTCGGCATCGATCCCGTCTTCGGCCAGCTTTTCGGCAGCCTGAAGCGCGTAGGTCATCCCGATGCCGAAGCTGACGATTGTGACATCCTTGCCCTCGCGCCAGATCTTGGCCTTGCCGAAGGGGACGGTGAAGTCGTCCAGCACCGGCACATCAAAGGATTTGCCGTAAAGGATTTCGTTCTCCAGGAAGATCACCGGATTCGCATCGCGGATCGCGGATTTCAGCAGGCCCTTCGCGTCGGCCGCCGAATAGGGCATCGCGACTTTCAGCCCGGGGATTTGCATGAACCATGCAGCATAGTCCTGGCTGTGCTGCGCCGCGACTCGGGCGGCCGCGCCGTTCGGGCCGCGGAACACGATGGGGCAGCCCATCTGCCCGCCCGACATGTAAAGCGTCTTGGCAGCCGAGTTTATGATCTGGTCCATCGCCTGCATGGCGAAGTTGAAGGTCATGAACTCCACGATCGGGCGCAGGCCGCCAAAGGCCGCACCGACTGCGATACCCGCAAAGCCATGCTCGGTGATCGGCGTGTCAACGACCCTGCGCGGGCCGAACTCGTCCAGCAGCCCCTGGCTGATCTTGTAGGCGCCCTGATATTCCCCGACTTCCTCTCCCATGAGGAAGACGGTTTCCTCGCGCCGCATCTCCTCGGCCATGGCGTCGCGCAGCGCCTCGCGCACGGTCTGCGATTTCAACTCGGTGCCCTCGGGCCAGTCCGGGCTCTGGTCCACCCTCGGCGCGGCGGGGGCTTGTGCAACGGGTGCTGGGGTGCCCCCACCCTTGGCCTCATCCTTTTCGGCAGGTTTCTCGTCGGATTTCGCTGCAGCCTTCGGCTTCGCATCCTCGACGCTTTCGCCTTCTTCAATCAGAATCGCGATCGGCGTATTGACCTTCACGCCACTGGTACCCTCATCGACAAGGATCTTTCCGACGGTGCCCTCGTCCACCGCTTCGAACTCCATCGTCGCCTTGTCGGTCTCGATCTCGGCCAGGATCATGCCGGATGTGACCTCGTCACCCTCCTTCACAAGCCATTTCGCCAGCGTGCCCTCTTCCATGGTGGGGGACAGGGCGGGCATCAGGATCTCGGTTGCCATCGTCTCTCTCCCCCTCAGGCTTCCTGCGGAACTTCGCTGGCGTAGATGTCGGTCCACAGCTCGGACAGGTCCGGCTCGGGGCTTTCCTTGGCGAACTCGGCGCTTTCGTTCACGATCTCCTTGATCTCGCGGTCGATGGCCTTCAGGTCGTCATCGGTTGCAAGATCCCCGGTCAGCAGCAGGTCGCGGACATGCTCGATCGCGTCCTTCTCTTCTCGCATCTTCTGCACCTCTTCACGGGTGCGATACTTCGCCGGGTCGGACATCGAATGGCCGCGGTAGCGATAGGTCATCATTTCAAGAATATACGGGCCTTGGCCGGCACGACAGGCCGCCACGGCCTTCTCGCCCGCCGCCTTCACCGCCAGCACGTCCATACCGTCGACAGCCTCGCCCTTGATCCCGTAGGCGGCACCGCGTTCCCACAGGCTGGGTGATTTGGTGGACCGCTTCATGCTGGTGCCCATGGCGTACTGGTTGTTCTCGATCACGAAGACGACCGGCAGGTTCCAAAGCTCCGCCATGTTGTAGGTCTCGTATACCTGACCCTGGTTCGCCGCCCCATCGCCGAAATAGGCGAAGGTCACGCGGTCGTTGCCCAGATACTTGTCGGCGAATGCCAGCCCGGCCCCCAGCGGCACCTGCGCACCGACAATCCCGTGGCCGCCGTAGAAGTGGCGCTCCTTCGAGAACATGTGCATCGAGCCGCCCTTGCCCTTGGAATAGCCGCCTTCGCGCCCGGTCAGCTCGGCCATCACGCCCTTCGGGTCCATGCCGCAGGCCAGCATGTGCCCGTGATCGCGGTAGCTGGTGATGCGCTTGTCGCCCTCATCGGCCGCAGCCTCCAGCCCGACGACGACCGCTTCCTGACCGATGTAGAGGTGACAGAAACCGCCGATCAGGCCCATGCCGTAAAGCTGACCGGCCTTTTCCTCGAATCGGCGGATCAGCAGCATCTCGCGGTAATATTTCAGCAGTTCGTCCTTGGAGACGTTTGATTTCGCAGCCGGTTTCTGGGCTGCCCTGCGTGCGGCCATGGTGCGCTCCCCCCGTCGCAACGTAAATAGTTTAATGCTGAACTATCTTATAGCGGATCGCGAAAGGAAGGGCAAAGGCGAATTTGCGCCCTCAGCGGATGACCAGTTCGTCCATCCGGATCAGACCCAGCACATCGCGCGCCTGTTCGTCCAGCAGGTCGAGATCCAGGTGATCGTCCGACAGCCTGCGATTGCGGTTCTGCATCTCAGCCAGTTCGGCCGCCAGACGGTCGCGCTCGCTTCGCAACTGCGCGACCTCCGCCAGAGTCTGCACCCTCCTGAGCACGCCATGATCACCCTGAACGGCGGCAAAGGTGAAGTATCCACCCAGCGTCAGGCAGACCGAAAGAAAGAGTAACGCAAATAGAGTCGGCCCCTTGCGCTGGCTGCCCATGCCTGTCTGCCCATCTGCCACGTCGCCTCTTACTGGCGACTGTCATCAGATTCGCATAGTTCCCAAGCTTTGGGAATCCCTTAAGTAGTCGCCCGCACTAGGTGTCGTAGCGGCAACGCCATCGCCGGATCAGCCAGCCACAGATGCTGCGTGGATCGAATCGATTGTCGCGGCAATTATGGCATTGAACTCGGCGTCGGGCTGCTCTGCCAAAAGCCCCTCTGTCAGGGCGCGCGAGAAACTTGCGATCACGCCGGTATTCTGCGCGAGGAGTGCATTCGCCTCATCGCGCGAATACCCGCCCGACAGCGCCACCACGCGCATGACCGCCGGATGATCCACCAGCGGCTTGTAGAGGTTCGCCCGGCTTGGCAGCGTGAGTTTCAGCATCACCTTCTGGCCTGCGGGCAGGTCATCAAGGCAGCGCGTGATTTCGTTCAGCAGAATCTCCTCCGCTTCCGCCTTGTCGGGGATCGAGATAGTCACCTCTGGCTCGATGATCGGAATCAGCCCGTGAGCAAGCACCGTGCGGGCTAGGTCGAACTGCTGATCAACGATCAAACGGATGCCCGTGGGATTTGCCGCGTCGATCACAGATCGCTCCTTGGTGCCGAAGATGCCCTTGTCGACCGCCCGCATCAGCAGAGCATCCAGCCCGCGGATCGACTTCATCAGACGAACGCCGTCTTTTTCGTCCTCGAGCC